>NZ_CP022412.2:3961362-4266082 GCF_002222615.2 Bacteroides caccae | reverse complement strand
GATCATGGAAGTCCCATCAGCAACAAATATCAACAAGAACAGGCTCTACAAAGGGAAAGTGGTGGACGACAGGACGTCCGAGCCTTTGGTAGGAGCTACTGTTAAAGTGAAAGGTTCTACTATCGGGACGATTACGGACATAGATGGTAATTTTGCATTGGATATTCCGGATAATATCTCTCCCATAGTGTTCGAAGTTTCATATATGGGGTACGCTTCGAAAGAAGCGGCCCCTGCTAAAACAACCGGATTCACTATCCGATTGGCGGAAGATTCTCAAACCTTGGAGGAAGTACAGATCATTGCTTACGGTAAACAAAGTAAGATGTCCGTTACTGCGGCTATTTCTTCCATTGACACGAAAGAGCTGTTGAAATCTCCCAGTGGCAGTGTAGCAAATGCGCTTTCGGGAGCTGTCACCGGACTTTCATCCATACAGCCGTCCGGTCAGCCGGGAGCGGAGAATCCTTCCATATATATACGTGGCACGGGGTCCTTGTCGGACGAACTTTCCAAACCGTTGATTTTGGTGGACGGGGTGGAGCGTTCTTTCTTTCAGATGGACTCGCACGAAATAGAAAGTATTACGGTTTTGAAGGACGCGGCTTCCACGGCTGTATTCGGTGTGCGTGGAGCGAATGGTGTTGTGTTGGTCACTACGCGTCGCGGTGTATCCGGAAAACCGGTGATTTCATTGAATTCTTCATTCGGATTGACCCAGGCTCTGCGTAACCTGAAAGGGGTGGACAGTTATACGTATGCTACCTTATATAATGAAGCGCAACTAAGTGACAATCCCTCGTTGACGGAATCTCAATTGGGCTTCTCGCCATTTGTGATAGATATGTTCAGAACGAATGAAGATCCTATTATGTTTCCCAATGTTGACTGGAACGATTATCTTTTCAAGAACCTTGCTTGGCAGACACAGCATAACCTGACGTTGTCGGGTGGCGGTGAGCGTTTCCGTTATTTTGTCTCTTTGGGATATCTGTTGCAAGACGGTATGTTGAAGCAGTTGGGAGAGTCTTATGACCCTAACTATCAATACAAGCGTTTCAATTATCGTTCGAATGTGGATATTGATATTACAAAATCTACTTTGTTGAAAGTGAATATCGGCGGACATGTCGGTGCAAAAAGAGAACCTCGGACGGATGAATTGTGGAGAAAAGTACTGTGGTCAACTCCTTTCTCCAGCCCCGGGATAGTGGATGGAAAACTAATTTCCAATATCTATTCCAATAGATATATTTCTATCGGTGAACGTTCGTGTCCGTTGGACTATTATTACAATTATGGATATAATGTGGATACGGACAATGTATTGAATCTAGACTTGGCTCTTGAGCAGAAACTGGATTTTATAACTCCGGGATTGAGCATGAATATAAAAGGTGCTTATAACACAAACTATAATGTGAAAGCTTCTCGGACGCCTTCGGGAGCGGACAGCATGTGTACACCGATTTATCTGGGTTCGATAGAAACACCGGGAATGGACTTTTGGGATCCGCGTTTCGACCGTACCATTGTATATCAGACGGATGGAGTCAGCGGACTGCACGAACAGATGAGTTACGGTGAAGAGGTTGGCAGGGGACGTAACTGGTACGGAGAGTTCAGCCTGAACTACAGCCGTTCATTCGGTGACCATGATGTATCGGCATTGTTCTTGTACAACCAGTCTAAAAAATATTATCCGGAAACGAAAATAGACGGAAAAGTGTTTTATATGGATATACCGACAGCCTATGTAGGGTATGTGGGACGTATGACGTATGCATACAAGAAGCGATATATGGTGGACTTGAATGCAGGATATAACGGTTCGGAAAATTTTGCACCGGATAAGCGCTTCGGTTTTTTCCCAGCGGTTTCTGCCGGTTGGATTCTCTCGGAGGAGAAATTCATGAAGAAACAGAAAGTTATTGATTTCCTGAAACTGCGTGCTTCTTATGGTATCGTAGGTAATGATAAAATGGAAAATGCCCGTTTCCTTTATATGGCAGGTGCATGGAGCGGTTATAATACAGTAGCAAAAGGACAGGGCAGTTGGCAGTTCGGAAAAGACGGCGGTACGGGATTGCTTCCGGACGCGAAAGAAAATACGATGGGTAATCCGGATGTGACTTGGGAAAAGGTGGCAAAACAGAATTATGGTATTGACCTCAAAATGTTTGATTCCCGTTTGAGTCTGACTGCCGATGTTTTCTTTGAAAAAAGAAAGGATATATTGTCTACCCGCAACACGTTGCCGGCCATTACCGATATCAATCTGCCTAAAATCAACTTGGGTAAGGTAAACAACCACGGCTATGAATTGTCGCTCGGGTGGAACGACCGGGCGGGCAAGGTGGACTATTGGCTGAAAGCGAATGTCTCTTATGCGAAAAACAAGATTATTTATATGGACGAGGTAGTGCCCAACGAGCCTTATATGGCTGAAACGGGACGGAGCACCGGTTTGACTTACGGATATATCTTCGACCGTTTTTTACAAAAAGATGACTTCGATGCGGATGGCAACCTGAAAAAGGATGAGAACGGCCGGCAGATTCTGCCGCAAATGGCATTGGGCACTCCCCGCCCGGGAGATGCTTTGTTCAAAGACTTGAATGGAGACGGTGTGATAAACGGTGATGATAAAACCCGCTTCGGATATGCCGAACGTCCGGATTATGTATTCGGTTTTCTAGGCGGTCTTAAATGGAAGAACTTTGAATTCTCGATGCAGTGGACAGCAGCAATGAATGCATCCAGAATACTGGACGGTGAATACCGGAATGCGTTCGGCAGTACGAACAGCCGTATGTTGCTCAAATTTCTTGCAGACGGGCGATGGACGGAAGAGAATCCGAATTCACGCTTTCCACGGTTGACGTTCATGAATAAGTCGCATTATCTGCAAACTTCTGACTTGTGGCTGATGAACGGTTCTTATCTTCGTCTAAAAACCGCGGAGATTTCCTATACACTTCCCCAGAAGGATTTCCTGAAGAAAGTGGGGATTGAATCAGTCCGGTTCTATTGTAACGGTTACAACTTGTTGACTTTGTTCTCCGATTTGAATGATATAGATATTGACCCGGAAGGAGTCACTGACGGAGGAAATAATAACTATCCGAATATACGGATTTACAATTTTGGAGTCAATATTTCATTTTAAAACGATAGAGTATGAAAAAGGTTATTATATATTTTTCGGTGATGGCTGCCAGTTGTATGTTGGGCTCTTGCAGTGATTTGGCTTTCGGTGATGCTTTTCTGGAGAAAGCGCCGGGAGTGGATGTGACGATTGACACTATATTTTCTTCAAAACTTTATGCAGACCGGGCGTTGAACTCAGCCTATGCAACACTCCGCACGGGGTTGACCGTACATGCAAATGACGGAAATTTTGAACATCAGCAGGCAGGAAACAAGCTGGGTTGGGACAATTTGGACGCATTGACGGATATCATGAATTCACATTGTAATTGGGGAGGTGTTTATCCGACTTATTATAACGGGTCGTATAGTTCGGAGACAGAGAATACGGCCTCAAGTACGAAAATGGGATTCTATCCCAACCAGGATGTGACATGGAGGGGGATTCGTAAAGCATATCTGTATATTGAGAATGTAGACCGGGTTCCTGATATGACCGAAGCAGAAAAGAATGTACGTAAAGGGGAGGCGCAGATGATTATTGCTTGTCAGTATCATGAATTGCTACGTCATTTTGGAGGAGTTCCTCTGCTTTATTCTTCTATAGACGCATCTAATAGCTTGGAAGTGGACTTTTCAAGAAAGACATTCGAGAAAACAGTCGAATTTATTATAAACTTATGTGACGATGCAGCTAATAAATTGCCATGGCGGGTAGCTGCCGTAGATGACGGGCGTTTTACCAAAGCTGCTGCATTGGGATTGAAGGTCAGGGTGCTTTTGCTGGCAGCCAGTCCGCTTTTTAATGCGAATCAACCTTATTTGGAGGCTTGTAGCCCCGTAGCAGGCAATGTCGGCAAGATACCGGCGGAGGATATCGACAAGATGGTGTGGTATGGCAATTATGAGCGGAAACGGTGGGAGAGAGTGGTAACGGCTTGTGAAGAGTTCTTTGCAGAGAATGCCAGGAACGGGAATGTATACCAGTTGGTACAACCGGAGACGCGGGATGCGGAGGGATATCGGAAGGCTTTCTCCGGATGTTATGCCGATCGTTATAACAGTGAGATTCTGATAGCTACTTTCCGTAATCTTAGAACTTTCGGGGATTCTTATCACCGGATGTATTTCGGTCCTTCCAGTGATACGAACGGAAATGCGGGACGAGGATATGGCGGAGGTGCGGTTACGCTGGATTATGTAGATATGTTTACTTCTGCCACTGGAGAAAAAACTTCTTATGAAGAGTGGATAGAAAAAAACGGTTCAATAGGTACGATAGATAATAATCCGTTTACAGACCGTGATCCCCGTCTGTATGAAACGGTCATGATTGTGGGGGATCATTTTCAAAGTCGTCCGGCGGAAATGTGGATTGGCGGTCTGGAAAGAGGTTCGGAAACAGACGGGGGACGTGCGCCTTCGGGATTTTGTATACGTAAGTTCTTGTGGGATTACAATCAATCCACTTTCCATGACCGCCCTGCCAATTATGCTTATTTGAGAATGGCGGAGATTCATCTGGCCTATGCGGAAGCGCTGAACGAGACGGGACAGAAAGACAAAGCGTATAAAGAGCTTGACAAAGTCCGCAACCGTGTAGGGCTTCCCGACATGAGTGACGCGCTGCTGCATCGTTTGCAGAGTGGAAAGTCGTTGCCCGTCTATAACGAATGTGCTTTGGAAGGTGATGCGGAGTTGCGTGAGGAAATCCTGGATGAGCGTGCCCGTGAACTGGCTTTTGAGGAGGTGAGATGGTTTGATATTGCCCGTTGGAAACGTGCCGATGTGTTTAAAAAGACCTTGCATGGAGTGAATGTGACGATTAAGAGCGGTTCGGTTGCCGAAGGTAACCTGCAACTGAACTTTGAGCAACCGAAAGTGGAATCTGTATCAAGATTCTGGCAAAAGAATTTTAGTCCGAAATGGTATATGAGCGCATTCCCTTCTGATGAGATTAATAAGGGATATGGTCTTTTGCAGAATCCGGGATGGTAAAAAACGAGTGGTTAAATCAAAATGAAAACAATGATGAAAAGATTTATAATAGGGGCAATGCTGATTCTCGGA
Source organism: Bacteroides caccae (assembly GCF_002222615.2). Lineage (NCBI taxonomy): Bacteria > Pseudomonadati > Bacteroidota > Bacteroidia > Bacteroidales > Bacteroidaceae > Bacteroides > Bacteroides caccae. The sequence goes on along the minus strand of NZ_CP022412.2, from coordinate 4,260,862 downwards.
CTATGTTCGTGGGTGAAGGCACAGAAAATAGATGTTCGCATTCGTGTGGTGGATGAGTGGAACCGTCCGTTGCAGGGAGTGATGATGCGCATCGGAGGGAATGATGACGAGTCGTTCCTTTCGGACAAAGACGGTATGATTGAATGCCGGGCTGACAAAGGTGCGGAACTGAATTTTGAAAAGTATAACCAGTTGCAACGTAAACTGAAAGTGACAGGGGAGGTGATGACGGTGAAGCTGGACAAGGACAACCGTCTCTTCGAACTGGGATATGACCAGCGTGTGACGAAAGAGAATACGACAGCGGCAATTGACGGGGTGTCGGCCGATGAAATGAAACTTTCCGGAGAAATCAATCCGCTGAATACATTGTACGGGCTGATTCCGGGGTTGGGAGTATATCACAATGGTTCGCTTCCGTATAATTCTACCCCTGATATTTACGTACGTGGAATGGCTTCCAATCAAGGAAACAAGGTATTAGTGCTGGTGGATGGCGTGGAAAGAGAGATTGGCAGCCTGAATGTGGATGAGATAGAAAGCGTAACCGTATTGAAGGATGCTGCTTCACTGGCTTTGTATGGCAACCGTGGTACGGACGGGGTGATCTGCGTCACTACCAAGAGGGGAGGAAATAACAAGATGCGCACGCATGTCGGTTATAATTTTACGGTACAGACTCCTTTCCGTATTCCTGGAATGGCGGATGCCGTATCTTATGCGAACGCCGTGAATGAAGCGTTGGGATATGACGGGCTTGCTCCCCGTTATACGCAGGCTGACATACAGGCACTACAGAACGGGACTTCTCCTCTGGCTATAGTGGACTGGAAGAATCAGATTTTACGTAAGACGGCTTTTAATCATGACTTGAATCTCTCGTTTGATGGTGCTAACGAGCGGATGCGCTATTATGTATTTGCCAATTATACGAGCAACCGCGGATTCTTTAATAACACAGATTTGAATGACGGATATTCTACACAGGTGGAGATGTATGCCTTGAAGCTGCGTACGAATCTTGAAGCGAACATTTCTCCGACTACGATGGCGCGCATGAATCTTATGGGACGCTTGATGCAGTATCAGCAACCGACGGGCGGTACTTCCCTTGCGAATGTCTATAATACTCCAGTGATAGCCGCGCCTATATATGACCGTAACGGAGTATGGGCAAAGAACCAGATGTTCACGAATCCGCTTGCAGTACAGGCAGCTAACGGATACGGGCAGGTTTTGCAGCGTACATTGTTTGCGGATTTGACGATAGAGCAGGATTTGTCGATGATTACTCCGGGACTTTCCGCACAAGTGAGGGTGACCTATGATAACTCGGCGGATATAGCGGACTTCAGAACCAAGAGTTATGCCTATTCTATTGCCACTCCTGTGCGTGATGCTGCCGGGAATATTTCGGATTTGTCGTATTCCCGATATGGTAATGATACGGAAATGAGTTTTGCCAGTGGTTTGCAGGCACAGGTGATGCGTACTTATATCTGGGGAAAAGTGAATTATGAGAGAGATTTCGGAAAACACCATTTGGATGTAGCGGGTATTTATTCGCAAGGACGGCGGAAGTATCTCGGTGCCAACGGTACGAATGCATTCCGTGATTATATGGCTCATCTCTCTTATAATTATGACAACCGTTATCTGGCAGATGTGGTATGCTCTTATTCGGGAAGTTTGAAAATGCCGGTGGGTGACAAGTATCGTGTTTATCCGGCTGTATCCGTAGCATGGATTGCTTCCAATGAAGAGTTTATGCATCGTTTCTCCGTGTTGGATTATTTGAAACTGCGTGCTTCATTCGGTGTCACCGGCAATGATTCCCGTCTGTTCTATGATATGGACAAACAGTTCAATGGTCCCGGACAGGAATATATTTTCGTAGGTACTACTTCTACAGGAGGATTGGCACAGGGTGGTTTTCCTTCGAAGGGGATCGAGCCGGAAAAGGAATATAAAGCAAACTTCGGAGTGGAAGTCGGGATTTGGAAGGGACTTTCCATGCAGGTAGACGCTTTCTATAACCGGAGGAAAAATATCAGACAGTATGCCGGTGGAGTATATTCTTCTGTGGTAGGTAGGGATGTAGGTTCGTTGTTTACCGGTGAAGTGAAGAATTATGGTGGAGAGATAACGCTCGGATGGCAACAGCAGCTTGATAAGTTCAGTTATTTCATAAAGGGGAATTTTTCTTATGCCAAGAATGAAATAGTCAATATCAATGAGGAATATCATCCTTATAAATATATGTATGCGACAGGCAATTCAATCGGGCAACTTTACGGGCTGATGGCAGAGGGACTGTATCAGAAGGAAGATTTCGACGCACAGGGAAATCTGCTTCCCGGACTGCCGGTTTCTACGTATGAGTCCGAACTTCGACCGGGAGATGTGAAATACAAGGATTTGAATGGCGACGGAAAGATTGACGATTACGATCATTGCCATCAGCAGTATTCCACTCTGCCCGAAATCTATTACGGGTTTTCATTGGGGGCGGATTATAGAAATTGGGGGATAAAAGCCCATTTTCAGGGAGTGGCGCACCGTTCCGTATCGACTATGCTAGCCAGTATTTATCATCCGTTGTACGGCAATGATAAGAACGTGTCTGAACATTATCTGGAGAACCGCTGGACGGATGCCACCCCGGATGCCCGATATCCGCGTCTGACTACTCTTTCCAACAATCACAACTTTCAGACGAGCAGCTTGTGGATGGAAAAGGGGGATTATCTGAAATTACGTGTGCTGGAACTTTCTTACAAACTTCCTGCCCGGTTTGCAGAAAAGATGAGGATGAGTGATTGCAGGTTGTTCCTGAAAGGCATGAACCTGTTTTCGATAGACCATGTCGGTATTATGGATCCGGAACAGATGGATATGGAGTATCCTTCATCGCGTTCTTATTTGATTGGAATCAATGTCTTATTTTAAACAAGAAGCAAGGTATGAAAAAATATAATCTATTGGCTTTGGCAGCTTGCTTGTGGATGACAACTGCTTGTAGTGATTTTCTGGAGCTTAATGAATCCGGATATAATTCGGTGGAATATCAGTTCTCTACTTTCGACAGGACGAAGGCGGTTGCTACCAATGTCTACGGATATCTGAAAGACGGGTACAGCGAAGTGTGTTCGACCATGATAGATGCGGCGACGGACGACGCGGTGAATGCCTGGAGTACAAACGGAATCAAAGGATTCTATGACGGTAGCTGGAATACAAGTGCACCGATAGGCGATGTATGGGAATATTATTACCGGGCGATTGCCGCAGCCAATTATTTCATCGAACATTGTCCGGCAGATTTTCCCGCTGCAAAGTATCAGGAGAAATATGAGGAAAAATTAAAGGAACTGAAGCTTTATCCTTATGAAATACAGGCATTGAGGGCCTATTTCCATTTTGAGTTATTGAAACGTTATAAGAATATTATTATTGCCGACCGGCAGTTTACTCTGGAGGAAGTCAATGAATTGCAGCCTGCTACATTTGCTGAAGCTGTCAACTGGATTGTCGGGGAGTGTGACGAGGCTGCGAAGTTTCTGCCGGTCACGTTTAAGGGAATGACTTCTACGGACGAGGTAGGCAGAGCCACCAAGGGAATGGCGTTGGCGTTGAAGGCAAGAGTGCTGCTGTATGCTGCCAGTCCGTTGAACTCGACGGACAACCAGGCGAAGTGGTTGAAGGCCGCCAAGGCTGCCAAAGCGGTTATAGACTTGAATGTCTATCAGGAAAAACCGGGTGAAGAGGTGATTAACAATCCCAATTCTCTTGATTTTATTTTTGGCAGATGGAATGGGGTGAGCAATAGTTTTGAGAGTGCCAATTTTCCGATAGGATATGAAGGCGGTAACTCGGGAGTGTGCCCTTCACACAATTTGGTTGAGGCTTTTGATATGCGGGATGGCACTCCGTTCGACTGGAATAACCCGGAACATCGCAACAAAGCTTTGGAACCTTCGGAGAGAGACCCGAGATTGGCACAGACTGTATTGATGAACGGACAGACATTCAAAGACAAGGTAGTGGAAAGTTTTATCGGAGGGATGAACGGACTTCCTAAAGAGGGAGCTTCTCCTACTTCCTATTATTTACGTAAACACTTGAAAGAAGCTACCGACCTGACTACGGGAAGTGCTACCTCATATCAACATATATGGCCTTTGTTCAGGTATGCGGAAGTCTTGCTGAACTATGCGGAGGCTTTGCTGGAAGCAACAAAAGAACCGGATTTCAAGGGGACTTTGGATAACGTTCAGTATACGGTATCACCTCGTGAGGCTGTAAATATGATTCGTACAAGGGTAGATATGAGCGCTGTTGAAACGACTGGATATGATGCTTTTAAAAAGCGTTTGCGTAATGAACGCCGTGTGGAGCTGGCTTTCGAGGGACATCGCTTTTGGGATATAAGACGTTGGATGACAGGAACTTCAACGACCCGGATAGAAGGGCTCTCTATTACAGCCGTAAAGGACGAGAGCGGGGAAGGGTATATTTACTCTTATGAGAAGAAAACGGTGCAGGAAAGGATATGGGAAGAGCGGATGAATTATTATCCGATTCAGGATGTTGAATTATTCAAAAATCATAATCTTGTTCAGAATGAAGGTTGGGAAAGTAATTAAAATAAAAGCTGTTGAAGTGAATCGGCTGCTTTTCCTCATCGGAGTTTTGTGGTTGCCTGTTCTTTTACTTTCGTGCTCTGACGAGAACGATGAACAAAGGATAGACGAAGAACAGAAAGAGGGGATCCGGGTGGATTTCGGCAACGAGGTGGGGTATACGCCCGAGGACTTGAAGAACTGGCCGCATGCGCTGTTTGTATTTGAAAACAAAGAGTGTGTGGAGGTGCAGGAGTCATCGGATAACGCTTCTTTGTTTGTTTCTTCTGTGGGCGACCGAATGGTGGCACTGGCGTATGAAAGTAAGGAGAACCTTTCTTGGGGTTCCATGGCTTCGGGTGTACCTTTGTCTTCTTATCATCTGTCTGTGAAGGATGTCAATGAAGATATTCCACAGGTATGGATGGGACAGATGACGGTTGTAGCCGAAGAAGGGAATACATTGTCGTTGAAACCGGTCACTTCTGTTATGAAAGTGGATTTTGTACATGCTCCCGAAGCGTTCGAATCGCTTTCTTTTGTGTTGCCGGGGATGGCAAATCGGGTAAGAGTTTATTCCGGTGAGTTGGAATCGGTCGGAAACTTGTCTGCTGACAAGGAGATACGGGTGACAAAGCAGGAGTCGGGAAAAGAGACTGTTGTTTTTCCGATGTCGGATTCCGGCCGTTGGAATTTGGCCTGCAAGCTGGCATTGAAGAATGGTGAAACGGTGGAAAAGACGTTGCTTATCCCTGCCGGGATCAAGACCGGGCAAGCTTTGGAAATGAGTGTGGATTTTGCCAACTATGAAGTGGACGGAACATGCAGACTGATATATCGTTATACAGTCTACGGGATGTCAAAATGGACAAGTCATACAGTGGATATTCCACTGAAAGAAGAGGCGCCGGTAAAGGAAGAAAATCGTTATTATAAGGTGTCTGTCCTGCAGAAAGACGGTACTTGGAAAGAAGTTGATGTGCATTATGCGCTTTGTTCGGATGCTCCGGGACATCATGGCTCTATTTGGAATGACTGGAACAATTCGAAGAGGCTAAGGGATACGATGAGTTTTGTGAACTTTACGCATGACTTTGACGCACCTGTCAAAATCAGAGTGCAAAAGAAGAAAAGCTTCGGCAGTGTGAAAATTCGTCCGAGTATGTATGGAATCACTCCTGTCAATGTGGGGGACAACACGATTGAGTTTACTTTGCCGCAGTGGGAAAAGCGGAAAGTGTCTGTGGAGTTTGACGGTGACCGGTTCTACAATCTGATGATATTGCCGAATCGTCCTGATCCTGACCGTCCCGACCCGGATAATTTGCCCGCAGGTATGAAGTATTATGGTCCGGGTGAACATAATCCGGAGCGGATTACATTGAAAGAAGGAGAAACGCTGTATATAGATGAAGGAGCGGTTGTATATGGTAAGGTTGCAGTCTCCGGCAGCCATGTGACCATTACGGGACGCGGAATCTTGTCCGGTGCCAAACTGGCTCATACAGGAGAGACCTATGCACACGGTGCCTTGTTGATAGAGACGAATGCCAACAGGCTGTCCAACAGAGGCTATTTTACGATTTCCGGCATTACTGTTGTTGATTCCCCCAATTGGACATTGTCTGTTTATAACACCGACCATGTGATGATTGACAACATTAATATCCTGTGTTGGATATTGAATGGAGACGGTATTGACTTGTGTAGTGTGACGGATGCTACGATTCAGGATTGTTTCATACGTACATACGACGACTGCATTACTTTGAAGGTGAATTCCCTTTCGGTGACGGCAACCAGGGATATTCGTATAAAGAATAATTTGATTTGGGCGGATTATGCACGGGGAATTGTTATTGGTCCCGAGAGCGGGACAAATACTCGTGCAGGAATAAGTGATTGCACGATAGAGGATTGTGTGATTATGGAATATCCTACCAATTTGCTTGAAACCAGCAGTAGCAAGTTGAATTGTGACGGTGCGGGGCTTTCGATTTCCCAGTATCCTTCGGGTGGCGCCACTTCCGGAACGATCGAGAATATTACATTTCAGAATATAGTGATTGATAATATCTCGCAAAAGGGACGTCCTATGGTTATTTGGCAGAAAGCAAATCAGGACCATGCATTGATAAAGAATGTGACGTACCGGAATATTCAGATTCTTGATGAGGCTGACAGGTGTCAGGCTTCGGGGATTTATACCAATGGCAATACCATTAGCGGACTTGTATTTGATAAGGTGACTTATAATGGCACTCCTATTCATCAGTCCGGGAAATGGACGGTGGATAAACCGGAGAATGTAGATATTATTCATCAATAAAAACATGAAAGGTATGAAAATCAGATTGTTGTCAGGATTTGGCAAGTGGATAATGGCAGGAGGTTACTGCTACTGTTTGGTAGCAGGACTCGTTGCTTGTACTCCGGACAGGGGGCAAGTCAATGTGATTCCCCTTCCGAATGACATGGAGATAAAAGAGGGCTTTTTCGAGATAGATAGTACCAGGTTTGTAAATGAAGGTGCAGATAAGTTTATTACTTGCCATATTGATTCGGCTTCTTATAATGAGTTGGGAGATGAAGGATATGAATTGTCTGTATCTTCCGGGGCTGTTCATTTGAATGCGGCTACCGGGAAAGGGGCTTTTTATGGTAAGCAGACGTTAAGGCAACTGGTATCTTCTCGTGGAATACCTTGCGTGGAAATTAAAGATACTCCCCGTTTCGGCTATCGCGGGTTGCACGTGGATGTGTCAAGGCATTTCTTCCCTAAAGAGGAAATTACGAAATTGATGGATGAAATGGCCTTTTACAAACTGAATAAATTTCATTTTCACCTGACCGATAACGGCGGGTGGCGGATACAAATAGACAAATACCCCCGATTAACCTCTATGGGCGCTTTCCGTACTCAATGTGAGTGGGTGGAATGGTGGGATAAAAAAGACCGCACCTATTTACCTGAAGGAACCCCCAACGCTTATGGAGGTTATTATACAAAAGAAGATATACGGGAGATAGTGGCTTATGCGGAAAAACGATGTATTGAGGTAATTCCGGAAATTGAGTTTCCTGCTCATTCGGATGAAGTGTTTGTCGGTTATCCGGAACTTTGCTGCATGGGCAAACCTTATGCCGGTGGAGAGTTTTGTGCCGGTAATGAGCAGACCTATACTTTTATGGAAGATGTCCTGACGGAAGTTATCGACCTTTTTCCTTCGGCTTATGTTCATATTGGCGGTGATGAAGCCCGCAAAGTAGAATGGAAAAATTGTCCGAAATGCCGGGCTCTGATGACGAAGGAAGGGATAAAAGATTGGGATGAATTGCAGTGTTACATGATTGGGAGAATGGAAACCTTTCTTACGTCGAAAGGAAAAATGATGATAGGTTGGGATGAAATATCAAAGAATCAGTTGCAGCCTGCTTCTACGGTTGTCTCTTATCGGGGGCAGGAGTTTGCGTCTTATGCGGCGAACAAGGGATATAAGGTTGTTTTTACACCGGGTGCCGCACTTTATTTCGATTGGTATCAGGCTACTCCGGATACGCAACCACGGGCAATGACCGGATATTCTCCCATAAAGAAAATGTATAGCATTTGTCCTGTTGCCACTACTCCGGAAAGCGCTGTCCGCAATGAGCAGATGATTCAGGGAAAGTTTCTTGAACCGAATAGCGTAGCCTGGATTCGTCCGGAGAATGCCGGACGGGTGATTGGGGTGCAAGGTTGTGCATGGGCGGAGTTTATTAATGACGAGAAACATCTGGAGTATATGATTTTTCCTCGTTTGCTTGCTATTGCCGAGATGGCATGGACACAGGAAGAGAAACGTGAATGGCAGCATTTCAAGCCGCGTATGAATGCACATATTCCGCAATTGCTTGCAAGGGGAATTAATTCTTTTACGTTGACTGATGAAATAGAACTGACTACCCGCAAGGTGGAACACGGGGGAATGGAAGTGATGTTGGATACGGAGAAATATCCGGTTGAGATACGCTATACGTTAGATGGAAAGATTCCTGGAGCTACTTCCTTGAGGTATGACAAGCCTTTTATTATCAATGATTCGGTCGTGGTGAAAGCTGCGATATTCCGGGAAGGGAAAATACTTGGACCGATATTGGAACGTAATGTGGGAACAGAGAAGGAAATCAGGAATTATTTTGAGTATGTAGAACCGGAACACTGGAAGAACGTGAAACAATAGAGGACCGATGAAAAATATATTGATTTTATTATTTGCACTGTTTGCAGTGGCTTTAAAAGCTGACGACAGGACGGTGCCGGGAAGAACTTTGTCCGTTACTCCCCAAAATGCATTGATTCATTTACCCGAATTCCGTAAACGCTCGTATAAGGTTTTCATTCAAGATGAGAAAGGAATATGGCAACCGATAGAGGTTCGTAATGCGTTGGTTTCTTCTTTCTCGAAACATCCGCAGATATGGAATGATTGGGAAAATCAGAAACTGTTGCGTGATACGATGAGCTATGCGCTTTTTGTCCGGGATTTTGCAAAGAATGTGAAGGTGCGTGTCGAACCCTGTTTCCGGTTTCGGAACGTCGAGATACGTCCGGTATCTTATGGAATAGATTATAAAAGGGTAAAGGGCGGAATTGAGTTTGAACTGACGGATGCTTCGCAGAAAGTCTCCGTAGAATTTGACGGTGACCGTGCGGAAAATCTTTTTTTGTTTCCCGATTTGCCGGATGTGGATAAGCCTGCTCAGGATGTTCCGGACGTGCTTTATTACGGGGCCGGGCAGCATGATGTTGGACGTATCGTGATGAAAAGTAACCAGACGCTTTATTTGGACGAGGGTGCTTTTGTGTATGGATATGTTGTCGGAAAGGGGATAGAAAATGTCCGGATTGCAGGGAGAGGAATCTTGTGTGGTGCGAAGGAAACTCATTGCGATGAGAGGCGTACGCAATTAATAAATTTCGAGTATTGTCGGAACGTGGAGATATCGGGAGTTACTTTAATTGATTCTCCGGCATGGACGATCCGGTTGAAGAACTCGCAGGACTTGTTGGTTGATAATGTAAAACAGATTAGCTGGATATTGAACTCGGACGGACTGGATGTTTGTAATAGCCGCGAGGTTAGGGTACGTAATTGCTTTTTCCGGAATTATGATGATTGTATCACTATCAAGAATCAGGAACTGGCGAAAATGGGGTGTGAGGATGTTTTGGTAGAGAACTGTGTCGGTTGGACGGATTGCGCCAATGTGTTTCTGGTCGGCCCGGAGTGCGGAACGTCTCGTGAACCTCGCACGAATTATATCCGGAATGTGACTTTTAGAAATTGTATCGTATTGGAGACACCTGCATTGTATGATAGCAAGGAGGGGGATGATGGCTGGAGAGGAGGATGTGCGGCTATTAATGCACGTGTTGGCATATACGAGGGGCTTGGCGGTGGTGGACGGATGTCTGACATTCTATTCGAGAATATACAGATTGAGAACTTGTATGGCGGACGACCAATTGCTGTGGAGATAGTAAGTGACGGTACAGATACAGGAAGTTTGTCCGGAGTTGTCTTTCGGAATATAACTTTCACAGGCGACAAATACCTGCCTGCCCAGGTACGGGGAGTAAGTCGTGAGTTTCCTTTACAGAATGTGACATTTGATAATGTTGTGTTTAACGGAAGACAGATAAAGAAGGCTGATTGTAGAAAATATCTGTTTGTCAATCCATATATAGAGAATTTACAATTTAAATAAATACGAATTACCATGAAAAAACTATTAACAACTTTATTGTTTGGAAGCATTTTTTCGGCTTGTGCCGAAAGACAACCGGTTCCTGCCATTCCGTCAGATCCGGAAATAGAAGGAAAAATAGAGAAACTGCTGAAAGGCATGACTCTTGAAGAGAAGATTGGCCAGATGTGCGAACTGACCATTGGGGTAGTGACGGATAAAAACAATAATAAATTGAGCGAGGCGTTACTGGATACGGTGATTGGCAAATATAAGGTAGGTTCGTTACTGAATATTCCTTTCGGAGTCAGCCAGAAAAAGGAAGTGTTTGCAGAAGTGATCACACAGATTCAAAAGAAATCTTTGGAAGAAATCGGGATTCCATGCATTTATGGTTTGGATCAAATTCACGGGGCTTCATATACGCAAGACGCTACTTATTTTCCTCAAGGTATCAATATGGCGGCTACTTTCAACAGGGAACTGGCCAGGCGTTGTGCGGAGATTACGGCTTACGAGACTCGCGCTTGTTGTGTACCGTGGACATTTGCTCCTGTAATGGATCTCGGGCGCGATCCTCGTTGGCCGCGTATGTGGGAAAGTTTCGGGGAAGATACCTATGTGAATGCACAAATGGCTGTACAGGCTGTACGTGGTTTGCAGGGGGATAATCCGAATAAGGTGGATGAATATCATATTTCATCCTGTATCAAGCATTTTATGGGATATGGGGTTCCAGTCTCCGGTAAAGACCGTACTCCTTCTTCTATTACCGATATTGACATGCGTGAGAAATACTTTGCTCCTTTCAAGGCGGCGATTCGTGCGGGTGCCTTGTCGCTGATGGTCAATTCCGCCAATAATAGCGGGGTGGCGTTTCATGCCAATAAAGAGTTATTGACCGGATGGTTGAAGGAGGACTTGAACTGGGATGGAATGATTGTGACCGATTGGAATGATATTAATAATCTGTATTTTCGCGACCATATTGCAAGCAGCAAGAAAGATGCCGTCAGGCTGGCTGTCAATGCGGGTATTGATATGGCAATGATTCCTTCGGAGGGACAGTTTTGTATCGACTTGAAAGAACTGGTTGAGGAAGGGGCTGTTTCAATGGAACGTATTGACGATGCCGTACGACGTGTATTACGTTTGAAATTCCGCTTGGGATTGTTTGAGAATCCATACTGGGATATTCGGAAATATGACAAGTTTGGAAGTCGGGAGTTTGCAGAAGTGGCATTGCAAGCTGCTAGGGAATCGGAGGTCTTGTTGAAAAATGAAGGAGAACTTTTGCCTTTACGTAAGGGAACGAAGATATTGTTGGCAGGTCCGAACGCCAATGCTATGCGTTGTCTCAACGGAGGATGGTCTTACAGTTGGCAGGGAGAGTTGGCGGATGAATTTGCGCAGGCTTATAATACTATCTATGAAGCATTATGCAACAAGTTTGGTACGGAAAATATTATCTATGAACCGGGAGTGACGTATGTTGCTGATCCTAATGATAACTGGTGGAAAGAAAATCGTCCGGAAATAGGAAAGGCAGTTACTGCTGCCGGTAGGGCGGATGTGATAATAGCTTGTATAGGAGAGAATACGTATTGTGAGACTCCGGGAAATCTGAATGACTTGAATCTTTCTTCCAATCAGAAAGAGTTGGTGAGAGCACTTGCGGCAACAGGAAAGCCGGTAATATTGGTTCTGAACGAAGGACGGCCGCGTATAATCCATGAGATAGAACCTTTGGCAAAAGCGGTGGTTCATATTATGTTGCCGGGAAATTACGGTGGAGATGCGTTGGCTGACTTGATTGCCGGAGATGCGAACTTTAGCGGTAAATTGCCTTTTACCTATCCGAAATTCATCAATTCGCTTGCTACGTATGATTATAAGCCGTGTGAACAGATGGGAACTATGGAAGGGGAGTATAATTATGATGCGGTTATGGATATTCAATGGCCCTTTGGACATGGATTAAGTTATACGTCCTATGAGTATAGTAATTTTAAAGTGAATCGTACGACTTTCAATGCGGATGATGAACTGATATTTGAAGTGGATGTAAAGAACGTGGGAGAAAGGGCAGGTAAGGAAACGGTCCTGTTGTATTCCAGTGATTTGGCAGCTAGTGTTTCACCAGATGTGATCCGTCTTCGTTATTTTGAGAAAGTTGAATTACAACCGGGTGAAACTAAGAAAGTTGTTATGAAGTTGAAAGGAAGCGATCTGGCTTTTGTCGGTCAGGATAGGAAATGGCGGTTGGAGCAAGGACGTTTCCGCATGAAGTGTGGCAGTGAAATACTGTATATAGACTGCGAGAAAGACAAAATCTGGGATACTCCCAATATCGACTAAGCAGAAACGATATGAAGAAACTGATTACAATAAGCGTGATATTCGTTGTTATAGCCGCGTGCGATATTTCGGAAAGAGTGGAGGCGGACTATAGGAATGTAATACCTTTACCACATGAAATAGTAATGGTAGATGGGAATTCTTTTGTTGTTGAGAAAGATACCCGGATTCTTTATCCTGAAGATAATGTTCTTTTAGAAAGGAATGCACAATTCCTTGCCGGATACATTGAAGAAACAACAGGAAGGCGGTTGAAAGTGGAACCCGGGCAAGGTGGGAATGACGAGAATGTGATTATGTTAGGGCTGGATGCTTCGATTGACAACCCGGAAGGATATGAACTGACTGTGCTACCGGACAGGGTGACGATAAAAGGGCAGGCTGCCAATGGGGTTTTCTATGGTTTGCAGACGTTGCGCAAGTCTGTTCCTGCTATAGCTTATGGTTCAGATATCATTTTGCCTGCAGCTGTCATTAAAGACGCTCCCCGATTTGCTTATCGGGGAATGATGCTGGATGTGGGACGTCATTTTTTCTCGGTCGACTTTGTGAAGCGGTATATTGATTTACTTGCTATGCACAATATGAATTATTTTCATTGGCATCTGACGGAAGATCAGGGATGGAGAATTGAAATAAAGAAATATCCCCGGTTGACGGAGATAGGTTCTATACGTAAAGAGACGGGAATTGGCGCTAGCCGGACAGAGTTTGACGGAAAACCTTATGGCGGTTTTTATACGCAGGATGAGATAAGGGAGATCGTGAAGTATGCGCAGGAGCGATATGTTACAGTTATCCCCGAGATTGATTTGCCGGGACACATGTTGGCTGCACTGGCAGCCTATCCGGAACTGGGTTGTACGGGAGGTCCTTATGAAGTGGCATGTCATTGGGGAGTCTTTCCGGATGTTCTTTGCTTAGGAAATGAAAAGACGTATGAATTTCTAGAAGGTGTATTGTCAGAGGTGATAGAACTTTTTCCGTCCAAGTACATACATATCGGTGGGGATGAAGCTCCCCGAACTCGTTGGGAGATGTGTCCGAAATGTCAGGGATTGGCGAAGAAAGAGGGCTTGAGAACTGATAGAAAACATTCTACCGAAGACCGGTTACAGAGTTATTGTATGAAGCGTATCGAACGATATCTCAATGAAAGGGGACGACAGATTATTGGCTGGGATGAGATCTTGGAAGGTGATGTGGCGCCGAATGCTACGGTGATGTCATGGCGTGGGATACGGGGAGGTATCAAAGCTGCAAAGTTGAAACATGATGTGATTATGACGCCGAATGATTATATGTACTTTGATTATTATCAGTCTGACGACAAGGCGCAGGAACCACTGGCGATGGGCAGCGGAGTGACTGTTGAAAAGGTATATGGTTTTGAGCCGGTGGCAACAGAGTTGGAAAAGGAGGAAAAAAAGTATATTCTTGGTGTGCAGGCGAATGTGTGGACAGAGTATATTGCCACTCCTGAACATGTAGAATACATGATGGTTCCGCGAATAGCAGCTTTAGCAGAGGTGCAATGGATGATGCCGGAGGAGAAAGACTATCAGGAATTCTTGAAGCGTTTGAGCAGTCTTGTTGGATTTTATAAACGGGAAAGTGTAAATTATGCCAAGCATGTACTAATGAAATAAAATAGTTGTAGGGGAGTATTTCAAGATGAATTTTGTATAAAGGTTAGGTTGCTATTACCTTTTGGTCACGATATATAGCGATTTAAAATGGAAAAAGAATACGGAAGGATAGCTGGAATACACATTTCTTGGCATACCGGTTTTTCATTCCGATTATCTTAATGTACTATTTGTTTTATCTCAAGACTGTGGAGATAGCTGCGTGGATTAAGAAATACGACTCTAGTCGTTTGGTAAATTCGATAGTTGGTGGTAATCATTGTGTGTGCTGCTATGTTTGGTGAATATGTAGTTATTGATATGGTATTGAAAGGACATTTTTGGGTACCTGACAAGAATTGAAGATATATACAGTATAATGTTCCAGAAGAGGTAACGAATGAATATCAAAATTACGCCAATTAGTTATTCGAACTGATAAAGGAAAGTTTCTATGCTGTTTATATTCAAATCATAGGTGTAGAAGGGTAAGTAAACATACTGATTATAACCATAAAGCTGTTAAAGCGAATGAAGCTGTGGCACCAACGTTGCAAGAGATTGATTGAAAAAAACTGGAAATTTAACAAAGGGAATTTAAATGGAATATGATATTTATAGATATCCTTGCTTGAAAGAATTTTCTTTGTTTAGTATGAAGCAAGTTTTTAAGACAACTTTGGGTGATGTAATAAAACTATGTCAAATATTACTCCTTTAGAATAGTCTTTTGTTGAATATTCTTGTATTTGAGAGAGTATTGAGAATGTGTGGCAATATGATATAAAGAATAACAAAGCTGAATTGATTTACCCGCTTTACGCTGTGAAGAGTGTGTGTAACAGTGCCGACGGGGTACTGATGTTGTATCCTACTACCGAGTGGTGGTCTGATGGTCTGATAAACGAGAAAGGTAAGAAACTATTTAACATCTACGGCGCTAAAATCTATAAGGGTCGCTGGGTAATGAATAATACCTTCAGCTACCCCAAGGAGCATAAACCCAAGTTTGAGTAATATATAATGAAAGTATGGATATTAGGAGCAGTGGGTCTTTGGACGATATGTAGTTTTGCACAGCAGCAAGAGGTTCCCATTTATTTGGATAATAATCAACCTATAGAGAAGCGTGTGGAAGAATGCTTTGGCACGCATGATTTTGGAAGAAAAAGCGGTAATGACCCATGCCCAATCTAAGTTCAGTTCTCCCGGTGTTCTTCGTTTAGGGATTCCTGAAAACTGGATGTCTGATGGTCCACACGATGTACGTGAAGAACTGCTTTGGGATCAATGGAATATAGCTAAGTGGACGAATGATTCTTGTATTGCCTTTCCGGCATTAACCTGTTTGGCGGCTACGTGGAATCCCGAATTATCTTATATATATGGAAGCAATATTGGAGAAGAAGCACGCTACCGCAATAAGAATGTCCTATTGGGGCCGGGAGTTAATATCTATCGTAGCCCGCTGAACGGCCGGAATTTCGAATATATGGGAGAAGACCCATTTGGGGCATCCCGTATGGTAGTACCTTACATAAAAGGTGTACAGAAAAACGGAGTAGCTGTATGTGTGAAACATTATGCACTGAATATTATGACGATGAGAAACACGAATGGGTGGTGGAACCGGGAGAATTTCGAGCTTTAATAGGAGCCTCCTCAGCCGATATTCGTAGTAGTGTAAAGTTTAAACTTAGATAAATAGATTAACCAAAATAAGAGAATATGAAGAAATATATAGGCCTCGTACTAGTGGCGATGTCGGGCTGTATACTTACAGTTAACGCACAGCAATCATTTTCTTATAAGAATCCACTTCTTCCTACAGAACTAAGAGTGAATGACTTGCTGGGCCGGATGACACTGGAAGAAAAGATAGCTCAGATTCGTCATTTGCATTCGTGGGATGTGTTCGATGGACAGATCCTGAATCAAGAGAAGTTGGATAAGATGTGCGGTGGAATAGGATATGGGTTCTTTGAAGGTTTTCCATTGACGGCTGCAAGCTGTCGTAAGACTTTCCGTGAGATACAAACCTATATGGTAGAAAAAACACGTCTGGGTATTCCCGGATTTCCGGTTGCCGAATCTTTGCATGGAGTGGTGCATGAGGGAACAACTATCTACCCTCAGAATATCGCGATGGGGAGTACTTTCAATCCAGAACTGGCTTACGAAAAGACTAAACATATTGCAGGCGAACTGAATACGATGGGAGTGAAGCAAGTGTTGGCACCTTGTATTGATGTTGTACGTGATTTACGTTGGGGACGTGTAGAAGAGTCTTTTGGTGAAGATCCTTTTCTTTGTTCAAAGATGGCGGTTGCTGAGGTAAAAGGATATATGGAACATGGAATTTCTCCGATGTTGAAGCATTACGGTCCGCATGGTAATCCTTTGGGTGGATTGAATCTGGCTTCGGTGGAGTGTGGTGTACGTGATTTATTTGATATTTATTTGAAACCATTTGAGGCTGTGCTTGCTGAAACTGAAATTATGGCTGTCATGTCCAGTTATAATTCTTGGAATAGAATTCCTAATTCTGCTTCTCGTTTTATGCTGACGGATATTTTGCGCAATAGATTTGGTTTCCGGGGATATGTTTATTCGGATTGGGGAGTTGTCAGTATGCTGAAGACTTTCCATAAGACGGCGGTGGATGATTTCGAAGCGGCCCGGCAGGTTTTGACCGCCGGAATGGACGTGGAGGCTTCCAGCTCTTGCTATGCAGTGCTGGCTGATAAAATACGGAATGGAGAGTTTGATATCAGCTATATCGATCAGGCCGTGAGACGAGTGCTTCGTGCTAAATTTGAATTGGGGTTATTTGAAGATCCCTATCAGGAACAAGCAGTCTATCGGCTTCCTCTCCGTTCGAAAGAAAGTGTGAAACTTTCACGTAGGATTGCAGACGAATCGACCGTATTGCTGAAGAACGATGGACAGTTGTTGCCGCTGAATGTTCGAAATTTGAAGTCAGTAGCGGTGATTGGTCCTAATGCGGATAATGTACAATTTGGAGATTATACCTGGAGTAAAAAGAAAGAAGATGGAGTGACACCGCTTCAAGGAATCAAAAACTTGTTGGGTGATAGGGTGAAAATCAACTATGCTAAAGGATGTTCTTTGGCTTCTTTGGATACTTCGGGGATAGCGGAGGCTGTGGATGCTGCCCGTCATAGTGATGTTGCTTTGATATTTGTGGGGAGTTCGAGTACAGCGTTCGTACGTCATACTCAAGAGCCGTCTACTAGCGGAGAAGGAATCGATTTGAGTGATATCTCTTTGACCGGTGCACAAGAACAATTAATACGTGAGGTTTTTGCTGTGGGAAAGCCGGTGGTTGTTATATTGGTGGCAGGAAAGCCTTTTGCCATACCTTGGGTGAAAGAGAATATTCCGGCGATATTGGCGCAATGGTATGCTGGCGAACAGGAAGGAAACTCTATTGCGGATATTTTGTTTGGCAATGTGAACCCTTCCGGAAAACTGACTTTTTCATTTCCGCAAAGTACGGGGCATCTCCCTGTCTATTATAACTATTTGCCTACGGATAAAGGATATTATAAAGAGCCGGGAACTTATGAAAAGCCGGGAAGAGATTATGTTTTCTCAAATAGTTCCCCGCTATGGGCATTTGGATATGGATTGAGCTATACTCAATTTGAATATCTGAAAGCTGTTACAGATAAGGAACTCTATCAGGCTAATGATACCGTTTGTGTGACTGTTCAATTGAAAAATACGGGGAAAAGAACCGGGAAAGAGGTGATACAGGTATATATGCGAGATGTGGTCAGCTCGGTGATGACACCGGTGAAGCAGTTGAAAGGTTTCAGAAAAGTAGATTTACTTCCCGGACAGACACGGGAAACGACTATAATGATTCCTGTTCATGAATTTTATCTGACAGATGATTTGGGCAATCGTTATCTCGAATCGGGCAAATTTGAATTACAGGTAGGTACTTCTTCCGACCGGATTTATTTCAACCTTCCGGTGTATATCGGTTCTTCCGGAAAGGGAGGACAGACGGTGTCCGGTACTTCTTTCAAATCACGGACAGATGGAAAAGTGATTCAAGTAAAAGGAACTGTCCGTGATATACAGGCAACTCCGCTTGCCAGAGTGAAAGTCCAGTCCGAAGAATCCGGTGAAAGTGCGTTGACTGACTATCGGGGCACATATACTATCAAGGTGAAAGATAATGGCAGACTTATTTTCTCGAAAAAAGGATTTGCCGATAAAACAATAGAAGTAGAGGGGCAGACTGATGTCAGTATTCAAATGGCTAAAGGTGAGTAGATACATGAAATACTGTATGGCTATTGGTTTGCTGGGTAGTATGACTTTACAAGCTATGGCTCAATATACAGGAAAGGTTTTCGTTGATGAGAACAGAAATGGTCTCCTCGATGAAGGTGAAAAACGATTGCATCGGGTCTCTGTTTCCGATGGGTTAAATGTGGTACAGACAGATTCAAATGGCGCATATCAATTGCCCGGACATTCCCGTATGCATTTTCTGTTTATTACTACTCCTTCCGGATATAAGACTGATAATGCCTACTATTACCGGATAGAGAACGGTCGTACGGAATACGATTTTCCGGTATATCCTTGTTATGGAGGAATTCAAGCTGACGGTAGTCACCGGTTTATACATATCTCTGATACAGAAATACGTGGAAAAGAAGGGAATCAAGCGTGGGTGGATAATCTCCGTGACTATTCGGCCAATGAGAAAATAGCTTTTATCGTGCATACAGGGGATATTTGTTATGAATCGGGACTGAACAGTCATATAGGCTTGCTGAATACCGCTTTGATGGAAGACACGCAAATCTTTTATGGAATAGGCAATCATGACTTGGTGAAAGGTGCTTATGGGGAAGAACTTTTCGAGAAACTCTACGGACCGGTATTCTATTCATTTGATGTGGGGAATACACATTACATAATGACACCTATGCTTCATGGAGATTATTTACCGGAGTATACTAAGGAAGATGTATATCGCTGGATGAAAAATGATCTTGCTTATGTAGGCAAGGAGAAGTCGATCATTGTTTTCAATCATAGCCTGCCGGAAGATACGGTAGCTTTTAAATATGGTATGAGTGATACGGAGTATATAGATTTACCGGCTATGGGATTGAAAGCTTGGTTGTACGGTCACTGGCACGTAAATCATGTGCATAAGCATAAAGTGACAGGGGTGTATACTATCTGTACCTCTACGCCTGCTTGTGGTGGTATTGACCATGCACCTTCTGCTTTTCGTGTACTGACTGTTGATACAGAGGGAAACGTGGCGTCCGAGTTCCGATACAGTTATCTGTCTCCTTCATTACATATTGTTTCGTTGGAGAATGGACAGCTGCCAACACTTCCTTCCGGAAAGATTCCTTTGTCCGTCAATGCCTACTCTACGGTTTCCCCAATACGAACCATGCGTTATTGGTGTGAATCGGAAGGTAAAAAAGTTCTTTCCTCCAATCTTTTGAAACGTCAGAGTGATTTCAATTGGTATGCGGAAATTCCTTTGCTTTCTCAATGGGAACATCGGCAGCTTACTGTAATAGTGGAGGCATTTTTCAATAATGGAGAGGTAAGGCGATGCAGGCGTTCGTTTTTTTATGAAAAGCCTGAAAGGAAACAATTGCCTTTGCGGTTGTCATGGATTAAAAATGTAGGCGCTTCTATTTTTATGTCTGCTCCTTTGGTATATCGGAAACGTCTATTTACGGCATCGGTCGATGATAATGAATCGGGGAAAGCGGCTGTAGTGTGTATGGATGCGCAAAATGGAACAGTCTGTTGGCGGTATTCACTTCGTGGCTCTGTACGCAGTAGTATTGCGATTGCTGATGGACTGGTCTTTGCCCAAGATGTACATGGTTACCTATATGCGATTCAAGCAGAAACTGGGACATTGGTTTGGGAAAAAGATTTAAATATCGGTGTACTTCCTCCTTTGAATGACGGTTTGGTTGCTGTTTCGGATATAGTATATGCCGGTACAGGAAAATCATTATGTGCCTTGAAAGCAGCTACGGGGGAACTTATTTGGAAGAATGGAGCTTGGAGCAGGGGGGAAGGATGCGTGGCAACACTTTCTCTTGGACATAGTATTCTGATTGGGCATGCAAACTGGAAGGGGTTGTATGCCAATAATGCTGTTAATGGTGAGTTGTTGTGGGAGAATAAAGATGCAGAATTAAAATATCGTTCGGCCTCTGTTGCTTGGGAAGGAGAGAATCTCTATCTTCTTTCTTCCCGTTCCTTTTTTATCTTGAATTCAAAGAACGGTGAGATTATAGTACGTAAAAAATTGAATTGTTCGGTCAATGTGAATTCAACTCCTTTAGTCACTGGATCCGAGATAATATTTGGAACAGCTACTAATGGAGTCATAGCTTTAGATAAGCAGACCTTAGAAGAGAAATGGAATTTTAAAACAAACCCCGCTTTGATTTATACATCTCCTTATTCTAAACCATCATCTTCAACTGTAGAGACTAGTCCAGTGTTGGTTGGAGATACTATTTTCTTTGGGGCTTCTGACGGAATACTGTATGCATTGAACCGTATAAATGGCAAACTGCTGTGGAAATACCAAACCGGTGTACCCATATTTTCTACAGTATCTATTGCGGGAAACGCTTTGTATGTAACAGATTTTGCCGGTAATGTGTATGGGTTTATAATGAATAATAAAACACAAGATTAACGCGAATTATCGTAGATTATCACAGAAATGACTTTATAAGT
Source organism: Bacteroides caccae (assembly GCF_002222615.2). NCBI lineage: Bacteria > Pseudomonadati > Bacteroidota > Bacteroidia > Bacteroidales > Bacteroidaceae > Bacteroides > Bacteroides caccae. Next base: position 4,239,747 of record NZ_CP022412.2, on the reverse strand, counting down.
TGTTGATTATTATATCAATATAGGGATATTCAATAAATGTCTTAAAAAAATACGATGGCATATGAAGATGATGTCCTAATATCGGGATGGGACTATCCATCTGATTGTGTAAATAGAAAGAGGCTGTCTCAAAATAGAATTTCAAGAACGAAAAACTTATAGATTGAAATCTCTTTAGAAAAAATCTCCTTATTTTGCCCTTTCTTATAAGGAAATAAGGCTAAAATAAGGGGATTCTTATACTTCAACTTACAGATTATAAGTAAGGCTGCCTCATTTTTCTATTTTGAGACAGCCTCATTTCTATCAAGAAAAGGTCTGCATGTATATGCGCCACCTTTTTTCAAAGGCTGTCTCTTATAACCGCTTTGTGGAATTGGAAAAGAGGTGGCCATCCCGTTGGCTTTGTTTATCAAAAAGATACTTTTAGGCAAATGTACAGGCATCAGTTTCGTTGACAGTACTCCTTTACGGGTATGCAAGAACCTCTTTCAAAGATTGTTTGTCAATGGCATACAGCTTATAACCAAGTTAAAAAGCAATATGAAAGGAACGTTGATGTCACTTTCAGACAAACTCCTTCTTAGGAAACGAACCATTATAGAAACCGTTAATGACGAACTCAGGAATATATCACAAGTGGAACATTCAAGACATAGAACCTTTGATAATTTCATTGTCAACCTCTTGGGTGCAATCGCAGCATACTGCTGTTTTCCAAAGAAGCCGTGTATCAATGTTACGAGAACAATTGATATACAGCTTGCCTTATTTTGAATTTGTCGAACTCACGTTAATTTATTGTGTCAATTGCTCCTTAACATGAATCATGGATTTCTTTAGGCTTGCATTCATTACTCGTGCGTAATGTTGCGTCATTCGTGTGGAAGCATGCCCAAGCATAACCGATACATCTTGTAGGGGTACATTGTTAGCGAGCGTAATGGTAGTCCCGAATGTATGCCGGGCGACATGAGTGGTGATATTTTTTTTAATCCCGCAGAAATCTGCTATTTCTTTGAGATAGCTGTTCATTTTCTGATTGCAGGGAACTGGGAGACAATATCCTTTTTTGATACAGACAGGATTATTTTCATACTTTTTTAGTATGGCAAGCGGAACGGGAAGTAGAGGTATGTTACAGATTGAAGATGCTTTACGCCGATGCATCAGTTTGATTCTTCCTTTTCTGATCCACCAGTCTCCATTATTATCTTGCACCATATCTTCTTTTTTGAGCGTGGACACATCGACAAATGCCAGACCGGTGAAACAGGCGAAAATGAAAATATCCCGTACCAGTGCCAGTCGGGGTATAGTGAATTCCTTATTCATAACGGTCTGTAATTCGTCATATGTGAGGAATACAGGAGCTGTTTCATCCTGTTCCATTTTGTATCCATAAAACGCATCTTTCTTCATCTAACCTTTTGCCAGTGCCATATTTGTGATTTTCTTGAAACATTTCATATATCGTACAATAGTGTTGCGGCATAAACCGACTTCTGTTTTTAAATGAAGGTCAAAGGCTTTTATGAATTCCGGAGTGAGTTCATGGAAAGTAATATCTTCTTTGTCATAAAATGTAGGAATGGAATTTTCGAGTTTTTTCAGTACATTTTTGTAACGGTTGATGGTCACTGGTGCATAGTCAATATTCACAACTTTCTCCATCTCCTTGATTTCTTGTCGTATTGCTCCAAGCAGGGTACGCATTTCCGTATCCTTACCGAATACACGTTTTAATATTAAGGAGGGAGTGGATATTGCCTGCTCCAGTATAAGTTCCTTATACTTTTCCAATGCTCGCGTGGCTAATTCAGATAAATAACTGTTGAGTTCATTGGAAGCCCGGTCTTTTCCTTTACTACATCCTTTGGCTGCGTTCCACAGTTTGAGAGGAACGCTTCTTTGGATTCGTGTTTCTTCGTATTGACCGTTAATTGTGATCCTCATTAGAATAGGTGCTTCACCATTTTTTAATAATTTCGTTTTGAGAACGAAAAACAGAATCTTCATTGTTCCTTGTTTCATAACCTTTTTTCTTTAAGTTGGTAAATACAATTAGTTATTCTGTCAACTTGAAAGATGAGTTGGAAGTCGGTAAAAAAGTTAAAATCGGTGGCTTTTTGGTAGACATGGTCTGAAAAACCACCGTTTTTTTTAGTTTTAAGATTCTCTTTGTTTTCCTTCATCTTATATTTGTCAGTAAAGGAAGAATCTTTTTTGCTTTTCTTTTTTCGCTGTTTCCATTACATTCAAGCAGGTATGCAAAAGTATGTTTTTGCTCCTAAAAATGATTGGCGCAAATTATTGTAAATGAGTGAAATATAGTGCAATCGGTGGTTTTTTAAAGGGACTCTGAAAAAGCCACCGAATGGGACATTTCCAGATACTCGAATCGGCTAGAATTTGCGTATTGGAGTATAAAAGAAAACCCATTGAAATGACTGAATTTCAATGGGTTCCGAGAAATTACCGAATCGATAGTGGTGCCACCAGGAATCGAACCGGGGACACAAGGATTTTCAGTCCTTTGCTCTACCAACTGAGCTATGGCACCTTGCTTGATTGCGGTTGCAAAGGTAGTGAAACTTTTGGAATCTGCAAGGCTTCCGGTAATAAAAAACACTGATAAAAAGTTAGTCTGCTTATTATCAGTGTTATATGAATTGAAAATATTTTTGCTGTTAACCGGAATATTCTATTTATCCTCCTTTAGCGGATTCCAACCTTGGGCTTTCAGTTCGAACTCTTGTCCGTCACGGGTTATCAAGGCACAGCCAAGTTCTGGTTTGGTGATATGTCCGATGAGGCGGATACCCTCCATTTGCGAAACTTTTTCGTGGTCGGCGATAGGTACGGTGAAAAGAAGCTCGTAGTCTTCGCCTCCGTTCATGGCACAAGTTGTTAGGTTCATGTTAAACTCTTCGGCCATGACAGCAGTCTGGTAATCAATGGGGATGTGCTCCTCGTATACGCGACAGCCGGTATTACTCTGTTTGCAGATATGCATTAATTCGGATGATAAGCCATCGGAGATGTCCATCATTGAAGTCGGGATGATATTGGCGGCAGCAAGTTTCTCAATGATATCTTTACGGGCTTCCGGCTTAAGTTGGCGTTCCAGTAGATACTCCTTGCCGGAGAAATCCGGTTGGACATCTTTTTCGCCTTTCAGTACAACCTTTTCACGTTCAAGAAGTTGTAGCCCCATATAGGCGGCACCTAGATCCCCGCTGACACAAATCAGGTCGGTTTCTTTGGCTCCATTGCGGTAGACCACTTTATCTTTGTCTGCGTCGCCGATACAAGTAATGCTGATAGCAAGTCCTGTAAGGGAAGAAGTCGTATCACCTCCTACGATATCAACATTATATTGTTGGCAGGCCAGACGGATACCGGCATAAAGATCATCCATGTCCTCTACGCTGAACCGTTTGGAAAGGGCGATAGAAACCGTGATCTGCCGGGGAGTACCGTTCATGGCATAAATGTCGGAAAAGTTGACTACGGCAGCTTTGTATCCCAGATGTTTCAAGGGGACATAAGTCAGGTCGAAATGTACACCCTCCATTAGTAAGTCGGTAGTCACCAATACTTGCTTCTCTGAAGGGTAAGAGAGGACAGCAGCGTCGTCACCTACTCCGTATTTACTGGATTCGTTTTCTAATTTAATTCCCTCGGTGAGGCGGTCAATCAGACCGAACTCACCAAGAGTAGCTATTTCAGTTCTCATAAATCGATTTTAATGTTTAGGCACGGTTGATAAGTTCACGCATGATAGTTGTCATTTTCGGTTGGGCGGCATCGGCTGCTTTCTGGACTTCTTCGTGCGTTACTTCCACGATCTTTCCCTCTACTCCTAAATCTGTGATAACAGAAATACCGAATACCTTAATTCCGCAATGATTGGCAACAATCACTTCGGGAACGGTAGACATACCTACGGCATCGGCACCTAGAATATGGAATAATTTATATTCAGCCGGAGTTTCGAAAGTAGGGCCTTGTGTACCGATGTAAACTCCGTGCTGAACCTTGATGCCTTTTTCTTCGGCAATTTCGTCCGCCTTGCGGATCAGTTCTTTGCTATATGCTTCACTCATATCCGGAAAACGGGGACCGTAAGGGATATTCTTTCCGCGTAGCGGATGTTCGGGGAAGTAGTTGATATGGTCAGTGATAATCATCAGGTCACCGATTTCAAAATCTGCATTCGTCCCGCCACTGGCATTGGATACAAACAAGGTTTTGATACCCAGTTCACGCATCACACGTACGGGGAAAGTAACCTCTTTCATTGAATAACCCTCATAATAGTGAAAACGGCCTTGCATTGCCATAATATCCTTATTGCCCAATTTACCGAAAATCAGCTTGCCGCTATGACCTTCGACGGTAGATATCGGGAAGTTAGGAATATCCGAATACTTTATTTCATACTTCTCGGTGATTTCGTTTGCCAAACTGCCAAGACCTGTGCCAAGGATAATGGCTGTTTCAGGACTGGTGTGCATCTTTCCTTTCAGGTAAGCTGCGGTTTCTTGTATTTTCTCTAACATAGTCAATAATATGTTGGTTAAATTTATCTTGTTGGTTCTGTAATATTTCTATTTCAATAGGCAGAGCATAGATGAACGGTTTTAATTCCGCATCCAAGTCCGGATGATTGATCAGGCGTGTGGCGTCTTTCTCGGTAGTGATAATCAACCGCCGTTTACCTTTTAACTTGTTGAATCGTTCCCTTATCTGTTGCATATCCTTATGGGTGAAGTCATGGTGATCGCCGAATGAAAGCAAGTCTATTTGCTTCGTACAATCTCCCAGTCTTTCGAGTATAGGGGCAGGAGAGGCAATACCTGTGATTAACAGGATATCAGTATCAGTCAGTAAAGATAACGCAATGCCGCCCTCGTTCGAAAATACGGGTTGCAAGTTACCATACCGGAACGACGAGAAGAATAGCCGCTGATACGGATAAAGGTTCAGCCGTTTCGTGATAATGTTATAATCAATCGGTTTGATATCCTGCGGACATTTAGTGACAATGACAATCTGCGCCCGGTTCTTTCCGCTGACGGGCTCGCGTAAACGTCCGGCCGGAAGTAAGGTGTCATCGCAGAAAAGACGGTGATAATCAGTCAGCAGAATGTTTAATCCCGCTTTTACGTGACGGTGTTGGAAGGCATCGTCGAGCAGGATAACGTCTGTCGAAGGCTCTTTCAGTTTGAGTAGCTTTTCTATTCCGTGGCAACGTTTTTCGTCAACAGCCAGTGTGACGGAAGAGAACTTTGTATACATCTGGTAAGGTTCATCTCCAATTGTTTTTGCCGTACATTGGGGAGTGGCGAGCACATAGCCTTTAGTACGTCGTTTGTACCCCCGGCTGAGGACGGCCACCTGATATTTATCATGAAGTAACTTTATCAGATATTCAGTGTGCGGGGTTTTGCCTGTACCTCCTACGGCAAGGTTGCCGACACAAATAACGGGAACATCGAAACTCTTCGACCGGAAGATTCCCCAGTCAAAGAGCTTGTTTCTCATCACTACCACTGCTCCGTATATCCATGAGACAGGGTATAGCCACTTATGTATCTTGATAAAGTGTTCGTCCATGCAGTACAGGTTATTTTATATTCAGTTCAAATGGGACGCGTGCCTGAATCATGGATTTTTCTTGCAGATTCTTCAACAGATCAAACTGACGGTAGTATTCGCCCAATTTGCTTTTCAGCAATTGTGCTTCTACGTAATTTGTCGGTTTAGTTTCAAACAGAGAGGAGAAAAAATCCTGTTTCGCCGGATAGGAGATAACAGTATAATTTTCAATATCCGCTTTGGCTACGGCGATATCCAATGCTTTGTCAATACCTCCAAGCTCGTCCACCAGACCCAGTTCCTTGGCGGCTTCACCGGTCCACACACGACCTTCGGCGATCTTCTCGATAGCTTCTTTAGTCATGTGGCGTCCTTCGGCGCAACGGCCGATAAATGTATTGTATCCTTCGGTTATCGTCATTTGCAGCAATGCTTTTTCTCCTTCATTGAAAGGACGCATGATATTTCCGAAATCCGAATATTTATTTGTTTTTACTACATCGTAAGTCAAACCGATTTTGTCTGTCAGCCCTTTTACATTCGGTACCATACCGAAAATACCGATAGAACCGGTCAATGTTGTCGGTTCCGCCACAATCGTATCAGCCGCACATGAGATGTAGTAACCACCTGAAGCGGCATAATCGCTCATGGAGACAATAACCGGCTTTTTAGTTTTCAGCTCCTTTACGGCGTGCCAGATTTGTTCGGAAGCAAAAGCGCTTCCGCCCGGAGAGTTAACTCGAAGCACGACTGCCTTCACATCATCATTGTCTTTCAGTTTGCGAAGGTCGCGGCTCACTTTGGAACCTACTATACCTTCATCAGAAGCAGATGAACCGGCATAATCGGTAATTTCTCCGGAAGCATAATAAACAGCTACGATATTGCCACTCTTATCCTTCGGTACATTTTTCCTCACATTGACCATATCGCTCAAGCCAAGCATAGGCAATTGATCGTCCTTGCCTATTTCTACCAGCTCTTTTAGATAGTTACGCACATCATTTCGGTAAATCAGCGTATCAGCCAATCCGCATTTTACACTTTCCTCTGCCGGATAGAACATTAGCATACGGTCGGCATAGGCATTCAATGAATCTACCGGGATATAGCGTGAATTGGATACACCTTCAGTCACTTGTCTCCAAATAGAATTGATATAAGCAGTCACTTGTTCCCGGTTGGCGGGGCTCATCTCGGTAGAAATAAACGGTTCCACTGCCGATTTGTATGTTCCTACCTTGAAGATTTGCATTTCTACACCAATTTTTTGCAGCAAATCTTTGTAGAAGACAGGAGCAGCGGCAATGCCACGCCACTCTATCATCCCTTTAGGATTGAGCAGCACTTTGTCGGCTACGCTGGAAAGATAATAAAGTCCCTGGGTGTAAGAGTCTCCATAAGCAATGATAAACTTTCCGCTTTCCTTGAAATCAAGTAGTGCATTACGGATCTCCTGTAAAGAAGCGTATGACGTTCCCAATGAAGAGGCCTGCAAGTAAATTCCTTTAATATTTTCATTCTCTTTTGCTTTTTTGATAGAAGAGAGGATATCGTCCAGACCGTATATATTGGAATCATCACTGAATAATTGTGATAGAATGTCCAATGGATTCTCTTGCGTGCGTTCGACCAACGTTCCGTTCAGATCGAGCATCATTACCGAATTCTTTTTTACTATTGTCTCCGTATCCGAAGCAGACATGATACCGAACAAGGTCACCATGCTGACAATAAATAATACGATACTTGACAGGATAATACCGGTTACTGTTGCAAGTGTAAATTTCAAGAAATCTTTCATTATGCTTATTGTTTTTTTGAGCCAGCTTATTATTAAGCTAACAAAGATAAATAATTGAGTTGTATTTATCCAATAAGTCGCAAGATTTTTTGTTTTATCACAGTGGAACGATAGATTGCCTTTGGAAATAAACGAATCGTACGGATGTCATGAGAGGGATTTTTTTTATCTTTGTCGCTGTCATTATGCGACATTAATTTAACATTATATTTACTATGAAAAGAAGAATCCCTCTTATGGCTGCTGCTTTGGCAGGTTTATTTTTCTATTCTTCCTGTTCTCCGACAGAAAAAGCGGAAACAAAAGATTATACCCGATACGTTAATACATTCATCGGTGCGGCCGATAATGGGCATACCTTTCCGGGGGCTTGTTATCCTTTCGGAATGATCCAGAGCAGCCCTGTGACGGGTGCAGTCGGCTGGCGCTATTGTTCCGAGTATACCTATCAGGATTCTCTGATTTGGGGATTCACGCAGACGCATCTGAATGGAACAGGATGTATGGACTTGGGTGATATTCTGGTAATGCCTGTTACCGGTACACGTACCCGTGCCTGGGACGCTTATCGCAGTCATTTCCCGAAAGATAAAGAAGCGGCTGCGCCGGGTTACTATACTGTGGAACTTTCCGATCCGCAGGTGAAAGCGGAACTGACGGCTTCTATCCATGCTGCCCTGCATCGATATACCTACAACAAAGCAGACTCCGCTTCTCTGCTGATAGATCTTCAGCATGGTCCTGCCTGGAGGGAAGAACAATATCATTCACACGTGAAGAGTTGTGAGGTGAATTGGGAAGACGCCCAAACGCTGACCGGACATGTCAATAATGCCGTATGGGTGAATCAGGATTATTTCTTTGTGATAAAATTTAATCGTCCTGTTGCAGACTCACTTTACCTTCCGATGGGAGAGACGGAGAAAGGGAAACGCATTGTTGCTACTTTCGATATGCAGCCGGGAGACGAGTTGATGATGAAAGTGGCCCTTTCCACTACGAGCGTAGCCGGAGCCAAGAAGAACTTGGAAGCGGAAATTCCTGCCTGGGACTTTGACGGAGTGAGAGACGCTGCGCATAATGAATGGAATAGTTATCTGAGCCGTATCGAAATAGACGGTACCGATGATGAAAAGACAAACTTCTATACCAGTTTCTATCATGCTTTGATTCAACCGAATGAGATTTCGGATGTCGATGGTATGTATCGTAACGCTGCCGACTCCGTTGTGAAAGCGGGAACGGGGACTTTTTATTCTACGTTCTCTTTGTGGGATACTTATCGTGCCGCTCATCCTTTCTATACATTGATAATTCCCGAACGTGTCGACGGTTTTGTTAATTCGTTGATAGAACAAGGTGAAGTGCAGGGATTCCTGCCTATCTGGGCATTATGGGGAAAGGAGAACTACTGTATGATAGGTAATCATGGGGTTTCTGTGATTGCCGAGGCCTATCGTAAGGGATTCCGTGGCTTTGACGCGGAGCGTGCTTTCAATATTATAAAGAAGACGCAGACTGTTTCACATCCGTTGAAGTCAAACTGGGAAGTATATACGAAATACGGCTATTTCCCGACCGACCTGATAAAAGCCGAATCGGTGTCTTCCACATTAGAGTCGGTATATGACGATTATGCTGCTGCCGACATGGCACGCCGTATGGGAAAAGAAGAAGATGCGGCGTATTTTGCAAAACGTGCCGATTATTATAAGAACCTCTTTGATACTGAAACCCAGTTTATGCGTCCGCGCAAAGCAGATGGAACATGGAAGGCTCCGTTTAATCCGAGTGCTTTGGGGCATTCGGAAAGTATAGGGGGAGATTATACGGAGGGAAATGCATGGCAATATACCTGGCACGTGCAACATGACGTCCCGGGATTAATCCGGCTCTTTGGTGGTGAAAAACCTTTCCTGAATAAATTGGATTCTTTGTTTACCGTTACTTTGGAAGGTGAAGGTCTGGCTGATGTAACAGGATTGATCGGACAATATGCTCACGGTAACGAACCGAGTCATCACGTAACTTATTTATATGCGTTAGCCGGTCGTCCGGAGCGTACACAAGAGTTAATCCGTGAGATTTTCGATACTCAATACCGAAACAAACCTGACGGACTTTGCGGAAATGACGATTGTGGTCAGATGTCTGCATGGTATATGTTGAGTGCAATGGGATTTTATCCGGTGAATCCGGTGAGTGGCGAGTATGTATTCGGGGCGCCCCAGTTGCCTGAAATGGTATTGCATCTGGCTGGTGGCAAGACTTTTACTATTATCGCAGAGAACCTGTCGAAAGAGCATAAGTATGTGGATAGCATTACTTTGAATGGTGAACCTTATACGAAGAATACTATCTCTCATGAAGATATTGTCAAGGGAGGAACATTGGTTTATAAGATGAAATAATTCTCAAAGTATTCTCACCGTGATGAGAAAAAATTCTCATTATGGTGAGAACTTTTTCTCATAGCGATAAGAATTTATTCTCACTGCGGTGAGAATAATCCCTTTATTTCTTTAGAAAATTTGTAATTTTTCATATAATTGTTTTTTATTGAATAACGATCTCATTAAGTAGAAACCAGCCTTTTTTTTCTTGCTTGTCTTTGATTGCCAGTTTAATTCCCGGCTGTTGGTCTTTTGTTTGGTCGATGATAGCTACAGCCCATTGATAAGTACCTTTCGGAATATCCGTGAAAGTAACCGGATAAGTATAAGAATGCACTGTGTTATGCAACCAGTCCGAAGGTTCTGCGTTGTCGTCTACCCATGTTTGCACTAGATTCCCTTGTAGGTCAAACAATGCAAAAGCCGGTTTATATTTATAATTCCAGTTGGGTATATTGTTAGGTAGATAACCATTTCCTGTATTTTTCCATTCGTGTGAAATGAGGACTGTCGATTTGGCTTTGGCACGGACTGGCAATGATACGCTGCATGGATATATCCGGTATCCTCCTTGGATAATAAACTTTTCTACCAGATCATTTGCCCGTTCGGTCCACCCTTTTGTTTCGGGGAGCTCTCTTAAATCCAACGTATTGAAATGTCCTTCAATGGCGTGTTGGAAGGTCTGTTTGTATACATCTCTCCATGTATTCATCCGATAACGTGTATCCGAGGTGAATGGAGTGCAATCATCGGTGGAACATCCCCAGTAACAGGATTCTCCGACAAGAAGTGTCTTTCCATACATATCCGCGACGATCCTCCTTTCTTCATCACTGAACCACATGCTTCCCAATCCGTCTCGTCTCATGCCATATCCTTTTCCGTCAATTGCAATTCGTTTTTCGGTGTCGAAACCGATTGGGCTGCCGAAGGGGAGCGTAAGAAGCACATTTTTGAAGTGAGTGGAATAGAGGGTTGTGAACCAGTCGAACACTTGCTCGAATTTGTTTTGGTCTTGCAGGATCACATGGTGACATTCTCCCCACCAACCAAGACTATATCCGTCTACAAAGTCTACAATATCCGGATTATCATATTCCTTGGCAAAGGCTTCGACAAACTTTTCCAGTTTTTCCTGAAAAATCGGATCATCCGGATAAGGTGTCCAAAGATCACCTTTCAATCCTTTTACGGTATATCCTTTTGCTCCGGCACGGCGTACGTAGTCAGGAGTTCCGGCACGCAGGTTATCCTGTCCGTTGTTGTAAATACGGAAACAGAGTTTCAATCCACGGTCTAAGGCACCCTGTATCAGTTTTTTGTAATTTTCATCATACAGCCAGGCGTATTTGCCTTCTTCCGGTTCCATGTCCGACCACCTCCAACGTACATAAAAGAAAGAAGCGTATTGACGGGCTGCCTCATCTTGGGCAGCCCAGTAAATATTCGCGTTTTGTACTTCATCATTAGCGTCATCATATACTCCCCAACCCATACAAGGGTTGCGAAGCAATGATACGGTGTCTTCCTGCAACTCTACCTTTTGACAGGCGTGTGAGCAGCTTGTAAGGATCACGGAGATAAGTGCAAATAGATATAAATGTATATGTTTCATGCTTTATCGGTTCATTTATTTAATAGTCATTTCACTGATAAATGTCCACCCATCCTTCTTCTCCTTATCTTTGATACCGATATTGATACCTGGTTGGTTATCTTTGGTCTTGTCGACAATAGCTACCGCCCATTGGTAATTGCCTCTGGAAATACCGTCGAGGGAAACCTCGTAAGTATAGTTTTTCCGTTGGTTAGACAACCATTGCGAAGGTTCGGCATCCTCGTCAATCCATGATTTTACCAGTTTGCCGCTCTCGTCGAACAAGGCAAAGGCCGGTTTGTACTTATAGTTCCAATTCTTCATGTTATTCGGCAAGTAACCATATCCGGTGTTTCTCCATGAGTGGGAGATAGATACGGTTTGGCCTGCTGAGGCTTCATAAGGCATGATTACATAAGTAGGATATACCCTGTATCCGCCGTTCAGAACAAATTTGCGGACAAGTTCCGGTGCCAGTCCCGTCCAGCCCTTTGTTTCGGTAATCGTCCTTAGGTCGAGTGTATTGAAATGATAAGTCTGGGCATGGTCGAAACTCTGATTATATACATCCTTCCATGATTTGAAGGAATATTTTGTGTCATTTTTGAAAGGTTCGTAAGCAGCCGTATATCCTCCCCAGTAAGCACATTCGCCCACCATTAAAACTTTTCCATACATCTCGTTCGCTACTTTCTCGTCATTTTCAGTAAACCACATACTTCCCAGACCGTCTCTGCGCAATCCATACCCTTTTTGGTCGATAGCGATTTCTTTTTCCGTATTGAATCCAATTTCGCTATTATAAGGTAATACCAGAATGATATTCTTGAAGTTCTTGGAATACATCGTTGTAAACCAGTCGAAAGTCTCTTTCTTCTTGTCAGAATTCAGGTACTTGATATGTGAGCCTTCGCCCCACCAGCCTAAAGAGTGCCCGTCGATAAAATCTACGATATCCGGGTTATCATACTCTTTGGCGAATGCTGCGACAAACTTTTCATATTTCTGCTGAAAGATAGGATCGTCGGCATAAGGAGTCCATAGTTTGACTTTATTTTGTCCTTCGACTTCATATCCTCGAGCACCTGCGGTACGGACATATTCGGGAGTACCTTGGCGGATATTGTCCTGTCCGTTGTCATAGATACGGAAACATAACTTCAATCCCCGGTCGAGCGCTCCTTGAATCAGCTTTTTATAGTTATCGTCATAGATCCAGGCATATTTTCCTTCCTCCGGTTCCATTTCCGACCAACGCCAGCGTATATAGAAGAAAGATGCATGGTTGCGTGCAGCTTCGTCTTGTGCAGTCCAATACTCTTCTGCGTTGGCTACATTGCCGACAGCATCGTCATAAAGTCCCCAACCCATGCAGGGATTACGTAGCAGACCACTTCTGTCTTGTTGCAGGTCAATAGCTTTTGAACCTTTGGGTATGCCGTTCTGACCGGATTCCGAATCGGAATCGGAACATCCGGCAAATAATGTCAGACAACACGCCAGTAATATTTGAAAGTAATATCTTTTCATAATGATTCATGTTTTATTAGTTATTCTGCATAGATATAGCGCATGACGGTTCCTTTAGCCCAGGATACCCATAATGTTTCGCTGTTGTCATGGATTAAAGCTCGCCAGGGATCGTTCCAGGTTGCGGGATCGCCCAAGTCGGCGGCCATAAAGTAGAATTTTTCCTGAGCCAGTTCGATTGCGTCCCTATCCAAGTTCCATGTACCTGCTGAAGTAAAGCTCAGTCCCCATTCATTCAGATGTTCCTGGCCGGTAGGATTTTTATAATAATAGACAGGATCTTTAAGAACATTATACCCGCCATTCTTTCCGGCTTCGGAGAATAAATAATTCCATTCCGCTTCGGTCGGTATTCTCCAGCCTTTCGGGATAATCCGGTCGCGAATCACGAAACTGTAATAGGTACCGATTGCTTTAATCCAGTCTTCTCCAAGGGATTCGGGAGCATATCTGTAATATTCGGCTTCGATTTCCGTTCCATCCGGATATCTGGTAGTATTCAGATTTTGGGCTGTCCACACTTGCGAAGTTCCGTCGGAGAATGTCACGCGGACTACGGGATAAGTGATCGTCTCATCTCCACGTTTGTCAACAAGACGCATCATGTCGTTTGTGTATAATGTGTTGGCGACACGCGAAATAAGTGCCTGATCTGTATTGTTACGTACATTCCAATAAATAGTATTGGTCCGGTAACGCTTGATAGACAGTTTTTCGATTGTCTGTTCCATTTCTTCGTGGGTGATCGATATATTTCCTGTTCCTTTGGTCGGCAGTTCTACGAAGTTGTCCATTTCCGGATCTAAAGAAAGAAGTACCGTACACTCTGTATCATTACCGATTCCTGAAGCATCCCATTCAAATTTTATTTTGGTTTGTGTAGCGTCTGCCAACAAAGTGGCTGTCGACATATCTTCAGGAGCAAGCAAGATACTTTTCATTCGTCTGGCTTGTAGCGTACGAACTTCTGATGCGGCGGCAGTCTGGTTATTTTTATCTTTTACAGTCCAGTAAATGAGTTTTTCATTTCCGGATTTAATATCTAACTTGGAAAGTAATTGGTTGATAACCAGTGTTGATATATTGCAATTTTTTCCTGTCCCTGCTTCTACGGTAACTTGTTTCACAAGGTCCTTGGTAGTGCTGAATATCAGTACGGAACCTTGTTCCGAAGCCTTATCCCAAGTAAATTCGTATGAATCTTTACTTTCATCGTTTAAGTCCATAGTTGCTCCTTCGGCGGGAGAACTCAGATATATGCCCGACATTGGAATTGTGATATTGGTCTTATAATTATCTTCGCAACCGGCGAACATTAGTAGCCCGATGATGCTATAAATTAACTTTTTCATGTTTTTTTCTTTTCAGTGATTAATAACCGGGGTTCTGTTTGATTATTCCCTTACCTTCATCAATAATATCTTGTGGAATAGGGAAGCGGTAACGGTCTTCATCCACAAGCGTTTGTTTACCCATTGATTGAGCCTTCTTTTTGATAGCTTCCACAAATAATCCATAGCGGATCAGGTCTTGGCGGCGGTTTCCTTCGAAATATAACTCCCAACCTCTTTCGTCCAATACAGCTTTCAGAAATTTGTCCACACTGTTCAAATCTTGTAGGCTGTATCCTTTGCCCGGAAGCGATCGGGTACGCACTTCATTAAGCAAATTAACAGCTTCCTGCGTTACGGCATTCTTGTTGCGTACAATAGCCTCTGCTGTCAAAGTGAGCACATCGGCATACCGGTAGATAATCCAGTCTATTTGTGAATCTTCTCCTGTACAATCCGGATCAAATTCATATTTCAATGGAACTGCTCCTAAATATAATTGAGCGGAAGGATCCGGTCTGTCATTCTTTTCATTATGTACCACTCCGTCTTTACTGGTATATTCGTATGCAATCGTCAGCAAACGTCTGTCTGCCGGATCAAAGGTCTGCATAAAATCCCATGAGATTTTATATCCGTTCCATTTGGTCATTTTATCTAGATAAGAAGTGAAATTATAGTCGTTGGGTAATACATGAGGTTGCCATTTGTGTTCCTGATATCCTTTGGCACATTGGCAAGCCCAGATAATTTCCGGGTTCTTCTCATTTGCCAGCGTGAATATATCTTTGTATTCGGGCACAAGTTCGAAACCATATTCAGGTTTCATCAGTTCGCGTCCCTCTGCTTCCGCCTTGTCCCATTGCTTGGTCAGCATATAGAGTTTTAGCAAAACAGTATGTGCCAATCCGGCTGTAAAACGACCATAGTTCTTATCTCCCTTTTTGTAGTTGGCAGGCAGTACTTTGCTTGCTTCTGTAAGTTCAGTCTCGATATATGTCTGCATTTCTTCCTCGCTGAGTCGGGGGAGAATTTTCTCAGCCATAGGATTCTTGAGTGTTTCCAGGTCGGCAATGGGGATTGGACCGTAGAAATCATAGAGAAGGTATGCCAGCCACCCCCTGCCCATACGAAGTTCGGCGATGTATTGCTGTTTGAGGGCATCGTCCATTTCAATATCGTTCAACCGGTCGATAGTCAGAGTCATTTTACTGATATCGTTTACATAGGCGTAGCTCTCAACAGTCAGCCAGCTACCGGAACCGGATATCTTGAGGGTGTTCCAGTTGGCATAGTTGATGTGGTCCCAACCCCAGTTGCACATTCCGTAATCGCTTGCTTCGTCGCTGACGATTTGTATGCCTGTTGCTATATTGAACAGACCTCCATAGCCACTATTTTTAAAGGTGGCGTATGCGGCAGACGTTGTGATAGCGTCAGCGTCTTCTGCCGTTTGGGGGAAGATACTGGTATTGATATCACCATAGTTCTCGGAGACGAGTTCACACGAAGCGTTTATTCCTGCGATGAGGCAGCTTCCGAGAGCAAGATATATAAGTTTTGTAATTCTTTTCATGTTCAATTCTTTTTAGGTTTATTTAGAATGAAATATCTACTCCGATACTAAAACTAGTGACGTTGGGATATGCATTCGTGTTACTGTCCGTTTCCGGATCTTGGCCTTTCCAGTTGGTCCATACACATGGATTGTTGACGTCAGCATATACTCGCAGTCGGTTACAGATACTTTTACTGATTGGTACGGTGTAGCCTAATGTGATATTTCTGATACGCAGGAATGAAATTTTCTGGAGGAACAGATCACCGGTACCATAAGCCGACTCGATGAAGCTGGGGCGTGTACTTGTCTGGTTGTCCGAACTCCAGGCATCCTTGAAAGAGACAGGTACATTCTGTCCCAGTTTGATGCGGTTTCCGTAAGATCCCCAGGCGTCGTAATAACTGTTTGCTCCGGCAATTTTACCTACCTGTCCATACATATATATATTAAGGTCGAAATTCTTATAAGAAAAATTGTTGTTGAAACCGAAAATGAATTTGGGGTCATTGCGTCCGATTAAGACCATATCTTCCTCATTCAGTTTATCATCTCCATTTATATTCTTGAGTTTCACTTGTCCGGGAAGAAGTTGCGGCTGGTGGGCGGGGGCTTCCTCACCAGGTTGTAACAGTCCGTCGGCTACATAGGCAAAGACTCCGCGAATCGGGTCTTGTTCCTTCTGATAGGCAGCAGGTTTCCAGTTCGGATCTCGTTCTTTCCAACGGTCGTTATACGTTGAGAAAGTTAAATCAGTACTCCATGTAAACTGTTTAGTCTGTATATTTTGCGTGTTCAGAGTCAGTTCTACACCGTTACTTTGAGTCGAACCAATGTTGGCTGCAATGGTTTTCACTTCATTATAATGGGGAATCGTTTTGTTCTTCACCAGCAAATCGGAGATCGTACGCTGGAAATATTCGGCAGTCAGGTTAATCCGATTGTTGAAAAATCCCAAGTCCAGACCGATATTAAATTCGGTTGTCGTTTCCCATGTCAGGTTCGGGTTACCTAATTGTGATACATAGATACCTACGTGCTGTGAATCACCGAATTGGCTGCCATACCACGGGTCTGCTCCATAATAGTCGAGAGCTCCGTTGCCTACATTATAATTACCGGTTTGTCCCCAACTTAAGCGTAGTTTACCATTCGAAAGAAAGTCAGAGGAAGAGCTCTTGATAAATTTTTCTTCGGAGAAGCGCCAGCCGGCGGATACGGAAGGGAAATAACCCCATTGATGTCCTTTGGCAAAGTTGGAGGCGCCGTCGGCACGAATGGTGGCAGTGAGCAGGTATTTTTCTTTCCACGAATAATTGAAACGTCCGAAGTAAGAACTCAAGCTGCTTACCGAAGCGTACGAACCTACCGGCGGTCGACTATAGTTTCCTGCTCCCAGATTATTGTATAGGAATGAATCATTGATAAAATCTTGATTACCTGCACTCATTCCTTCGGTGTTGAACTTCTGATAGGAATAACCGAAAAGAACATTGAAACTATGTTCACCAAATATTTTTTGATAATTGGCTGTCAGATCCATTAAATAGTCGTTGTTATCTTCCTGGGCTAAATATGCCTGACCGTTGACTGCCGCCCCGTATTGAGTGGTTTTCGGAAGATAAGTTTTTCGTTTCTGATATTTTCGGTCGATACCCAAATTGGCTTTTAGTTTTAGTCCCTTGATGGGTTCCACTTCTATATAAGCCGAACCCAACAATCGTTCCTTTACAGTTTTATCATTAATTTCGAGGAGAGACACCGGGTTCGGGAGTTGAGGCATCTGAGGATTGGTCGAATAATTTCCTTTTTCATCTCTGACGGGAACAGTCGGGTTGAAAGCAACAGCAGCAGTAATGATACCGGAATTTTCATTCTCGCCGTTTCCCAAAGGTACATTATCGTAGTTATTACGGCTAATATTGAAAGACAATCCGGCCTTTACGTACTTGGAAATCTGCTGGTCCAGATTTATTTTTGCAGTGAAGCGCTCCATGTCATTATTTTTCACTACACCGGAGTGGTTGAGGTAGTTGATAGAAGCCATATATTTTGTCTTTTCCGTTCCTCCGTTTATAGAAATATTGTGCTGGTGCATAAGTCCGGTGCGTGTGATTTCGTCAAACCAAGGAACTGTCGGCGCGTTGAGTATCTGGTCGTTCGAGTATCTGGGCTTAAAGTCCGCCGCATCATCATTCGGAATCATATAATCCTCGTAAATGCCTTCTCCTTTTTCTTTCAGCCATAGCTCGTGATAATATCGGTTGGTCTGATACATATAGTCCTGCCCGTTCAACATCTTGAATGAGTTTTTCATTCTTTGCACAGAGACATTGGCTGAGTAGTTGACGCTTGCTTTTCCTTCTTTTCCCCGTTTGGTAGTAACGATAATCACACCGTGTCCGGCCCTTGCACCGTAAATAGCGGTAGAGCTGGCGTCTTTCAGAACCTCTATCGACTCAATGTCATTCGGATTGATAGATTCGAGAATATTATCGGTTTGCCCCGCTTCGTAACGATTGCCCGAACCAAGCGTAGAACTGGAAGAAACGGGAAAACCGTCAATGATGATAAGCGGATCGTTCCCGGCGCCGACAGAGGCTGCTCCACGTATATTGAAACTACTGCCGCCGCCTACCTGTGCACTCGTCTGCACTACTTGCAGACCTGCTGCTTTTCCGGCTAACGCATGGCTGACCGTCGTGAAGGTCTGCACGGGAGTTTCATCCATTTTGATAGAAGAAATGGCACCGGTCAGGTCTCTTTTCTTCATCGTTCCGTACCCTACAACGACAACTTCATCCAACGCCTGCGCGTCTTCTTTCATTGAGATAGCCAGATGCGTTTTGTTCCTGGTATTCACTTCCTGCGTCAGATATCCCAGGTAAGATATTTGTACGCTGCTACCTTCGTCAACAGTGAGCTGAAACTTTCCGTCAATATCGGAGATAGTCCCATTTGTACCATTTTTTTCTTTGATATTGGCACCGATGATCGGTTCCCCGTAATTGTCTGTGATGATTCCGCTGATTGTACTTTTTTTCTTCTGTTGTGTGGCTTGGTTACTTTTCTTTTTTATAATGATGTCTTTACCTTGAACTGTATAACTAACATTTTGTCCTATTAAAATCTGTTCCACTACCTTCTCTATGGGTAGGTTCCTTGCTGTTACCGTAATAATCTTCTGGGTATTCAGATCGCTTGCCGCAAATGTAAATGAATATCCATTTTGCTTCTGTATGGTTTCAATGGCCTGTTTTACAGTCACGTTCTTCAACTGCATACTGATATGCTGTGCAAATGAGTTCAGATGAAGACATAGCATGAGCAGGACCATGAAAAAAACTTTTTTATTAGTTTTCATAAGTCAATGAATAAATAATTGATAAATAGGATGAGAAGTTTAGGATTTTATTTATATTTGCCTAAACTTTCATCAATAAAGTCACTGTGGCTTTTAAGACAGAAAGTCAAAAGGGGTCAGGGGTTGGAAAGGAACCTGACCTTTTTTTATTTCTATCAGGGAGAGTAAAATCATGTTTTTTCAAAGTTGCTTTTCATATTCTTTTAAGTTTTAAAAGGTTTAACATTCAGTCTCATTCAGGAAGTGTGATCACAATATTTTTTCCTTCAATGGTATAAGTCATTTTATCGGTAGATGATAGTACATCCATAATTTCCCGGATACTCTGTTCCCTTCTGCGGAAATTACCATAGAAACGGACGGAGTTTAGAGCAGCGTCTGCAATAGTGATTTTTATGTTGTAGCTTCTTTCCAGTTCCTTCACAATATCGGGGAGCAGCGCTTCGTCGAAATAGAGACGGTCGTTTGTCCATTCGGCACTGTAAGCAGCTTTAGTATTTGAAATCAATAATTTTCCGGTCTTCTTGTCTAATAGGGCTTGCTGATCCGGGTGAAGTATCGTTTCCTTTTGTTGGGTGCTGAGAGCCACTTTACCTTCGAGCAAACAAACTTTCGCTTCCAGATCATCCTGATAATTTCTGAAATTGAATTTGGTTCCTAATACCTTTACGTCCAGTTCATCAGTATGTACTTTAAAAGGAATATGTTTATTCTTGGTTACTTCGAAATAAGCTTCTCCGGTAAGATTCAGTGCCCGTTCGTTGATACCGAAGTCTTGCGCATAACTCATCTTCGAACCGGCATTGAGCCAGACCAGCGTCCCGTCCGGAAGATATAATTTGGTTTTTGAGCCGTATGGGGCTTCAATGGAAATTTGGGTTAACTGCTTGCGGATAACACTCTTTCCTGTCTGGAAAGCAATCGTTCCGCAAATAAAGACAATGATAGTCATCGCGGCAGCATACATCCATGGGCGAAGTTGGAAAGCCTTGCGTTTATTGATACCTTGTTGGGTAGTTTCTCCGGTTCGTCTCAGGAATAGTTGATAAGCTCTGTCTTTGTTGAAGCTATGAACATCGTCTGCCTCATTCGAGGCGGCTATCCATACCTCCTGTATATCGGAGAAATATTTTCTGTTTTCTTCCGAGGCATTCAGCCATTCTTGAAATGATTGCATTTCTTCCGGTGTCAGGCTATTGGTCAGATATCCGGTAATCCAATCGTGGACTGTGTCTGTATGTAGTGATTGTTCATCCATAAATAATGATTGCCTTTATATATACTACAGTTTTTTAGAATAAGAGGGTAGGGTAAAAAGCGAGAAAAATGCATAAAAAAGTTCCAAATTCTTTCTTGAGTACTACTAATGCGTTCTTTATGTGATATTTAACCGTATTGACGGAGATGTCAAGTTCCTGAGAAATTTCTTCGTAGCTCATCTCTCGGAAGCGGCTCATCATAAATACCTGCTTGCAGACAGGGGGAAGTTTTTGAATCACTTCCTGAATTTTATGTTCCAGTTCTTTCTTTATTAGCGTCCCTAGAGGTTGCTGATTGTCTGGGATGATATTTTGCAGTTGGATTCCTGCCCGTTCCATAACAGAAAAACGGATTTCCACTTCTTGTTGTTTGAGAGCCAGATAATTCAGGCATTTATTACGTACGGCTATAATTAAGTAATTACGTAGAGG
The DNA here is from genome assembly GCF_002222615.2 of Bacteroides caccae. Lineage (NCBI taxonomy): Bacteria > Pseudomonadati > Bacteroidota > Bacteroidia > Bacteroidales > Bacteroidaceae > Bacteroides > Bacteroides caccae. The sequence continues at coordinate 4,218,869 of NZ_CP022412.2, read as the reverse complement.
AGGAACAAGTTCCAGATTCTCCCTAATCTCCCATAAGTGAAAAATAACATCACTGACTATACTTTCTGCTTGTATTTTATCCTTCAGCATATAATAACTAAGTTTGCAGAGAGCAACATAATGATAGTCATACAAATACTTGTATGCCTCGTTGTCTCCTGCCTTTAGCTTTTTTATTATGATTTTTTCATCAACTGGATTCATAGTGTGCTTTTTCATCTCTGCAATATTCGGATAATATATTGAAAGATGCAAATTAATTGGAGGAAAAATACTCTCTCCCCATTTTCATTTATGATATATTCTTCCACAAACTAAAAACTGAGGATATGAAAAATTAATGATGATTACTGATTGAAATATGAATACATTTATATCTTGTGTTTTAATTAATTTTTTCATATTTTTGCAGGGTATTTTTGAATATTTGTGAAAGACATGAATGGTTTTGTAAAAATGGGAAGATGTTTGTTTTTTGTGCTTCTTCTCATAAGTAGTACTGTAAGTAAAGGGCAGATTTATAAGTATATAGGTCTGGAGGACGGTTTGAATAACCAAAAAATATACCATATCCAAAAGGATCAACGGGGGTATATGTGGTTTCTGACTCAGGAGGGGATAGACCGTTATGATGGCAAACATATCAAGCATTACAACTTTTCGGACGACAGTATGAAACTGGATTCACGTATTGCCTTAAACTGGCTCTACATGGACAGCGAAAATGTATTATGGGTAATCGGTCAGAAAGGTCGTATTTTCAGGTACGATTTGCAACATGATAAATTCGAACTGGTTTATGTGCATCCGGAGTTGATTAGAAATAAGTCGCAGGCATTTCTGAATTACGGTTATTTGGACAAGAGTGACCGTATATGGTTATGCTGTAAAGATAGTATTATCTGGTATAATATTCGTACCGGAACAACGACACATATGCCGGCGCCGGCTATTGGTGAAATAACTACCATTGAACAGGCGGATGGTAACCATTTTTTTATTGGTACGGGAAGCGGTCTGTTTCGTGCCGGAATAGGAGATGGGAGATTGAAACTGCTATCCGATGAAACGGTGGAAAGTATCAGTACACCAGTGCATGAACTCTATTATCATGCCGTCTCAAAACAACTGTTTATAGGAAGCTACAAAGAGGGTGTACTTATATATGACATGGAGGGGACAGGGAAAATCATTCCCTGTCAATCACCCAATAATGTAGAGATAAACCAGATAGTTGCTTTGAACGCTCATGAGCTTTTGGTAGCTACGGGTGGAAAAGGTGTATATAAACTGGATGTGAATACCTGTATGAGTGAGCCCTATATAACTGCCAATTATAGTAGTTATAACGGGATGAACGGAAACAATATCAATGATATCTATGTAGATGAAGAAGAACGTATCTGGCTTGCCAATTATCCTACCGGTATTACCGTTCGTAACAACCGTTATGGAAGTTATGACTTGATAAGGCATTCTCTTGGCAATAGCCGCTCACTGGTGAACGATCAGGTTCATGATGTATTGGAGGACAGTGATGGCGACCTTTGGTTTGCAACCAGTAACGGTATCAGTATCTATCAGACTGATACAAAAGAATGGCGTTCTTTTTTCAGTTCTTTTGATCCGGTACCTGATGATGAAAATCACATTTTCTTAGCGTTGTGTGAAGTCTCTCCCGGTGTGATATGGGCGGGCGGTTTTACATCAGGTATTTACAAGATAGAAAAGAAGAAGGGGTTTAAGATAAGTTACCTTTCTCCTGCTGCTATTGCAGGGGTACGGCCCGATCAATATATTTTTGACATAAAAAAAGACTCGGGCGGTGATATATGGTCCGGAGGGTATTATCATTTGAAACGCATCAATCTTGAGACTAAAAGTGTGCGTTTATATCCGGGAGTAAACTCTATCACTACCATTCAGGAGAAGGATTCCCGGCAGATGTGGATTGGTACCCGAATGGGGCTCTATCTGCTTGACAAACAATCCGGAGTTTACAGGTATATTGACCTGCCTGTTGAATCTCTCTATATATGCGCATTATACCAAAGAGAAGACGGAATTTTGTATATTGGTACCCGTGGAGCCGGACTTCTTGTTTATGACATTAATAAGAAGAACTTTATTTATCAGTACCGAAGTGACAACTGTGCGCTGATCTCCGATAATATTTATACAATTCTTCCGCGTCAGGACGGGAGTCTCCTGATGGGTACGGAAAATGGCATAACGATTTATTCACCTGAGGAGCACTTCTTTCGTAACTGGACACGGGAACAAGGATTGATGAGTGTTAATTTTAATGCAGGCTCTGCTACGACCTATAACAAAAGTGCGCTTGTTTTCGGGGGAAATGACGGTGCTGTCAAATTTCCAACAGACATACAGATACCGGAGCCACATTATTCGCGTTTGCTATTGCGTGATTTTATGATAGCTTATCATCCTGTTTACCCGGGTGATGAAGGATCACCTTTGGAAAAGGATATTGACGAAACTGACCGGCTGGAACTAGCTTACGGACAAAACACGTTTTCTCTTGATGTAGCTTCTATCAACTATGATTATCCTTCCAATATTCTTTTTTCATGGAAAATCGATGGTTATCATAAAGAGTGGAGCCGTCCGAGTCAGGATAACCGGATTATCATCAGAAATCTACCTCCCGGTAGTTATACATTACAAATTCGTGCCGTATCCAATGAAGAAAAATATAAGACTTATGAGACAAGAAGCATTCAGATTATTATAACGCCTCCTGTATGGGCCAGTGTATGGGCTATGGTGGGATATGTAATCCTGTTGGTGTTGGTTATGGGTATTATATTCCGTATCATCATGTTGCATAAACAGAAGAAGGTGTCGGACGAAAAAACACGGTTCTTCATTAATACGGCACACGACATACGTACACCGTTAACATTGATAAAAGCTCCATTGGAGGAAGTCTTGGAAAATCGCATGGGGGCTGAACAGGCACTACCTCATATAAATATGGCTCTTAAAAATGTGAATACATTACTTCAGTTGACAACCAACCTGATAAATTTCGAACGGATAGATGTCTACTCTTCCACTCTTTATGTTTCTGAGTATGAGTTGAATACTTATATGAATGATGTTTGCGCCACTTTCCGCAAATATGCCGAGATGAAGCATGTAAGGTTTGTTTATGAAAGCAATTTTGACTATTTGAGTGTGTGGTTTGATAGTGACAAAATGGGCTCTATTCTGAAGAATATTCTCTCAAATGCATTGAAATATACACCTGAAGACGGTAGTGTGTGTATTTACGCTTCCGAGGAAGGAAATAGTTGGAGTATTGAGGTGAAAGATACGGGAATCGGTATTCCAACGTGTGAACAGAAGAAATTGTTCAGAAACTATTTTCGGGGTAGTAATGTCGTTAATCTGAAGGTGACAGGTAGCGGAATCGGACTGATGCTGGTATACAAACTGGTTAAGTTACATAAAGGTAAGATTCAGATTCAGAGTGCTGAAAATCAAGGAACTTGTGTACGGATTACTTTTCCGAAAGGAAATAGCCATTTCCATAAAGCAAAATTTATCTCTCCCAAAACACCGGATGAACGTTTGGAGACTATTGTAACAGGTGATACGCCGGGATTGCCGGATATGGAGATAGCCCAGATCAACAGTTCCTTGCAGCGTATTTTGATAGTGGAGGATAATGATGATTTGCGTAATTATCTGGTGGATATGCTTCGGACGGGTTATAATATCCAGTCCTGTCCGAATGGAAAGGAGGCTCTTATTATAATCCGGGAATTTAATCCGGATCTCGTCATATCCGATATAATGATGCCTGAGATGGGTGGAGATGAACTTTGTGCAACTATAAAGGGGGATCTTGAGATGTCTCATATTCCGGTTGTTTTGCTGACTGCGCTGGGGGATGAGAAACATATGCTCGAAGGATTGGAAATCGGAGCGGATGCTTATATTACCAAACCTTTTAGTGTGGGGATACTCAAAGCAACGATTAAGAACATACTAACAAATCGTGCTTTGCTCCGCCGGGTTTATAATAGTATCGAAGATGAAGAACCGAATTTTCCGGTTAATTGCACTAATACCTTAGACTGGAAATTCATTGCTTCTGTCAAGGAATGTATAGAGAAGAACATGGGGGATTCGGACTTTAATGTGGAAATGCTCAGCAACCTGCATTATATGAGTCGTACGAGCTTCTTCAACAAACTCAAGGCATTGACCGGCTATGCTCCGGCTGATTATATCCGGCTGATACGTTTGCAACATGCTGCACAGTTGCTGAAGCAGGGTGAATATACAATAACGGAGATTGCCGACAAGGTCGAATTCTCGGATGCGAAATATTTCCGTGAGGTATTTAAAAAGTATTATGGAGTAAGTCCGAGTAAGTATGTAGAGGCGGAGAAGATACATTCTCAGTCTTCAGAGCAAGACTGACTAGTAAAAAGCCCTGTAAGAATGATTGGTTCTCACAGGGCTTTTTCTATGTCTTAATTTTATGGAAAAGGGGTACTTAAATTTATAACATCTTATTAGAACCAAGTATAATCAACATGGTATATCCAAGTATCAGTCCGATAATTCCCATGATTATACCGACTTTCTCCATATCCTTTTGTTGGATCATGCCTGTGGCATGTGCCAAAGCGTTGGGCGGAGTACTGATAGGCAATATCATTGCTAATGATGAACCGATTGCCACTCCGATCAATAAAGTTTCTACACCTCCCAGCGAAGACAGGTTCTCACGCATACTGCTTCCCGCAATGGCAAGAATGGGAACGAGCAATGCGGCAGTCGCCGTGTGTGAGATGAAGTTTGCCATGGCGTAACAAATCAGTCCGGAGCCGACAATCATTAATACAGGAGGCCATGTGTTGAATGGGATTGCTTCGATCATGTGTTTGGCGAGTCCGGTTTCCTGTAAGGCAACCCCTAGTGCGAAGCCGCCGGCTACCATCCAGAGTACGCTCCAGCTGATTTCTTCCAGGTCGCGTTTGGTGATAACTCCTGTTATACAGAATACGGCTACCGGAATCATGGCTACCACGTTGGAGTTAACTCCTGTCACCTTGTCGAACATCCATAATACGACCGTGATGGCGAAAGTAATATAAACTACGACCGAACGCCAGTCCTTTTTTGCTTCGCCTTCAATTTGTAATTCAATATTCTTTTGTTTGAAAGGGAACAACCGCAAAAGAATAAACCATGCAATAAACAGTACGATAATGGTGTAAGGCAGCATAAAACTCATCCATTCTCCGAAGCCGATATTCAAGTTCAACCCTTCCGGATCATTCAGGTATTTTAGTGCAATGGCGTTGGGTGGCGTACCGATAGGAGTTCCCATACCGCCTACATTAGCAGCTACGGGAATGGCCATGGCCAGACCGATTTTTCCTTTGCCGTCTGCCGGAAGTGCCTTTAATACAGGGGTGAGGAAAGTGAGCATCATGGCAGCTGTAGCCGTGTTGCTGAGGAACATTGAAAATGCAGCCGTAACAAGAATGAATCCTAATAATACATAGCGTGATTGTGTTCCGAAGGGGCGTAACATGACACGTGCCAACAATACGTCCAGACCGCTTTTGGTCGCAGCAATGGCAAGTATGAATCCACCGATAAATAACATGATGATAGGATCGGCAAAGCAGTGCATAATGGACTTATATTTAACTGTCTGTCCCAATTCTCCTGCTGGAATATCTTGAGTGAGGAACCATAAACTGCTGTCGGAAACGGTAAGTAATAGTAATACGACAATCAGTACGGAAGTAGTCCATGCAGGGACAGCTTCGAAAACCCACATAAGTGTGGCAAAAATAAAGATAGAAATCAGTCTTTGTTCTATAACGGTTAACCCTTCTATACCAAATGTGTCGATAGGGAGGAGCCATAGAATAAGGGAAATGGTAATAGCTACGGTTAACTTAATACATCTGGCCACTGCCTGATTCTTTGCCAACCGTCTGGCTTTCTTTAAATCCTGATAAGCTTCCACTAGATGGAAGCCATGAAAAATCTTGTACATAATATTAGTTTAAGATAAAATTAAAAAACGGTGTAAAAATAGCTTTTTATTCTATGATGTCATAATTTAGCGAGAAAGTTTTTTCAAAGCCTTTCCTATTAAAATGTTTTTAAGGGAGTATTATAGTAGGTTGCTAATTTATTATTTTTATTTTTGTACCGTTCTTTTGTTGATTTGATAATAACTATAATTAAAACCATGAAAAAACTGACAGTCTTACTAATGTGTGTATGTTGTGTATTTACTGCACAGGCACAAAAGCAATTTACTCTGAATTCTCCGGGCGGGAATCTGCAAACTACTATTACCATAGGCGATCAACTGACTTACGATATTACTTGTGACGGACGGCAGATTCTGGCTCCCTCGCCGATAGCCATGTCGTTGGACAACGGAGAAGTATGGGGTGAGAAAGCGAAATTGTCCGGTACTTCCCGGAAAAGTGTTGATCGTATGGTGTCTTCTCCCTTCTATCGTGCCAATGAATTGAGAGATCATTATAATGAACTGACATTGCGGTTTAAAAAAGACTGGAATGTGGAATTTCGAGCATACGATGACGGAATCGTTTATCGCTTTGTTAGTCGGGCTAAAAAGCCTTTCAATGTGCTGGATGAGATTGTTGACTATCAGTTCCCGTTTGATGCGGTTGCTTCCGTGCCTTATGTGAATAGAGGAAAGGACGGTGATTACGAATCTCAGTTCTTCAACTCTTTTGAAAATACATATGTTACAAATAATCTGTCTAAACAAAATAAGAAGCGTTTGATGTTTCTGCCGCTAGTGGTGGAAGCCGGTGATGGGGTTAAGATTTGTATTACCGAGTCCGATCTGGAGAATTATCCGGGGCTTTTCTTGTCTGCTGCTAAAGGTGAAAATCGGTTGAGCGGCAAATTTGCTCCATATCCGAAGCGTACTGTTCAGGGCGGACATAACAAACTTCAGATGTTGGTGGCAGAACGCGAGGATTATATAGCAAAGGTGGATAAGCCCAGAAGTTTCCCATGGCGCATGGCTATTGTGACTACTTCCGATAAAGACTTGGCGTCAAGTAATCTGAGCTATTTGCTGGCTGCGCCTTCACGCTTGTCGGATCTTTCATGGATCAAACCCGGCAAAGTGGCTTGGGATTGGTGGAACGCATGGAACTTGGATAGTGTCGATTTCGCTACCGGAGTGAATAATGCTACTTATAAAGCATATATTGATTTTGCTTCGTCAAAGGGTATAGAATATGTGATACTTGATGAAGGTTGGGCGGTCAATCTGAAGGCGGACCTGATGCAGGTGGTGAAAGATATTGATTTGAAAGAGTTGGTAGATTATGCCGCTGACAGAAATGTAGGTATCATTCTTTGGGCAGGTTATTATGCTTTCGAACGTGATATGGAGAATGTCTGCCGTCATTATGCTGCAATGGGGGTGAAAGGCTTCAAAGTCGACTTCATGGACCGTGACGATCAGGAAATGACCGCATTCAACTACCGGGCCGCCGAGACTTGTGCTAAATATAAGATGATCCTCGATTTGCACGGCACACACAAACCGGCAGGTCTGAACCGTACTTATCCGAATGTGTTGAACTTCGAAGGGGTAAACGGACTGGAGCAGATGAAGTGGAGCCCGGCTTCACTCGATCAGGTGAAATATGATGTGATGATTCCTTTTATTCGTCAGGTTTCCGGTCCTATGGACTATACACAGGGCGCGATGAGGAATGCTTCGAAAGGTAATTATTATCCTTGCAATTCAGAACCGATGAGCCAGGGGACACGTTGCCGGCAGTTGGCTTTGTATGTGGTGTTCGAGTCACCTTTCAATATGTTATGTGATAACCCGAGCAACTATATGCGCGAGCCGGAATCAACAGATTTCATAGCTGCCATTCCGACTGTATGGGATGAAAGCATTGTGCTTGACGGTAAAATGGGAGAGTACATTGTCACTGCACGCCGGAAAGGGGATGTCTGGTATATAGGCGGAATTACTGATTGGACGGCCAGGGATATCGAAGTCGATTGTTCTTTTTTGGGAGATAAGGCATATAACGCCACTTTATTTAAAGACGGAGTCAATGCTCACCGTGTCGGACGTGACTATAAACGGGAATCTTTCTCTGTAAAGAAGGATAGCAAGTTGAAAATTCATCTGGCTCCCGGAGGAGGTTTTGCACTTCAAATAAAATAGCCGTTTTAAGGTATAATAAAAAGCTATGTCATAGGTATGGTTTGAAACAGATTCGGTGCTGCATCAGGGCTTTGATACAGCACCGAATTTTCTTTGTTACGATAATGCCGCAATGGCTGTACCTATCAGATTCGCATTATTCATACTTTTTATATCAACTGTAACATCTTTCAAACCGAACAAGTCGAAAAGCTCCTTTAATTCCTCTGTAACAATACTGTGATAATTCTTATCTTTTCTGTTCTCACTCCAGAAAAGACTGCCTTCAGCCACCAGGCAAATCCTACGTATATCTTTATTGTATGATTTCAACAACATGACAAGCCCTGTAATTGAAGCGGCCACCAACTGTGCCGATCTGGTATATATCCATTGCGCCACTTGTACATATACATCCTTGTATATATCCGGATAGTTCATGATAGCGGTAAGTTTTTGCGCATCAAATTTTTCTTCAAATTCTTCTAAAGGAAAAGTTGCTTTTAAAATATCTCCCAGATACATACCGGATACTGCTTTCTCGAAACGTTGTTTTCTGGGGTTACCGGAAATTACATCGACTGTATTATCCACTCCGGTAAGAAATGGCGGATGAAAATTCCCGGATTCCAAATTGACGGGAATCATGCCTTGAATATTATCCGCTGGATTCAGCTTTTTTATTTTGTCGGCTGGGATGAAAGTAGCCATATTAGTGCCTGTTCCTACAATCAGTCCTATATATGCATCATAACTGTTGTCTGTAAGTCCTGCAAATAAACTGGCTACGGTGTCATTCAATACTTTTATATCCGTAAACTTGATTTTATTCTTTTCATTCAGGTAGTTGAGTAGGGGATTCCCGATATATTTTCCAATCATCTCTTTGATGTCAACTCCCTTTGTCCAGCGCAGCAGTTTTGCATCCCCGCCGGGCACGGATTCGGTCGGATAAGAAAAGCAATAGCCGATAGGCATTTCCTCCTCCCGTTTTATTCCGGTGATCATATCTGCCAACTCTTTAAATAATTCCTCTTGGGTATACCCCAGCGATTTCATGATCGACATATCTTTCTTCCAACCATTGTTGGGATGAATGTCCGGTACCGATTTGCTGAAATCAACGAGTGCTACCCGATAATTGGTTCCTCCGAGATCAAGCACAAGTGATTTACCGTTGATATTGTCAGCCTTCGGAGTAATAAAGGTAGGAATGCATTGGATTTCAGCGTTTTCAGTGTTCAATCCTTTTTCTACTTTTTCTTTAAATGAACGGGCTATTGCTTTGAGCTGTTCATTATCTAACTTAAAAATATTTTTCTCCATGATATTGACTTTTTAATCTATATAATATGTTTATGTATGAATAACAACTAAAGCTTTGTTTTGCTTCTCTCTTTTTTATTTAGTAACTATTCTTATTCTCTCTCACCAACTTCCTCCACCTCTGAAACGCCCTCATCAAGGTTTCTTCCTGCATCACTTCTTCCATTTCATAATGTTCCACAAAGAGATGCATCGACTTTTTATACATTATTCTTATTATTATAAAACAACATTGGAATTTAGATTGGATTTCTTGGTATGGACATAGTGAAATGTGTTTTTTGGCTTATGATGAATCAAAAAATAATCAATATAAACCTTTTTTTTCCTATGGTTTGACGGAAAATGTTGATGGACATTTGGTAGGAACATCATTTCATAATTTTGATATGCCGCTTATTAGGTATGATACAGGGGATTTGATTGCTTCTGAAAATAGAAAAGGGCAATTAATGGAAGCATTTTCAATTACACAAGGAAGGAATGCCAACGCTTTATCCGATTCATATCTCATATTCTCATGTTTTTTGTATAACTAATTTATTCTCAATTAATTAATTTATGAGAAATAAAAAGGAACAGAGTTATTTCTCATAGTTTTTCTGTTTTTTTCCCTCATAATTGAGTTATTTCTCATAGCCCCCTTTCCTGTTCTTTCTTCTCTCTACTCCATATTTTTCTCCTGCCATATGCTTCTTTTTCTGCAGTCTTCCCTTTAATACCATATGCTATGTTCATGTTTTTTTAATATTACGTCTTTCTCCTTGTGCTTTTCCCCTATCCTCTCTTTTGTTCCACTCCGGTGCCCGGTCTTTTTCACTCCGGTGGCCGGTTCTTTCCACTGAAGTGTCCTGTCCTGTTCACTGTAGTGGAACGAACAGCATGTCTTTTCGATTATCCGTTATTCTCCTCCTTCCGGAAGGATGATTCCCCTCAGGGGTAGGTGGTATGTAAATGTCGGAATGGGTAATTCCCCGCTTTTTATATCCGGCCTGTTTTTTTTAGTACCGAATAAATCTGCCTGCATTACTTGTTTCTTTGTTTAGTGCTTTCCTCCCTCGTTTAAATATAATAATGTGTATAGTTTTGTATTCTTCCCTTCGTAGCTTCTTGTATAGAAACGGCGGTGTTCTTGAAGCAGCCTATCAATCAGCAAGTTAGTCAGATTATAAAAAAATAATCAGAAAAAAGAGTGATATATATTTGTTTTGTATCCTGAAAGGGAGTACTTTTGCACCCGCTTTCCGAGAGAAGAAAGCCTTGATGAAAATGACTTAGTGACAAAGCGCAGGACTGCTTGACTCAAGAACAAAAAAACTTCCGAAAAGTTTTGGAATATAAATAAAAAAGTTCTTATCTTTGCAGTCCGATTCGCAAAGAAAAGGTGTTTTGCTTGTTCTTCTTTCTATTTATTCTTTCCCTTTCGCATAGAGAGTCTGAGAAACGGATAAAAAGAAAAACTGAAAAAAAAACTTCCGAAAAAGTTTGGTAGTTAAAAATAAACCTCTTACCTTTGCACCCGCTTTTGAAACGGAAGCGACAAGTTCTTTGAAATATTGATAAACAATACAAGTAGTACAAGAAAAGATAGAACCGTCAATACAATCTGTTATTTATGTTTATCTATATGTAATAGATACAGGTATTTAGAATGAAGTCAATAAATTGTACGGCATCCTGAACAGAGCTATAACCGGCACATGCCGATTAAAAAATACTTTTACAATGAAGAGTTTGATCCTGGCTCAGGATGAACGCTAGCTACAGGCTTAACACATGCAAGTCGAGGGGCATCAGTTTGGTTTGCTTGCAAACCAAAGCTGGCGACCGGCGCACGGGTGAGTAACACGTATCCAACCTACCTCATACTCGGGGATAGCCTTTCGAAAGAAAGATTAATATCCGATAGCATATATTTCCCGCATGGGTTTTATATTAAAGAAATTCGGTATGAGATGGGGATGCGTTCCATTAGTTTGTTGGGGGGGTAACGGCCCACCAAGACTACGATGGATAGGGGTTCTGAGAGGAAGGTCCCCCACATTGGAACTGAGACACGGTCCAAACTCCTACGGGAGGCAGCAGTGAGGAATATTGGTCAATGGACGCGAGTCTGAACCAGCCAAGTAGCGTGAAGGATGACTGCCCTATGGGTTGTAAACTTCTTTTATATGGGAATAAAGTGGTCCACGTGTGGACTTTTGTATGTACCATATGAATAAGGATCGGCTAACTCCGTGCCAGCAGCCGCGGTAATACGGAGGATCCGAGCGTTATCCGGATTTATTGGGTTTAAAGGGAGCGTAGGCGGATTGTTAAGTCAGTTGTGAAAGTTTGCGGCTCAACCGTAAAATTGCAGTTGATACTGGCAGTCTTGAGTGCAGTAGAGGTGGGCGGAATTCGTGGTGTAGCGGTGAAATGCTTAGATATCACGAAGAACTCCGATTGCGAAGGCAGCTCACTGGAGTGTAACTGACGCTGATGCTCGAAAGTGTGGGTATCAAACAGGATTAGATACCCTGGTAGTCCACACAGTAAACGATGAATACTCGCTGTTTGCGATATACAGTAAGCGGCCAAGCGAAAGCATTAAGTATTCCACCTGGGGAGTACGCCGGCAACGGTGAAACTCAAAGGAATTGACGGGGGCCCGCACAAGCGGAGGAACATGTGGTTTAATTCGATGATACGCGAGGAACCTTACCCGGGCTTAAATTGCAAATGAATTATGGGGAAACCCATACGCCGCAAGGCATTTGTGAAGGTGCTGCATGGTTGTCGTCAGCTCGTGCCGTGAGGTGTCGGCTTAAGTGCCATAACGAGCGCAACCCTTATCTTCAGTTACTAACAGGTCATGCTGAGGACTCTGGAGAGACTGCCGTCGTAAGATGTGAGGAAGGTGGGGATGACGTCAAATCAGCACGGCCCTTACGTCCGGGGCTACACACGTGTTACAATGGGGGGTACAGAAGGCCGCTACCTGGTGACAGGATGCCAATCCCAAAAACCTCTCTCAGTTCGGATCGAAGTCTGCAACCCGACTTCGTGAAGCTGGATTCGCTAGTAATCGCGCATCAGCCATGGCGCGGTGAATACGTTCCCGGGCCTTGTACACACCGCCCGTCAAGCCATGAAAGCCGGGGGTACCTGAAGTACGTAACCGCAAGGAGCGTCCTAGGGTAAAACTGGTAATTGGGGCTAAGTCGTAACAAGGTAGCCGTACCGGAAGGTGCGGCTGGAACACCTCCTTTCTGGAGCGATGTCGTTACAATGACTTCATGGTTCATTTCCTTTAGGGGAATATTGAACCGGGTTCTGTTTCGATTGTACTACTGGTACTTGTTTATTTATAATATATAGATCAACCATCTATAGTAATATAGATAGAGATAAACAAGAGAAAACAGAAGCCGAGTCTAAAGACAGACACGGTTGAACTAGTCCTATAGCTCAGTTGGTTAGAGCGCTACACTGATAATGTAGAGGTCGGCAGTTCAACTCTGCCTGGGACTACTCCGAAACGACTCTTACGGGGGATTAGCTCAGCTGGCTAGAGCATCTGCCTTGCACGCAGAGGGTCAACGGTTCGAATCCGTTATTCTCCACATCCCCAGCAATGGGAAACGATCTTTGACATGATGTACAAAAAGTAAAATAAAAGTAAAGAGCTAAAAGTATATATCAAACCGTACTCTCTCCGATATTTTCCCATTTCAGTAATGGATAGTTTTCGGAGCAGTCAGTTTGAAAGAAAGTAAGCAAGGGCGCATGGCGGATGCCTTGGCTCTCGGAGGCGATGAAGGACGTGATAAGCTGCGATAAGCTTCGGGTAGGTGCAAATAACCTTTGATCCGAAGATTTCCGAATGGGACAACCCGACATTCTGAAGGAATGTCATCCTGCTTGGCAGGAGGCTAACGCAGGGAACTGAAACATCTTAGTACCTGCAGGAAAAGAAAATAATAATGATTCCCCAAGTAGTGGCGAGCGAACGGGGATTAGCCCAAACCAATGTTGTTACGGCAATATTGGGGTTGTAGGACCACGTTGTCGCAAGACATTCAGTGAGAAGAATTCTTTGGAAAATGAAACCATAGACGGTGATAGTCCGGTATTCGAAGCTGAACGAAGCGTAGTGGTATCCTGAGTAGCGCGGGACACGAGGAATCTTGCGTGAACCAGCCGGGACCATCCGGTAAGGCTAAATACTCCCGAGAGACCGATAGCGAACCAGTACTGTGAAGGAAAGGTGAAAAGCACTTCGAATAGAAGAGTGAAATAGTCCCTGAAACCATGCGCCTACAAGCGGTCGGAGCAGCTTATGCTGTGACGGCGTGCCTTTTGCATAATGAACCTACGAGTTACTTTTTCCGGCAAGGTTAAGGATCTAGAGATCCGTAGCCGAAGCGAAAGCGAGTCTGAACAGGGCGATAAGTCGGAAGGAGTAGACGCGAAACCAAGTGATCTACCCTTGGCCAGGTTGAAGGTTAGGTAACACTAACTGGAGGACCGAACCGATAAGCGTTGAAAAGCTTCCGGATGAGCTGAGGGTGGGGGTGAAAGGCTAATCAAACTTGGAGATAGCTCGTACTCCCCGAAATGCATTTAGGTGCAGCCTTGTGAGTTACTAATGTGAGGTAGAGCGACTGATAAGATGCGAGGGCTTCACCGCCTATCAAGTCTTGATAAACTCCGAATGCGCATTAGTTCTATCACAGGAGTGAGGGCATGGGTGCTAAGGTCCATGTCCTAAAGGAGAAGAATCCGGACCATCAGCTAAGGTCCCGAAATAGATACTAAGTTGAACTAACGAAGTCAGATTGCTAAGACAGCTAGGATGTTGGCTTGGAAGCAGCCATTCATTTAAAGAGTGCGTAACAGCTCACTAGTCGAGGAGTTTGGCGTGGATAATAATCGGGCATTAAGTATCTTACCGAAGCTATGGGATCATTAATGATCGGTAGGGGAGCATTCCACTCCGCGTCGAAGGTGAAGCGTGAGCTTTGCTGGAGCGTGTGGAAAAGCAAATGTAGGTATAAGTAACGATAAAGGGGGTGAGAAACCCCCTCGCCGAAAGACTAAGGTTTCCTGATCAACGCTAATCGGATCAGGGTTAGTCGGGTCCTAAGGCTCAGCCGAACGGTGAGGCCGATGGCAGAACAGGTTAATATTCCTGTACTACCTTAAGGAGTGACGTGGAGACGGAGTCGTGACAACGCCGCGGACTGACGGAATAGTCCGTTGAAGGGTGTAGACGTTGATTGTGGCAGGCAAATCCACCACGAGAGTCGAACCTGATAGTATACCAATTCCTTCGGGAAACGGTAATAGTGCGTGTAAACATACTCCCGAGAAAATCCGCTAAACTTAATCCTTGAGGTACCCGTACCGCAAACGGACACACGTAGTCGGGTTGAATATACTAAGGCGCTTGAGTGATTCACGGTTAAGGAACTAGGCAAATTGACCCTGTAACTTCGGGATAAAGGGTCCCAACGAGAGTTGGGCGCAGAGAATAGGTCCAGGCAACTGTTTAACAAAAACACAGGGCTGTGCCAAATTGAAAGATCACGTATACAGCCTGACACCTGCCCGGTGCTGGAAGGTTAAGAGGAGATGTCATCGCAAGAGAAGCATTGAATTGAAGCCCCAGTAAACGGCGGCCGTAACTATAACGGTCCTAAGGTAGCGAAATTCCTTGTCGGGTAAGTTCCGACCTGCACGAATGGTGTAATGATCTGGACACTGTCTCAACCGTGAGCTCAGTGAAATTGTAGTATCGGTGAAGATGCCGATTACCCGCGATGGGACGAAAAGACCCCGTGAACCTTTACTATAGCTTAACATTGAATTTGGGTAATTGATGTGTAGGATAGGCCGGAGACTTTGAAGCGCAGACGCCAGTTTGTGTGGAGTCGCTGTTGAAATACGGCCCTTTGATTATTTGAGTTCTAACCCGTTGTAACGGGGACACTGTTTGGTGGGTAGTTTGACTGGGGTGGTCGCCTCCAAAAGTGTAACGGAGGCTTCTAAAGGTGCCCTCAGGACGATTGGTAACCGTCCGTAGAGTGTAATGGCATAAGGGCGCTTGACTGGGAGACATACAAGTCGATCAGGTAGGAAACTAGAGCATAGTGATCCGGTGTTTCCGCATGGAAGGGACATCGCTCAAAGGATAAAAGGTACTCCGGGGATAACAGGCTGATCCCTCCCAAGAGCTCATATCGACGGAGGGGTTTGGCACCTCGATGTCGGCTCGTCACATCCTGGGGCTGGAGAAGGTCCCAAGGGTTGGGCTGTTCGCCCATTAAAGTGGCACGCGAGCTGGGTTCAGAACGTCGTGAGACAGTTCGGTCTCTATCTATCGTGGGCGTATGAAATTTGCGTGGCTCTGACACTAGTACGAGAGGACCGTGTTGGACTGACCTCTGGTTTACCAGTTGTGCCGCCAGGTGCATTGCTGGGTATCTAAGTCGGGATTGGATAAGTGCTGAAAGCATCTAAGTACGAAGCCAGCCACAAGATTAGATTTCTTAGGGTCGTCAAAGACGATGACGTTGATAGGATGCAGGTGTACAGGTGGTAACATCATAGCCGAGCATTACTAATTGCCCGTCCACTTTCTTTCTGCGGGACGGTTGTTATATACGTTTAGCTTGTCAAATGTCTTTCATTTTACTTTTCGTCATGTCATAACCTTTTTCAGGTGGTTATAGCACGAGGGTTCCACCTCTTCCCATTCCGAACAGAGAAGTTAAGCCTCGTCACGCCGATGGTACTGCGTAACAGTGGGAGAGTAGGTAGCCGCCGTTTTTTATGAAGCCCCTTCAGTAGAAATACCGGAGGGGCTTCATCTGTTTTGGTAGTCTGGGAAATTTATGCTATATTTGTCACCGACAATTATTTTATTCAACGTTTAAAGCAAATTTAAAGAGTATGAAAACGAAACTATTTTTAGCTGCTGTTGCAGTAACATTTTCCTTTGCAATGATGTCTTGTGCAGGTAACAAAACTAATAATGCTGCTACTGAAGGCGAAGAAACAACTGTAGAAACAGTAGAAGCTGCTGCCGTTGTTGAAGAAGCTGATTCTTGCTGCCAGGCTAAAGATTCTTGCGCTACTGCTTGCGACAAGAAAGCAGACTGTGCAGAAAAGAAAGAATGCTGCAATAAGAAGTAATCTATTGACTTAGAACGATAACGAAAGAGGGGACGAAGTGTATAAGACACGACGTTCCCTTTTTCTGTTTAATGGAACTTACCTCTATAAGTGATACATTATTTATAAAATTTGCCTTTAACTTATGAAATGAAGTTTTTTATGATAAAAAAGTAACGTATTATTTGGTGGTAAAGAAATTATCTATACCTTTGCACCGTCAAACTAATAAAAGAGACAAAAGATGAATCAGATGTTTATACATATTCTACTATGCGGTATTATTATTCTACTATCAAGGGTTAGTGGAAGTGAGTGCTACGCGTAAATGTGTATAATGAAGATATACGAAAGCCTTTCTCACTTCCATGTGTGAAAGGCTTTTTTAATGCTAATAATTATATAATATAAATAGAAGATGGACAATAGGTTATTTATTTTTGATACCACCCTTCGCGATGGTGAACAGGTTCCGGGATGTCAGTTGAATACAGTAGAAAAGATTCAAGTTGCGAAGGCATTGGAAGCTCTGGGAGTAGACGTGATTGAAGCAGGATTCCCAATTTCAAGTCCGGGTGATTTTAATTCTGTGATTGAGATTTCTAAAGCGGTGACCTGGCCTACTATTTGTGCCTTGACCCGTGCTGTTCAAAAAGATATTGATGTAGCTGTAGACGCATTGAAGTTTGCTAAGCACAAACGGATTCATACAGGTATCGGAACTTCTGATTCGCATATCAAATACAAATTCAATTCGAACCGTGAAGAAATTATCGAACGTGCGGTAGCTGCTGTAAAATATGCGCGTCGTTTTGTGGATGATGTGGAATTTTATGCAGAAGATGCAGGCCGTACGGATAATGAATATCTGGCACGTGTGGTAGAAGCTGTTATTAAAGCCGGTGCTACGGTGGTGAACATTCCGGATACGACCGGTTACTGTTTGCCTTCTGAATATGGTGCCAAGATTAAATACCTGATTGACCATGTAGACGGTATTGATAATGCAATTATCTCTACTCATTGCCACAACGATTTGGGTATGGCAACTGCAAACACTATAGCAGGTGTCTTGAACGGTGCCCGTCAGGTGGAAGTTACAATTAACGGTATCGGTGAACGTGCCGGTAACACTGCACTCGAAGAAATCGCTATGATTATCAAGAGTCATCACGAAATCGATATTCAGACAAATATCAATACCCAGAAGATTTATCCGACAAGCCGCATGGTATCCAGTTTGATGAATATGCCGGTACAGCCGAATAAGGCGATTGTCGGACGGAATGCTTTTGCACACTCTTCCGGTATCCATCAGGACGGTGTCTTGAAGAATGTACAGACCTATGAGATTATTGATCCGCACGATGTGGGTATCGATGATAACTCTATCGTATTGACTGCCCGTAGCGGGCGTGCTGCATTGAAGAACCGCCTGAATATCTTGGGGGTTAATTTGGAACAGGATAAGCTGGATAAGGTTTACGAAGAATTCCTGAAGCTGGCTGATAAGAAGAAAGATATCAACGACGATGATATACTGGTATTGGCAGGTGCCGACCGCAGTGTGAATCATCGCATCAAGTTGGATTATTTGCAGGTGACAAGTGGTGTCGGTGTACGTTCGGTAGCCAGTCTCGGATTGAATATCTCCGGTGAGAAGTTTGAAGCTTGTGCCAGTGGTAATGGTCCGGTGGACGCTGCTATCAAAGCATTGAAGAAGATTGTTGACCGCCACATGACACTGAAAGAATTTACTATTCAGGCTATCAGCAAGGGAAGTGATGACGTAGGTAAAGTTCACATGCAGGTGGAATACGATAACCAGATATATTATGGTTTCGGAGCTAATACGGATATTATCGCCGCTTCGGTAGAAGCCTATATTGACTGTATCAACAAGTTCAAATCATAAGATAGAGACTGAGGTCATATCTCAGCATTACAGGGATTGACTAAATTTGTAAATAGTAATTAGTAAAATAGTAAATAGACAGATGAATACATTATTTGATAAGATATGGGACGCCCATGTGGTGACTACCGTGGAAGACGGCCCGACACAGCTTTATATAGATCGGTTATATTGCCATGAAGTGACCAGTCCCCAGGCTTTTGCAGGACTGCGTGAACGTGGGATCAAAGTGTTGCGTCCGGAAAAGGTATTCTGTATGCCCGACCATAATACACCGACACATGATCAGGACAAGCCGATTGAAGATCCGGTTTCCAAGACACAGGTCGATACACTTACGAAAAATGCCAAGGATTTCGGATTGACGCACTTTGGCATGATGCATCCAAAGAATGGTATTATTCACGTAGTAGGTCCCGAACGTGGCTTGACTTTGCCGGGAATGACAATCGTGTGCGGTGATTCACACACTTCTACTCACGGTGCTATGGGAGCAATCGCTTTCGGTATCGGAACCAGTGAGGTGGAAATGGTGCTAGCATCGCAATGTATTCTCCAGTCGCGGCCGAAAACAATGCGTATCACAGTGGACGGTGAACTGGGCAAAGGAGTGACTGCAAAAGATGTGGCGCTTTATATGATGTCTAAGATGACTACAAGCGGTGCTACCGGATACTTTGTAGAATATGCCGGCTCGGCTATCCGTAATCTGACTATGGAAGGACGCCTTACTCTCTGTAACCTTTCTATCGAAATGGGTGCACGTGGTGGTATGGTGGCTCCGGACGAAGTGACTTTTGAATATATCAAGGGGCGTGAAAGTGCTCCGCAAGGGGAGGCGTGGGACAAAGCTTTGGAATATTGGAAGACGTTGAAGAGCGATGATGATGCCGTATTTGACAAAGAAGTGCGTTTCGATGCAGCTGATATTGAACCGATGATTACCTACGGAACGAATCCGGGAATGGGGATGGGGATCACCCGGCATATTCCTACTACTGAAGGAATGAGTGAAACAGCACAGGTTTCTTTCAAGAAGTCACTGGATTATATGGGCTTTCAACCAGGCGAATCTTTGTTGGGCAAGAAGATTGATTATGTGTTCCTCGGTGCTTGTACAAACGGCCGTATCGAAGATTTCCGTGCGTTTGCCTCTATTGTGAAAGGACGTAAGAAAGCGGAAAACGTGATAGCATGGCTGGTTCCGGGTTCATGGATGGTAGATGCGCAGATTCGGAAGGAAGGAATAGACAAGATATTGACGGAAGCCGGTTTTGCAATCCGCCAACCGGGATGTTCTGCTTGTCTGGCGATGAATGATGATAAGATTCCTGCCGGAAAATATTCCGTATCTACCAGTAACCGTAACTTTGAAGGGCGTCAGGGACCCGGTGCACGCACTTTGCTTGCCAGTCCGCTGGTAGCTGCTGCCGCAGCGGTGACAGGGGTGATTACCGATCCGAGAGAATTAATGTAATTGACAATCGAGAAATTGCAAATCTTAAAATAGTAGACAAAGATGGCTAAGACAAAATTTAATATAATAACAAGTACTTGTGTACCTCTTCCTTTAGAAAATGTAGATACTGACCAGATTATTCCGGCCCGTTTCCTGAAAGCAACGACTCGTGAAGAAAAGTTCTTCGGCGATAATCTGTTTCGTGACTGGCGTTATAATGCCGACGGTTCACTGAATGAAGAATTTGTGCTGAACAATCCTACTTATGGGGGACAGGTATTGGTGGCAGGGAAGAACTTCGGTTCCGGTTCGAGCCGCGAGCATGCTGCTTGGGCTATTGCGGGTTATGGTTTCCGGGTGGTAGTCTCTAGTTTCTTTGCAGATATTCACAAGAATAACGAGTTGAATAACTTCGTGCTTCCGGTAGTCGTTACAGAAGGATTTCTTCAGGAATTGTTCGACTCTATCTATGCTGACCCGAAAATGGAAGTGGAGGTGAATCTTCCCGAACAGACCATTACTAACAAGGCTACAGGCAAGAGTGAACATTTTGAAATCAACGCTTATAAGAAACTTTGTCTGATGAACGGACTGGATGATATAGATTTCTTGCTAAGCAATAAAAATAAAATCGAAGAATGGGAAAACAAGGCGTCAAAATAGAGATCATGGACACAACGCTCCGTGACGGTGAACAGACCAGCGGAGTATCTTTTGTGCCTCATGAAAAACTAATGATTGCCCGTTTGCTGTTGGAGGATTTAAAAGTAGACCGGGTAGAGGTTGCTTCGGCGCGTGTGTCGGACGGTGAGTTTGAAGCCGTGAAGATGATCTGCGACTGGGCAGCCCGCCGCAATCTGCTTCATAAAGTGGAAGTGCTGGGATTTGTAGACGGCCATACTTCGGTGGACTGGATACAGCATACCGGTTGCCGCGTCATCAACCTGCTTTGCAAAGGTTCGCTGAAACACTGTACGCAGCAATTGAAGAAAAGTCCCGAAGAACATATTGAGGATATCATCAATGTGGTGCGCTATGCCGATGAACAGGATATTGCTGTCAATGTCTATCTGGAGGATTGGAGCAACGGAATGAAGGACTCTCCCGAATATGTATTTCAACTCATGGAGGGATTGAAGCATACCAGTATCAAACGTTATATGCTGCCTGACACTTTGGGTATCCTGAATCCGTTGCAGGTAATTGAATATATGCGGAAGATGAAGAAGCATTATCCGAATATGCACTTCGATTTCCATGCCCACAATGACTATGATCTGGCGGTGAGCAATGTGCTGGCTGCCGTGTTGAGCGGTGCCAAAGGATTGCACACAACGATCAACGGACTAGGCGAACGCGCGGGTAATGCTCCTCTTTCAAGTGTGCAGGCTATTCTGAAAGACCACTTCAATGCAGTGACCAATATTGATGAGAGCCGCCTGAATGATGTCAGCCGGGTGGTAGAATCATATTCGGGTATTGTCATTCCTGCCAATAAGCCGATTGTGGGGGAGAATGTCTTTACGCAGGTTGCCGGAGTTCATGCTGACGGTGATAATAAGAATAACCTGTATTGCAATGACCTGTTGCCCGAACGGTTCGGAAGAAAGCGGGAGTATGCGTTAGGAAAGACCAGTGGCAAGGCGAACATCCGTAAGAATCTGGAGGACCTCGGTCTGGAACTGGACGAGGACTCTATGCGTAAGGTGACGGAGCGTATCATCGAATTGGGGGATAAGAAAGAATTGGTGACCCAGGAAGATTTGCCGTATATCGTTTCCGATGTGTTGAAGCATGGTGCGATAGGTGAGAAGGTCAGACTGAAAAGTTACTTTGTCAATCTGGCTCATGGCTTGAAACCAATGGCGACGCTGAAAATAGAAATCAATGGCAAGGAGTACGAGGAAAGTTCGAGCGGTGACGGTCAGTATGATGCATTTGTGCGTGCTTTGCGTAAGATATATAAGGTGACACTGGGACGTAAATTCCCGATGCTGACCAATTATACGGTAACAATTCCTCCGGGCGGACGCACGGACGCTTTTGTACAGACAGTAATCATGTGGAGTTATGAGGACTGTGCTTTCCGTACGCGCGGACTGGATGCGGACCAGACCGAGGCTGCCATTAAGGCGACCGTGAAAATGCTGAATATCATTGAAGATGAATATGAGAAAGAGTAGGTGAGAATCGGCTTGTCCGAAGAATGTTTTATAAGTATATATAAATAGAAGAATTAACGATTATGGATTTTAAAATTGCTGTATTAGCAGGCGACGGTATCGGGCCGGAGATCTCTGTGCAAGGTGTAGAGGTGATGAGTGCCGTTTGCGAGAAGTTTGGTCACAAAGTAAGTTACGAATATGCAATCTGTGGTGCGAATGCCATTGACGAGGTAGGAGATCCGTTTCCGGAAGAAACATATCAGGCTTGTAAGAACGCGGATGCAGTCTTGTTCTCTGCTGTCGGCGACCCGAAGTTTGACAATGATCCTACTGCCAAAGTCCGTCCGGAACAGGGATTACTGGCAATGCGTAAGAAGTTGGGACTTTTCGCTAACATCCGTCCCGTACAGACATTCAAATGCTTGATTCACAAATCACCGTTGCGTGCGGAACTGGTAGAAAATGCAGATTTCATCTGTATCCGCGAACTGACCGGAGGTATGTACTTCGGCGAGAAATATCAGGATAACGACAAGGCCTATGACACTAACTATTATACCCGTCCGGAAATCGAACGTATCCTGAAAGTAGCTTTCGAATATGCAATGAAGCGCAGAAAACACTTGACCGTGGTAGATAAGGCGAATGTCCTTGCTTCTTCCCGCCTGTGGCGTCAGATTGCACAGGAAATGGCCCCTCAGTATCCGGAAGTGACGACTGATTATATGTTTGTGGATAATGCTGCGATGAAGATGATTCAGGAGCCGGCTTTCTTTGACGTAATGGTAACGGAAAATACATTCGGTGATATTCTGACCGATGAAGGTTCTGTAATCAGTGGTTCTATGGGATTACTTCCGTCGGCCTCTACAGGGGAAAGTACTCCGGTGTTCGAACCGATTCACGGTTCATGGCCGCAGGCTAAAGGGCTGAATATTGCTAATCCGTTGGCACAGATTCTTTCCGTAGCTATGTTGTTCGAGTATTTCGACCTTAAAGAAGAAGGAGCGTTGATTCGTAAAGCAGTAGACGCTTCTCTGGACGAGAATGTACGTACACCTGAAATCCAAGTTGCCGGTGGTGCCAAATACGGAACCAAAGAAGTGGGACAATGGATTGTAGATTACATTAGAAAAGCTTGATAAAAAGAATAATTGTATCAGGCGCTAATATCCCTTTATCGGGTAACCCCTTCATATAAGAAAGCCTGACAACTTTTCCCGGTTGTCAGGCTTTTCTTTATATATTTCGGATTGTTTTTTGTTTCTACCAGCTTTTGATTGTAGAGTAAATAATGATGCCGAGTACTGTCAGGAAGCCTACATACATAGTGACCGATGTTTGTCTGATAGTATTTCTTCTTACACGGGAAGGCTTTTGCAGGTAAGAAGCTATTTTATGGGCAATCGTACAGAACAGCCAGCCGCCGAACCCTCCGATGATGCCTCCTACAATTAAGTCTCCGGGGTAATGTACGCCCAAGTATATGCGCGTGTAACAATTGAGAACTGCCCAGGTTATGATGAAAACACTTAACCAGCGTTTACGGAA
The DNA here is from genome assembly GCF_002222615.2 of Bacteroides caccae. Taxonomy (NCBI): domain Bacteria; kingdom Pseudomonadati; phylum Bacteroidota; class Bacteroidia; order Bacteroidales; family Bacteroidaceae; genus Bacteroides; species Bacteroides caccae. Next base: position 4,195,077 of record NZ_CP022412.2, on the reverse strand, counting down.
CAGGAATACTACATACATGGCAAGGCCGAAAGAGTTGGCGGCATGACAGGAAGGAAAACCGTAACTTCCTCCGCGATAGCCGTTTACGATATGCACCAGGTCTACAATCGGATTTTCCGGATTGGCAGGACGCAGACGTGCCACGACCGGACGGATGATACTGCTGCACATCTGGTCGGCAAAGGTTATGGTAAGCGCGATCGCAGCCACATAGCACAGGACTACCTTCCAATGGAAATTGATTAGCAATATGTATAATATGGTAGCGTACATCGGTACCCATATAATTTTCCCCGTGAAAGCACTCATAAAATAGTCCCAAAAGGGGGAATGTATGCCGTTGAAGAACAGGAAGACATTGGTGTCCACTTCCGAAAGGAAATTGATAATTTCGGTATTTATCATCAGTCTTTATTGTTATATTTTTGAACGTTGCAAATATACAATAAAGAAGAAGATATTGTTCTATACCGCTTAATAAATAATCTGTATTTCTGTTATTCTAACGTTTGGCCAGGTCGTCATAGAGCTTTTGCAAGAAAGCTTTTCCCTTTTCCAAATTTGCTCCTTTCTCCGTTCCTTCGTCAAGTTGTACGGTGTTGGCATCCAAATTATATACCAATTGATTTTCGGGAGTCACCATACCGAAGTAGTTCGGGCGGGTGAAATATCCGAAATGAGGAGATGACGGATTCAGGATATCCTTGCTGAAAGTAAATTCATCGTGTGGCAGTCCCAGTTGTGAAAGCAGGGTGGCGGCAATGTCAATCTGCGAAGCATAAGTATCTATCACACGTGGTTCCTTTATCGCGCCTCCGATTAAAATAAGAGGGATTGTTTGTCCGTCCAGTGGATTCTCGATCGGATATGGATAGGCTCCTTGATGATCGGGAACGAGTACAAATACTGTATTTTTCCACTGTGGGAGTTCCTGGTATTGTTTGATGAAGTCGCCTACGCAACTGTCGGCATAAGCGAATGCATTGAGAACCTTGTCATCCAGCCGGTGAAACGGAACTTCAAAAGGTTCGTGGCTGCTTGAAGTCTGGACAAGTTTCAGGAACGGTTCCTGTTGCTTTTCCTCTTTCATGTCTTTCAGCAGACGCTGGAATAATACGTGGTCTTGTGCCCCCCACTTGCCGGTACGTTCGGACAAAGGGAAATCCTTGTCGCAAATAATCTTTCCGATACCGGAAGATACCAGGTAAGAGCGCATATTCGTAAAGTCCGCATCTCCGCCGTAATAATATTCAAGGTTGTATCCGGCGTTTTTCAAGCTGCGCGGGATCGAAGGAAGTTTGTCCGTCTTTTCGGGATATTTCATAATGCTGGTGCTCGGCTGTCCGGGATATCCGCTGATGATAGACGCCAGACCACGGTCGGTACGGAAGCTGTTGGCATAGAAGTTACTGAATAAGATACCTTCTTTGGCAAATTTATCCATATTGACAGCTACATTCGGCTGCCCACCGAAAGTTTCCATCAGGTGTGTGGAGAAACTTTCAAGAATGATAAAGACGATATTCGGGCGTTGGGTATTCAGGAGTTGCGGGATACTGTCGGCCGGTGTGGCGGGTTTGTCCACCATTTCCGCAAATAGCTTGTCGGCTGTGTTAGGGTCCATGAAACGATACTGCTTCTCGAAGTTATTCTGATGCGTGGCAGAGTACATGAAACTGAATGCCGGATTAATGGCGGCATGGTTCATCAGTTGGTCGGAACTGAAATATACTTTGCTTAAGTTCATGGTCGATACGGTGAAACCGCCGCGGATAGGGATGAAAAGCGCTGCCGTCAGTAATAATAATGCGAGAGAGACATTTTGCCGGCGATAAGGTATCTTCATGGGGTTCTTCTCGCGGATCAGTACGTAGTAGAAAATGCAGTATAAAATACCGGCGTAAATCAGCATGGCTACTATCCCCAGCAGTACGAACCAAAAGCTGACACTTGCCATGGCGTCCTTGGGAGAGGAGAAGAAATAGAAAATCGGAGTGGCGTCCAGGCGGAATCCCCAAAAGCCGTACAATCCCAGGTCGACGATAAAGATGCAAGCCATGATGAAAGCAATCAGTCCGAAGTAGACTTGGCGGATACGACGGAGCACGGATGAATCGGTCCAGGCGGAGGCGATGAGCAGCAGGCCCGGAATAGCGGTCAGATATCCCGCCAGTGATAAATCCAAGGGAAGTCCGTGCCACATGACCCGGAAATAGTCTCCGAGAGACGCGTTGATATATAATTCACGGTAATAAACCATGAAGATAGGTTTCTGAAGTGCAAATAAGAGGACAAACAAAAAATAAGTCGTGAGAAATTGTATGATTCTCTTTTTCATATCTGTAAACTTAAAAAGATTGAACGGATACAAAGTTACTATACTTTTCCTTATCTTTCTCATGATGTGATATAAAACATACCTTTTTTTCTCTATCTTTGTCGTACAAGTGACATAAAATGTAATAAAATGGCAAAGATAGTAAAGAAACTAACCGATCTGGTAGGTAATACTCCTCTAATGGAACTTTCCGGTTATTGCGGGAAATATGGTATGGAACAAAATATTATCGCCAAGCTGGAAGCATTCAATCCGGCAGGGAGTGTGAAGGACCGGGTGGCTCTTTCGATGATTGAAGACGCCGAAGCTCGCGGAGTTCTGAAACCCGGTGCGACGATTATCGAACCCACAAGTGGAAATACCGGTGTCGGGCTGGCAATGGTGTCTACTATAAAAGGTTATCATCTCATATTGACTATGCCCGAAACGATGAGCCTGGAACGGAGGAATCTGTTGAAGGCACTCGGTGCACAAATCGTATTGACGGACGGACTGGGAGGCATGGCAGCGTCTATCGCTAAAGCGGAGGAACTGCGTGACAGTATTCCCGGTTCGGTGATTTTACAGCAATTCGAGAATCCGGCCAATGCCGCCGTTCACGAACGGACGACAGGCGAGGAAATATGGAAAGATACGGACGGCGAAGTCGCGGCTTTTGTGGCGGGAGTTGGTACGGGAGGAACGGTTTGCGGTGTAGCCCGTGCATTGAAGAAACATAATCCGAAAATTCATATTGTAGCCGTGGAACCGGCAGCATCTCCGGTTCTGGAAGGAGGAGAGGCGGCTCCGCATCGTATTCAGGGGATTGGTGCCAATTTTATTCCGAAACTTTATGATGCGTCTGTGGTGGACGAAGTAATAAGCGTGCCCGATGATGAAGCGATTCGTGCGGGACGTGAATTGGCGGCAACCGAAGGTTTGCTCGCCGGGATTTCTTCGGGAGCGGCAGTATATGCGGCCCGTTTGTTGGCGGGACGTCCCGAATTCAAGAACAAAAAAATCGTAGCGTTGTTACCTGACACGGGAGAGCGTTATTTGTCAACAGAGTTGTTCGCATTTGATGCGTATCCGTTGGACTAAGTTATTCATTAAACCTGAACCGTATGGTAAGAATTATTATAGCGTTGCTGTTCTGTTTTCCGGTTGCGTTGAGTGCGCAAACCTATCAGCAGTTGTCCGAGAAAGCGATAGAGTGTATTGAGAAGGACAGTTTTCACCGGGCGGAAGAACTGTTGCTCCAGGCATTGAAACTGGAACCGAAGAATGCGAAAAATGCGTTGCTCTTTTCCAATCTGGGCTTGGTGCAGCGTCGTCTGGGCGAGTATGACAAGGCACTCGAATCCTATTCTTTTGCATTGAACTTCGCTCCGTTGGCAGTCCCGATTCTGCTCGACCGTGCCGCTATCTACATGGAAACGGGGCGGACGGACCGTGCTTATACTGACTATTGTCGAGTGCTTGATGAAGACAAGCAGAATAAAGAGGCTTTGCTGATGCGTGCCTATATCTACATCCTCCGTAGAGATTATCCTGCTGCACGGATTGATTATAACCGTTTGCTGGAACTTGACCCGCAGAGTTACAGCGGCCGCCTCGGACTGGCTACTCTGGAACAGAAAGAGGAGAAATTCCGTGAGTCGCTCGACATCCTGAATAAGATGATCGTAGAGACTCCGGAGGACGCTACGCTCTACGTTGCCCGCGCCGATGTGGAACGGGAAATGAAGCATGAAGACCTGGCACTGGTCGATTTGGAAGAAGCTATTCGCCTGAATGCTTCTTTGGCTGACGCATATTTGTTGCGCGGTAACATTTACCTGATGCAGAAAAAGAAAGCGCTGGCGAAAGCCGATTTTGAGAAAGCTATTTCTTTGGGCGTACCGCCTGCCGATCTGCACGAACAACTTCAGCAATGTAAGTAATGTGCAGTTTATGCCAAATGCCTTTTGAAAGTAAACGGATGAAAATAATGCCTTAAAAACTTGACTTTGGCTTTTGGATATAGTATCTTTGTATAAGTAATAATAAGATATCATTTGATTTTAATTGAGATAGAATAGGGGGGCGATTGCCTCCCTATTTTTGTATCTGCCCGTTTCTACTCTGCCGGATAGAGCCTCTGTTTCTCCTTATCAGAGCCTCTATTTTATAGAAACGGAGGCTCTGTTTACCGGAAATAGAGGCTCTGTTTAAACCGTTCACAAGGCACCTCATTACCTTTTACCCCTAGGCAGACCGTTGCTCGTCTTCCTTCTTATGCCTATACACCCCAGGGATGAGGGGGAGAACAGATGAGAGGAGCTGATTCCTTCACTGTCCTTTCGTTTCCTCCCCTTCCTTGTTAATAATATGTAAACTTGCTCTTGACAAGAAATGGATTTTTTTCAACGGATTGTCAGACGAACTGCCGAATCAGATTTACGAAGTCCTTTCCGTATTTTTTCTTTTTGTATTCACCGATACCACTGATCGAACCGAATTCTTCAATGGTGGTGGGGCGGGAAATACAAAGCAAATGTAATACTTTGTCTGACAGAACAATGTAAGCGGGAAGTGCTTCCTGGTCGGCAAGCTGCTTTCTTAATCCGCGCAACGCTTCAAACAGATCTTCGCTCTCTGTCCCCGGCAAACCGAGTGGTAGTTCTTTTGTAACCACTATTTTTTTCTTTTTCCCTTTGCTTGTTGAAACTTCTTCACGATGAATGACGACGAGCATGGCTTTTGTTCTTCCGAATAAAATATCGCTTCCGCTTGGCGTAATTTTGAGATGATTGTTCTCATTATACGCAATTTCGAAATAACCGAGTTGCAGCATTTGAAGCAGGTAATCCTGCCAGTCGCGTGGTGGAATCTCCCGTCCGGCACCGAAAGTCTTTAGTTCCTGATACCCTTTTCCGGTCACTTCCGCCGAATAACTTCCACGAAGAATGTCAATCAATACGCCTGTACCGATCTGCTGTTCAGTGCGTGCAATGGCGCTCAATGCCTTTTGTACAATGACAGTCCCGTCGAACCGTTGCGGAGGGTTCTTGCAGACGTCACAATTACCGCAGTCCTCCGTCGCCGTTTCACCGAAATAGCTCAATAAGATTCTTCTCCGGCAGATATCTGCTTCTGCGTACTGTTGCATCCGTTGGAGCTTTTCCAGGTTAATGCTTTGCTGGTTGCTTTCCGTGGCAAACTTGGTCAGTAGGATCAGGTCGCCCAGCGAATAGAACAGAACCGTGTCGCTCGGCAACCCATCACGTCCGGCACGCCCGATCTCCTGATAAAAACTTTCGATACTTTTGGGCAGATTATAATGAATGACCCAACGCACATTTGATTTGTCGATTCCCATACCAAAAGCAATCGTGGCGCATACCACCTGAATGCGGTCGTTGATAAAATCATCCTGTGTCTCGTCCCGTTTCTGTGCGGACAATCCGGCATGATAGACTCCGCACCGGATTCCCTGCTTTTGCAACATCTGCGCCACGGTCTCCGTTTTGCTCCGGCTCATGCAGTAAATAATCCCGCTTTCTCCGCTGTGTCGGTTGATAAACTCCAGAATCGCCTTGTTCTTTTCTTTTGCCTGAAAGCCTCGTTTGACAGTCAGGCTGATGTTCGGCCGGTCGAAAGAAGAAATAAAGGTACGGGGGTGAACCAGATGCAGTTGGCGGACAATGTCTTCGCGGGTGATTTTATCCGCAGTAGCGGTTAATGCAACGATCGGTACTTGCGGGAATTGTTGGTGGAGCATTCCCATTTGCGTATATTCCGGACGGAAGTCGTGTCCCCATTGGGAAATGCAATGAGCCTCGTCAATAGCGAACAGTGAGATATGCATATCCCGCAGGAGATAGTCTTTTTCTGCCAGCAACTTTTCCGGTGATATATAAAGCAGTTTCAGGCGGCCTTCGATACAGGCGCGGCGCAGGTTGGCGTTTTCCGTTTCATCGTTGCTGCTGTTCAGCGCTCCGGCGGCAATGCCGTTGGCCTGCAATGCTTCCACCTGGTCCTTCATCAGTGAAATGAGTGGAGAAACCACAACAGCCGTGCCTTCGCAAAGCAGTGCCGGCAGTTGGTAACAGATGGACTTTCCTCCGCCGGTGGGCATTAATACCAGTGCATCCTGCCTGCTCATAATATGACGGATAATTTCTTCTTGCAAGGGACGGAAACTATCGTAACCGAAATATGTTTTTAGAGTTTCTCTCATTGACGATTATTTAAATTTGCTGCAAAGGTACGTTTTTCTTTCACAACTTGCGTTATGTATAGATTTCAGTTTCTAAGATGAATTATATAAAGGTTAAAGTTTCTTATTAATCAAACCAAATCTCTCTTTTTCAAGGTTTTTGATTGTTTATTTAGAAAAAAAATGCACAAAATAATTGTGTGTTTAAAAAAAAAGTAAGACATTTGTAACATCTAAGGTTGCAAATGAGCAATTATTAACAAAAAGAACAAACCCTAACCAGTTAATTCAATGAGTGATTTAGAGAACAAAAAAACGGAGGAAACTCCTAAAAAACGTCCCTACAATTTGAGGGAAAAGAAAGAAAAGAAGGCTGCTTACAGGTCTTTAATCAGACCGGAATTGGCAGATGAGTTGTATGACAAGATATTGAATATCATTGTTGTACAGAAAAAGTACAAGGATCCTGACTATTCAGCAAAGGATTTGGCGAAAGAATTGAAAACGAATACTCGTTATCTTTCTGCAGTAGTTAACTCTCGCTTTGGCATGAACTATTCTTGTCTGTTAAATGAATACAGAGTAAAAGATGCTTTGCATTTATTGACGGATAAACGTTATGCCGACAAAAATGTGGAAGAAATTAGCGCTATGGTTGGCTTTGCAAATCGTCAATCTTTTTACGCTGCATTTTACAAAAACATAGGTGAGACTCCTAACGGTTATCGCAAAAGACATTTGGAAGATAAAAAGTAATTGCGCTTTCCGAAACTGACCAAAAGGAATTACCTCTGAATGAAAGATTTTGGAGATAATTCCTTTTCTCATTTTAATGAATCAATATCAGCATTATGAAAAAACATCTTATTTCAATGGCGGTGACCGCTGCGCTTTTATCATCGTGCGGAGGAGCCAAAACAACAACTGCTGAGGCAGATAAATTTGATTATACAGTGGAACAATTTGCAGACTTACAGATATTGCGTTATAAGGTTCCCGGATTTGAGGAACTGACGCTGAAACAAAAAGAACTGATTTACTACCTGACAGAGGCTGCTCTGGAAGGACGGGACATCTTATTCGATCAAAATGGAAAGTATAATTTGAGAATCCGCAGGATGCTCGAAGCAGTATATACGAACTATCAGGGAGATAAAACTACTCCCGACTTCAAGAATATGGAAGTTTACCTCAAAAGGGTATGGTTCTCTAATGGTATTCACCACCACTACGGTACAGAGAAATTTGTGCCCAACTTCTCGCAGGATTTTCTGAAACAGGCCGTGCTTGGCATTGACGCCCAATTGCTTCCGTTATCAGACGGACAGACTGCCGAACAACTTTGCGCTGAACTGTTCCCCGTGATTTTCGACCCGGCTATCATGCCGAAGCGGGTGAATCAGGCTGACGGTGAAGACCTTGTGCTGACCTCCGCCTGCAACTACTACAACGGAGTGACGCAGAAGGAAGCCGAAGACTTCTACAATGCAATGAAAGACCCGAAGGACGAGACTCCGGTGTCGTATGGCTTGAACAGTCGTCTGGTGAAAGAGAATGGAAAGTTGGAGGAAAAGGTATGGAAAGTAGGCGGACTTTATACGCAGGCGATTGAGAAGATTGTCTACTGGTTGAAGAAAGCGGAAACTGTTGCTGAGAATGAGGCGCAGAAAGCGGTTATCAGCAAGTTGATCCGGTTCTATGAAACGGGTAACTTGAAGGACTTTGACGAGTATGCAATTCTTTGGGTGAAGGACCTTGATTCGCGGATTGACTTTGTGAACGGGTTTACCGAAAGTTATGGCGACCCGCTGGGCATGAAAGCCAGTTGGGAATCGTTGGTTAATTTCAAGGATATCGAATCTACTCACCGCACGGAAATTATCAGCAGTAATGCCCAGTGGTTTGAAGACCATTCTCCGGTGGACAAAGCTTTCAAGAAAGATGAAGTGAAAGGTGTATCGGCTAAAGTAATCACTGCCGCTATCCTTGCCGGTGATCTTTATCCGGCGACAGCGATTGGTATCAACCTTCCGAATGCTAACTGGATTCGTGCGCATCACGGATCTAAATCCGTGACTATCGGAAATATTACCGATGCTTATAACAAAGCTGCTCATGGCAATGGATTCAACGAAGAATTTGTATACAGCGACGCGGAAATAAAACTGATTGATACTTATGCCGATCTGACGGACGAGCTTCATACGGATTTGCACGAATGCCTTGGACACGGTTCCGGCAAATTGCTTCCGGGAGTGGACCCTGATGCTTTGAAGGCTTATGGTTCTACGATCGAAGAAGCCCGTGCCGATTTGTTCGGACTTTATTATGTAGCCGACCCGAAACTGGTGGAACTGAAACTCCTTTCTTCTCCCGATGCTTATAAGGCTCAATATTATACTTATTTAATGAACGGGTTAATGACACAGTTGGTACGCATCGAACCGGGAAATACTGTTGAGGAGGCCCATATGCGTAACCGTCAGTTGATTGCCCGTTGGGTGTTTGAGAAAGGTGCTGCCGATAAAGTGGTCGAAATGGTGAAGAAAGACGGAAAGACGTATGTCGTAATCAATGACTACCAGAAAGTGCGTGAACTTTTCGGCGAACTGCTGGCTGAAATCCAACGTATCAAGTCGACCGGTGACTTTGAGGGTGCGCGTGCATTGGTAGAAAATTATGCTGTGAAAGTAGACCCGGTTCTTCACGCTGAAGTATTGGAACGTTACAAGAAACTGAATCTGGCTCCTTACAAAGGTTTTGTGAATCCGAAATACGAACTGGTGACGGATGATAATGGAAATATTACGGATGTCACTGTGGATTATAGTGAAGGTTATGTAGAGCAAATGTTGCGTTACAGCAAGGATTACTCTCCATTGCCTTCGGTAAACAACTAATCGGAATATGGATATTAAAGAACAATTAAAAGATATCAAAACACAGCTCCGTCTCTCTATGAACGGGGCTGTGTCCCAAAGTATGCGTGAGAAAGGGCTACTCTACAAACTCAATTTCGGTGTAGAACTGCCCCGTATCAAGATGATTGCCGAAGGCTATGAGAAGAATCATGACCTGGCGCAAGCCTTGTGGAAAGAAAATATCCGCGAGTGTAAGATCATGGCTGCCATGCTTCAACCGATTGATACCTTTTATCCGGAGATTGCGGACATCTGGGTAGAGGATATTCAAAATATCGAAATAGCCGAGTTGACTTGCATGAATCTTTTTCAGCATTTGCCGTATGCCCCTGCCAAATCTCTTCACTGGATTGCGGATGAACAGGAATATGTGCAAACCTGTGGTTTCCTGACTGCCGCCCGTCTCCTGATGAAGAAAGGTGATATGACGGAGCGGGCCTCAGGCGAATTGCTCGACCAGGCAATCTGTGCAGTTCATTCCGAGAGTTATCACGTGCGTAATGCGGCGTTGCTGGTGATTCGCAAGTATATGCAGCATAACGAGGAACACGCTTTTCAGGTGTGTCGGTTGGTAGAAGGAATGGCCGATTCTGAGGTAGAAGCGGAGCAGATACTTTATAATATGGTGAAAGAAGAGGCTGCAGATTTATAATATAATAAGACTATGATTGTATAAGGTGATAGGGGGACGGACTTGACCATAACTTTATCACCTTATTATTTAATAACAGATAACATTGTATTTTCTTTTAGAGGAATTTCTTTTGCTTTCCGCAAAAAAGGCTTAACTTTGTTCGCGCTAATTTTGGCTGATAATGGAAACTCAAAATGTGAAAGATACAGTAAGGCAGATATTCACGGAATATCTCACGGCGAACGGGCATCGTAAGACTCCTGAACGCTACGCCATACTCGATACTATCTATTCTATTGACGGCCATTTCGATATAGATATGCTCTATTCGCGGATGATGGACCAGGAGAATTTCCGGGTGAGCCGGGCGACTCTCTACAATACTATTATCCTTCTTATCAATGCGCGGCTGGTTATCAAGCACCAGTTCGGCACTTCCTCCCAATACGAAAAATCATATAATCGCGAGACACATCATCACCAGATATGTACTCAGTGCGGTAAAGTGACCGAGTTTCAGAACGAGGAGTTGCAGCATGCCATTGAAAATACAAAATTAAGCCGCTTTCAACTTTCGCATTACTCCTTATATATATATGGTATATGCAGCAAGTGCGACAGAGCTAACAAACGGAAAAAAGTAAATAACAACAATAAAAAAGAAAAATGAAAGTAGATGTTCTATTAGGATTACAATGGGGCGACGAAGGTAAAGGAAAAGTAGTCGACGTATTAACACCTAAGTACGATGTGGTTGCTCGTTTCCAGGGCGGCCCGAATGCCGGTCACACACTTGAGTTTGAAGGACAGAAGTATGTGCTTCGTTCTATCCCTTCCGGTATTTTTCAGGGAAACAAGGTAAACATCATCGGTAATGGTGTGGTACTTGACCCGGCACTGTTTAAGGCAGAAGCAGAAGCGCTTGAAGCATCAGGGCATCCGCTGAAAGAACGTTTGCACATCTCAAAGAAAGCGCATCTCATTCTTCCGACACACCGTATCCTGGACGCTGCTTACGAAGCTGCCAAAGGAGATGCCAAAGTGGGAACTACCGGTAAGGGGATCGGTCCTACATATACGGATAAAGTAAGCCGTAACGGTGTCCGTGTAGGTGATATCCTTCATAATTTCGATCAGAAATACGCTGCTGCAAAGGCTCGTCACGAACAAATCCTGAAAAGCCTGAACTACGAATATGATCTTGCTGAACTGGAAAAGGCATGGTTGGAAGGTATCGAATATCTGAAACAGTTCCATTTTGTAGATAGCGAACATGAAGTAAACAATCTGTTGAAGGACGGAAAGAGTGTTCTTTGTGAAGGTGCACAAGGTACTATGCTTGATATCGACTTCGGTTCGTATCCGTTTGTTACTTCTTCCAATACAGTTTGTGCCGGTGCCTGCACCGGATTGGGCGTAGCTCCCAACCGTATCGGAGAAGTTTACGGTATCTTCAAAGCATATTGTACTCGCGTAGGAGCAGGTCCTTTCCCGACTGAACTGTTTGATGAAACAGGAGACAAGATGTGTACGCTGGGACATGAGTTCGGTTCGGTTACAGGTCGTAAGCGTCGTTGCGGTTGGATTGACCTCGTTGCGTTGAAATATTCCGTTATGATAAACGGGGTTACCAAATTGATTATGATGAAGAGCGATGTGCTCGATACTTTCGAAACAATCAAGGCTTGTGTAGCTTACAAAGTTAACGGTGAGGAAATTGATTACTTCCCATACGACATCACTGAAGGGGTGGAACCTGTATATGCAGAACTTCCGGGCTGGCAGACGGACATGACGAAGATGCAGAGCGAAGATGAATTCCCCGAAGAATTCAACGCATATCTGACTTTCCTCGAAGAACAACTTGGCGTACAAATCAAGATTGTATCCGTAGGACCGGACAGAGCGCAGACTATCGAACGTTATACGGAAGAATAACATTTGTTCTATTATATTTTGGGAAGGCGGAGATTGGACAAACTCCGCCTTTCTTGTTCAAATCTTTGTTGCTTAGTATGGACACAAATAATAAATGCCTTATGAAAACACGTTTTATTTCTTTTCTTTTATTACTCGCCATGAGTTGTGGGGCTTTTGCCCAGTCTTCCTATCAGCCGACAGAAGAAAACTTGAAAGCACGGGAAGAGTTTCAGGATAATAAGTTTGGTATTTTCCTTCATTGGGGACTGTATGCAATGCTTGCTACCGGTGAATGGACTATGACAAATATAAATCTGAATTATAAAGAGTATGCCAAACTGGCAGGTGGATTTTATCCATCCAAGTTTGATGCGGATAAGTGGGTGCAGTCTATCAAGGCTTCGGGAGCCAGATATATCTGTTTCACGACTCGTCACCACGAGGGTTTCTCGATGTTTGATACCAAATATTCGGATTATAATGTGGTGAAAGCTACTCCTTTCAAAAGAGACATTGTGAAGGAGCTTGCTGCTGCCTGTGCCAAACATGGAATCAAACTTCATTTCTACTATTCGCATCTCGACTGGGTGCGTGAAGACTATCCCTGGGGACGAACAGGGCGTGGAACGGGGCGGCCGGATTCAAAAGGAAACTGGAAAAGCTATTATCAATTTATGAATAACCAGTTGACGGAATTGCTTACGAACTACGGTCCCGTAGGTGCTATCTGGTTCGACGGCTGGTGGGATCAGGATCAGAATAAAGACTTTGATTGGGAATTGCCCGAACAGTATGCTTTGATTCATAAGCTCCAACCGGGGTGTCTGGTCGGAAATAATCATCATCAGACGCCTTTTGCCGGTGAGGATATTCAGATCTTCGAACGTGATCTGCCGGGTGAGAATACGGCAGGGCTCTCCGGACAGGATGTAAGTCACCTGCCGCTGGAAACTTGTGAAACGATGAATGGGATGTGGGGGTATAAGATTACCGACCAAAACTATAAGTCTACCAAAACATTGATTCATTATCTGGTGAAGGCTGCCGGCAAGAATGCCAATCTTCTGATGAACATCGGTCCTCAACCTGACGGAGAACTTCCTGCAGTGGCAGTACAACGTTTGCAAGAGATGGGCGAGTGGATGAAACAATACGGAGAGACAATCTATGGAACACGTGGCGGTGTGGTTGCGCCTCACGATTGGGGAGTGACTACACAGAAAGGGAACAAACTCTATGTGCATATTCTGGATTTGAAAGATAAAGCATTATTCCTGCCTTTGACAGATAAGAAAGTGAAGAAGGCGGTTGTATTTAAAGATCAGTCTCAGGTTCGCCTTACCAAAACGAAAGCGGGCGTTCTGCTGGAATTTGCGGAAGTCCCGAAAGATATTGACTATGTGGTAGAACTTACGATTGACTAATTTTTAGCTAATTCTTCATAAAAGCACGGGGAAACTATTCTGACATTGATAGTTTCCCCGTATTTTTGGCAAACAATTTGTTTATAGATATAGAGTAATAATTAAAACGAAAAGTATATGATGTCTTATTGGGTATTATTTATTGGAATTGCCGTAGTAAGTTGGCTGGTGCAGATGAATTTGCAGAACAAATTCAAGAAGTACTCCAAGATCCCTACCGGCAATGGCATGACAGGACGCGACGTGGCTTTGAAGATGTTGCATGACAATGGAATTTATGATGTACAAGTAACACATACTCCGGGACGATTGACCGACCACTACAATCCTGCAAATAAAACAGTGAATTTGAGTGAAGGTGTGTATGAAAGTAACAGTATCATGGCGGCTGCCGTAGCTGCACACGAATGTGGGCACGCTGTTCAGCACGCACGTATGTATGCGCCGTTGAAAATGCGTAGCGCATTGGTCCCGGTAGTGAGCTTTGCGTCTTCTGTCATGACATGGGTATTGTTGGGAGGTATTTTATTGCTGAATACATTCCCTCAGTTATTGTTGGCAGGTATTATATTGTTTGCCATGACTACATTGTTCAGCTTTATCACCTTGCCGGTGGAAATCAATGCAAGTAAGCGTGCACTCGTTTGGCTGAGTTCATCCGGGATCACCAACTCGTATAATCACAGACAAGCTGAAGATGCACTTCGTTCCGCTGCATACACTTATGTAGTAGCTGCGTTGGGTTCATTGGCTACGTTGATTTACTACATTATGATCTTCATGGGTAGAAGAGACTAAAAACTTCTCCATAAAATATAAAAGAGTGCCTTCTTAGTCCGCATTAGGATTCTGGAAGGCACTCTTTTGTTTGTCATACGTTATCATATATTCGGGTTTTGCACAACTTAGGGTAGAATGTTGACGATTTTTTCAGATATATGCAAGTGTTGCTCGGAAATTTGCAGTAAATTTGCGCAATTAAAATTATAAACAGTAATATTATGGCAGCAAAACCAAGTATTCCTAAAGGAACTCGTGACTTCTCGCCGGTAGAAATGGCGAAGCGTAATTATATATTCAATACGATTCGTGACGTATATCATCTTTATGGTTTCCAGCAGATAGAAACTCCATCTATGGAAATGCTTTCTACACTCATGGGAAAGTATGGAGATGAAGGCGACAAACTTCTTTTTAAGATTCAGAACTCGGGAGATTATTTTTCCGGTATCACTGACGAGGAATTGTTGAGCCGTAATGCAGCAAAGTTGGCAAGCAAATTCTGTGAGAAAGGATTGCGTTATGACTTGACTGTACCTTTTGCCCGTTATGTAGTGATGCACCGTGACGAAATCACGTTCCCTTTCAAACGCTATCAGATTCAGCCGGTATGGCGTGCCGACCGTCCGCAGAAAGGGCGTTATCGTGAGTTTTATCAATGTGATGCGGATGTGGTAGGTAGTGATTCGTTGCTGAACGAGGTAGAACTGATGCAGATTGTTGATACTGTATTCAGCCGTTTCGGTATTCGTGTATGCATCAAGATTAATAATCGTAAGATTCTTTCCGGTATTGCCGAGATTATCGGTGAAGCTGATAAGATTGTCGATATAACCGTAGCCATAGATAAGCTGGATAAGATCGGTCTGGACAACGTGAATGCCGAACTGAAAGAGAAAGGGATCAGTGATGAGGCTATTGCCAAATTGCAGCCTATTATTCTTCTTAACGGCACGAATGCGGAGAAACTGGGCACATTGAAAGAAGTGTTGTCAACCAGTGAAGTAGGATTGAAGGGAGTGGAGGAAAGTGAGTTTATTCTGAATACATTGGAAACAATGGGGCTGAAGAATGAAATTGAACTTGACCTGACATTGGCCCGCGGATTGAACTACTATACAGGGGCTATTTTTGAAGTGAAGGCGTTGGACGTACAAATCGGCAGTATCACAGGCGGTGGACGCTATGACAATCTGACCGGAGTATTCGGTATGTCGGGGGTATCCGGTGTCGGTATCTCTTTCGGTGCAGACCGTATCTTCGATGTGTTGAACCAGCTCGAACTTTATCCGAAAGAAGCTGTGAACGGAACAGAAGTGTTATTCATCAATTTCGGTGAAAAGGAAGCGGCTTTCTCTATGGGTGTTTTGGCAAAAGTGCGTGCAGCAGGTATCCGTGCCGAAATCTTCCCGGATGCCTCCAAGATGAAAAAACAAATGAGCTATGCCAATGCGAAGAATATTCCGTTTGTCGCTATCGTAGGTGAAAACGAGATGAATGAGGGCAAAGTTATGCTGAAGAATATGGAGACAGGGGAACAGAATCTTGTTTCGGCAGAAGAATTGATTGCTGCTGTAAAGAGATAAAAGAACATTGATTATAAAAAGATAAGGTGCCGTTGACATTCGATCAGCGGCACCTTATTATTTGGGAATAGTACTCCTGTTTACCGGGAGTTACAAATGACGTTCGGGATACATCTCATTCCACCATTCCGGGCGATCCTGCAGCCAGCGGGCAAACCATGCCATAATAGAATTGTGCCATTTGATACGCTTGTCGTAATCTGAAATAAAATGATTCTCACCGTCTACTGTGATGAATTCAACAGTCTTTCCTAATATCTTCAAGGCATTGAAAAGCTGTATACTTTCACCTATGGGTACATTGGTATCTACGGTTCCGTGCAACAATAGCAATGGAGTGTTGATCTTGTCAGCATTGAATAAAGAGCCTTGTTTGGTAAACAGATCCGGGTTTTTCCAGGGGTAGCTGTCGGCAGCGGCAATCGCATTGTATGAATAGCCCCAGTAACCTTCTCCCCAATAGCTGGTCACATCGCTGATACCTGCATGAGACACGGCAGCGGCAAAGATGTCAGTTTGAGTTTGCAGATACTGCGTCATGAATCCTCCGTAGGAAGCACCGAGACATCCGATTCGTTTTTCGTCTACAAACGGGTGTTCCTTGCAGAACTGTTTTGTTCCTTCAATAATATCGTCAGCAGTACGTTTTCCCCACGCGTTGACGTGGCGTGCAGAAAATTCCTGTCCGAAACCGATAGTACCGCTAGGCTGAATCACATACACTACATAGTCGCGTGAAGCGAACAGTTGGGCACAATACGGATTACTGATGCCACGTGTCGTAGGAGTGGTTCCGCCATAGTAATAAACAAGCATCGGATACTTCTTATTCGGGTCGAAGTTGGGCGGCAGACACATCTTTCCGGTGATTACCGTTCCGTCCGAGGCCGTAAAGTTCCACGGTTCGGTTTTACCTAATTCTATCTGGTCGAGAATTGGCTTCAATGGGTCGGCCAGTAACCGGGAAGTTTTTTTCTTCATGTCATACAGATAAGCAACTCCGGCATTATGGTCGGATTGACCGATATAAGCGGCGATTCCCGGATTGTATTCCGATAAGGTGAAAGCACTGGTAACATCCGTTTCCAGGTTCAACTTCTCAAAGCTGTTGTTTTTGGGCGAGTAGCGATAGATGTTCTTGCAGTCGCCATCGTCCGTATTGAAATAAATACATCCGTCCCCGCGATTCCATTGCAGAGGGCTGACAGTCGGGTTGAAGTCTTTAGTAATCGGCTGTATCTTGCGGGTAGCCAGATCCATGATAAATGCCTGTGTGTCGAAATCATTGGCAATAGGATGATTACCGCAATTCTTTCCGATTCCGCCGAAGGCCTCGGGACTTGCTGTAAGCAATAACTGCTTGCCGTCCGGTGAATAGCTGGCACCTCCCAGGAAGCGTTCGTCGTGGAAAAGAGTGTCAACCTTCAACGTTTCCAAATCTACCAGGTAGAGAGAAGACAGAGAGAACGGACGTTGAGTGATGTTTTCTTTCGATGTACTATATATCATAAATTTCCCATCGGGAGAAATATCCTGTAAGTAAGTGCTATGGTTACCATAAGTCAATCGTTCGGAAACACCGTTGGCTATGTTATATTTAGCCAGGAAGCTTCGTCCGCGAGTGTTGGGAATACGGTCTGCCGGGCTGACGATACGGCGGAGAGCACCTTGTTCTTTTTCTCCTTCTTCTCTGGGGTAATAGATCAGGAAGTCTTCGTTGGGCGACCATGTAAAGCTCTGTTCGGGAATCCCTTTCAAGAGAGTTTCTTCGTTTAGTGTAGCAGGGTCGAGCGTGATAACGTCATTTCCGCTAAGCGCTGTTACGGTATAATAGAGTTTGTCGCTTTTGGGCATCCAACGCATACCGTCTCTTGCATTATCCAAAAGAACCTTTCCGGTTTTCAGCTCCGTGAGCTGACAGTATGTACGCGAGCGTTTGGCAGCATGGTTGTTCCAATAACGGGTCAGCAGGTATTTTCCACTCGGAGAGATCGCAACGGAGATAACACGGTTGCCGTACACTGTATTATCCAGTGAAAAACGCTTCTTTGCATTCGGATCTAGTGTGCAGGCGATATCTTTGAATTTGTTGTCCTTAATAAACTCGCATTTCAGGGTAGGAGCAGCTTTGTCTTCTGCGGTGGAAAGCAATTTGATTGTGATTTCATAATCTCTTTCCGGTTCTAGAGTAAGAGCTATATCCCGAGAGGAGGCAGAACTGATACTATCTTCGGCGGCGTCCTTTGTCTGCTTGGAAACTTCGTCGATAAAGACTTCCCAGCGGACGGGAGAAGTAACTTTCAATTTTCCTTTCAGGAAACGTTCCGCCCTGATCTGTGTTTTAAGTACATAAATCTTGCTGTTTTTGTCAGCCTTATCCAATGTTAGATACCCTGCCGTGTCAACGGTCAGTGATTGCAGGGGCGCATCAGGGAGGTCGAGTACTACCGGAGTTTTAAGCAACATCTTGGTTGAATGCTTTTCTCCTTTCGGGTTGATACTGTCGTTCATGATAGGTGTACGAACCTCAATAGCGTCGCGGACTTTGTATTGTGTCACTCTTTCCTGTGCCTGGAGAGTGAGTCCGGTCAACAGAAAAATGGCTAAAGCCACTTCTTTCTTTTTCATGTGTTGTGTATTAAATTAAATAATATGATTAATTAGGTAGCAAATGTAAACTTAATGTTCTTAGTATACAACCAAAACAGCTCTTTTTTTAGTATTCAATCCGATCTAGTATCCCATTGAGGAAAGCAATGGCTACTCCATAGTTTGTCATGGGAATATTTTGCTTTCGGGCTAACTCGATACGGCTGAGTACATATTTGCGGTTGAACATACATGCCCCACAGTGAATCACTAAAGAATAAGGTGTCAGGTCTTGTGGAAAGTCTGTTCCGCCCACGATGTCTATTTGCAGTTTCTCACCGATACGTTTTCTCAGTAAGCGGGGAAGTTTCACCCGCCCGATATCCTCGGAAAGAGGGGCATGGGTACAGGCTTCGGCTATTAGCACACGTGATGATTCGGTCAGCATCTCAATAGCGGCCGCACTTTTCACATAATAATGAATATCTCCCTTATATCCGGCGAAAAGCACAGAAAAGGACGTAAGTTTGCTCTCTTCCGGTTTTTGCTCGTAGACTGTTTTGAAAACCTGCGAATCCGTAATAATCAATTTGGGAGGATGAGCAAGGGCGTGTAATGTTTCCGGCAACTTGTCGGTGGTACAGGTGGCAATCAGACATTTCTTGTCCAGCAATTCACGAATCGTCTGTACTTGCGGCAGGATGAGCCGGCCTTTGGGAGCCTGTATGTCCTGTGGCATTACGAGAAGCACGAGGTCATTCTCTGTGACTAACGTTCCGGTGATACTTTGCTGGCCGAAATCCGGAGGGAGTTTTTCCAGTATAGTCCGGCGGATCTGTTCGATCCCTGTTTTCTCTTTTGCACTGATTAGGACAGGAGTATCTCCGAAACTTTCTCTGACTTTGATAGCCAACGCCTGTGAATCTTTCCGTATATCTGTTTTGTTTATCAGCAGAATCGTCGGAATCCCTTTGGCCTTTAACTGTTCCAGCCAGTAAAGTTCTTCTGTAAAATCGGGCTCCTTTGTCTCCTTTGAAAGCCCGGCAGACGTATCGCCTCCACAAAATAAGATAGCCATATCTGTTTTCTCTACCGCTTTCCATGTGCGTTCAATACGCATTCGCCCAAGTTCGCCTTCATCGTCGAATCCCGGTGTATCGATAAACAGGCACGGTCCGATCCCATGAATTTCCATGGCTTTCGCTACCGGGTCGGTGGTTGTTCCCGGAGTATCCGAGACGAGCGCAGTGTCCTGTCCTGTCAAAGCGTTGATAAGAGAAGACTTGCCACTGTTTCGTCTGCCGAAAAGAGCTATGTGAAGCCTGTTGGCGTTAGGGGTATCTGTTAAACTCATAATCGAAAATCTCTTTTGCCTTCGGCGATTGCTTTTAAGTTACGTATGGCGATTTCTCTGATTTTGGGATTCGGAATATGTTCCGTTTCCTTTTCAATCAGTTTCAGCCCTTTTTTCCGGGTGTCTTCGGAGGCATAATCTTCCAGATACTCTTTCAGTGTCATTAAGGCATTCGGGGCACAGCAGTTTGCTATCTGTCCGGATTTGACGAGCGACATGAAACGGTCGCCCGTTCTTCCTTCGCGGTAACAGGCAGTACAGAAGCTGGGGATATGCCCGAGATCGAGCAGCCAGTTGACAACCTCATCCAGTGTCCGTGTGTCACTGACATCGAACTGTGCGGAATTGTTCTCCGGCAGTTCTCTTTCCGCATACCCTCCGACACTGGTACGCGAACCGCCGCTGATTTGTGAAATGCCCAGTTCGAGGACCTTCTTGCGTGACTCCTGTGATTCGCGGGTCGAAATAATCATTCCGGTATATGGAACGGCTATCCGGATAACGGCTACAATCTTACTGAATATCTCGTCCGAGATAGCATTGGGGAAATCCCCTGCATCAATATCATCTGCCGAGCAGATGCGCGGAACGCTGATCGTATGCGGACCTACGCCGAATCTGGCTTCCAGATGTTCGGCGTGCATCAGCAGTCCGGTAAAGTCATAACGGTATGTATTCAGTCCGAAGAGAACGCCTACCCCTACATCGTCAATACCCCCTTCCATAGCACGGTCCATGGCTTCCGTGTGGTAGGCATAGTTGCTTTTCGGTCCGGTGGGGTGGAGGGCTTCGTAGTTTTCTTTATGATAAGTCTCCTGGAACAATATATAAGTGCCGATGCCTGCCTCTTTCAACCGGCGGTAGTTTTCTACCGTAGTGGCTGCAATATTTACGTTCACCCGACGGATAGCCCCGTTTTTATGTTTGATACCGTAAATCGTCCGGATAGATTCCAGAATATATTCTATCGGATTCAGGGTGGGATGTTCTCCAGCTTCGAGTGCCAGGCGCTTGTGCCCCATATCCTGTAAGGCAATCACTTCCTGACGGATCTCTTCCTGTGTCAGTTTCTTGCGGGCAATCGTTTTGTTTTTGGCATGATATGGGCAGTAGGTACAGCCGTTGACGCAATAGTTCGAGAGGTACAGCGGTGCAAACATTACGATACGGTTGCCGTAAAACTTTTGTTTGATTTCTTTGGCGAGATGAAAGATGTGTTCTATCAGATCGGGCTGGTCACATTCCAATAGGACGGCTGCTTCCCGATGTGTCAGTCCTTTACATAGAGCAGCTTTTTCAATCAGTTGTTCAATCAGTGCACGATTGTCTTTGTTGGTCCGTGCATATTCCAGTGTTTCCAGAATTTCTTCATGGTGGATGAATTCTTCTGCTTCAGGTGAATCTACTTTGTATGTCATAATCTATTCTAAACTTCTAAGTTCCAACTAACTGACTTCTAACTGTCAACCGTTTTAAAATCTCCTCTGGAGAAAGAAATCTCGTAGCCGATGTTATGTAATTGTTGTTGCAATATCCTGATTCCTTCTGCCGATTCAGCTCCGAGGGAGGCTTTGTTATTATATAAGGCATACTTTTTCCGTTCCTCCTGTGGCGACAGATTGGGCATGACTACATTTGCTCCTGCCAATATCCCCCGTTCCCGTCCGTCGGGAGTCAGTGTAGCCAGAGCTGTTGTCGATGGAATCAGTGCCGATGGGTGCATCAGGCGGAAGATAGACAATAAGAGCAGTGTCTGTTCGAGCGTTCCGCTGGAATATCGGGCAAAAGGCGTATCCTGATGAGGCAGAAAAGGACCGATGCCGATCATTTCAGGACGGAGTTTTTCGATAAACAGAATGTCTTGAATCAGATGTTCTACAGTCTGTCCCGGACTACCGACCATAATTCCCGTTCCGGTTTGATACCCTGTTTCTTTTAAGTTTTGCAGGCATTGCAGGCGTTGCTTGCCGGACATTCCGGCAGGGTGCAGTTGGCTGTAATGCGTCGCGTCGTAAGTTTCGTGCCGTAACAGGTAGCGATTGGCTCCAGCGTGAAAGAAACGTTCATACGCTTCGCGTGACTTTTCGCCGAGTGATAGCGTAATGGCACAGTCCGGATAATGCCGCCGTATGGTGGCAACGATTGTCTCTATGCGGTCGTCCGTCAGTGCAGGATCTTCTCCCCCTTGCAGGACAAAAGTCCGGAATCCCAGTGCGTATCCTTGTTTGCAGCAATCCAGAATACTTTCCGGACTCAGCCGGTAACGTGCTACGTGCGGATTACCTTTCCGGATGCCGCAGTAATAGCAGTTGTTCCGGCAGCAATTACTTATTTCAATCAGTCCACGGATATAAATCCGGTTTCCGAAATGCCGGAGGCTGACCTCCCGTGCCTGTTCGTTAATGATTCGTAGGGAGTCCGCGTCACATCCGGTCAACAGTTGCCGGAATTCTTCGGGTCGAAGAGTTCTTTCCTGCCGTAGTTTATCTATCCATTGTTTCATAGCTCTCTTTTCGTTTGAGCAGCTCTTGTGCCAGTTGGCGACGTCCCGAAACAATGTCATTGTGCGTGCTCGGTCCGGTGATACAACCACCTTCGCAAGCCATGACTTCAATAAATTGTCCGGCTGCCTTTCCGGTCTTGGCACAGGCACGCAGCAGGGCTATGTTCTTCTTATTGATATCCGACACTTGGATCGCGTTTATCTTTTCCGCTTCTTCTTTCAGGTATGCTTTGACAGCTCCCATTACACCGCCGGCTTGTGCGAAACCGTGTGCTTCGCGGACGGAAGTATGCAATATGGAGAAAGCCTGTGTCTGCTCCAGTTGGATGTCCAACCCGTCAAGAATGGAACCCACCTCTTCGAATGTCAGGATATAATCTACGGCCTCGTCGCGGCGCACCTCTTTACGTTTGGCTACACATGGACCTACGAATACGATTTTTGCATCCGGGTGCTTCTCCTTGGCGATCCGTGCCGTGTAATACATCGGCGAACCGGTGGTGGAAACGTATGGTTTCATCCCCGGAATATGTTTTTCTACCAGTTCGATGTAAGAAGGGCAGCAGGAAGTAGTCATGAAACTTTGTCCTTTTTCCAACTTCTCCAGTAACTCGTGTGCTTCGTTGCTGGTAGTCGACATTGCTCCTTCGGCCACTTCAATCACATCGGTAAATCCTATTTCTTTAAAAGCTCCATATACTTGTTCGATCGAAGTCTTGAACTGCCCGAGGATAGACGGAGCAATAATAGCCACCATTTTCTCTCCTTTACGGATTCGTTGCAAAACGTCGAATGTCTGTGAAATCTCGAAGATAGCACCGAACGGACAAGCATTCATGCACTTTCCGCAATATATACATTTGCTTTCGTCGATATGCTCTATTCCGTGTTCATCTTTACTGATAGCTTTCACCGGACAGGATTCTTCGCAAGGCACAGGAATATAGACGATGGCATGATACGGGCAACTCTTATGACAGATACCGCAACTGATACACGTCTCATGGTCGATCATTGCCTGACCGTTTTTCTTGAAACGTATGGCATCTTTGGGGCAGTTCATATAGCAACTACGGGCCACACATCCGCGACAAAGGTTGGTTATTTCATAATTAATCTGTATGCAGGAAGAACACGCTTCGTCAATGACGCACATTATATTTTCTTTATCCGGTTCGGGACGGCTCAATGCTTGCTGCGCATATTCGGAGAGAGGAGTTACTTCGTCATGTTCGTCTGTCATGTCCAGTCCCATTAGGGGGAACATCTTGTATCTCCACACGGCTCGTTCTTTGTGTACACAACAGCGTCCCAGAGGCTTTGACTTGCGTGGGCTCAATTCAATAGGTAGCCGGTCTATTTTTTCTACTAACTGGTCGTTTTTCCAGAGTCTTACAAGGTCAGCCAGTAACTTGTGCCGGACAATCATAATGTTATTCGTAAATGCCATATTGTAATTAAGGGGTTGTTAGCGGATGCAAAGATACGAACACTATTTCAATATTTAAGCTTTTTGAAACATTCTTGTAAATTTTTTGTAGCCTTTCTGCGTTATCTTTGCAGTAGGTAAAATTAAGAGGAGGAAGAGGTATGAATAGCAGCATTTTAGAACAAAGAAACCGTTTCGCTTTGATTGGTGTACTAATGACTATTGTCAGCCTGATGTTTTTATTCTATATGGGAAGTTCTTTGGTTAGTTCGACTAAGAAATATCTGGAACAGATCCGGATGATAGAGATAACTTGTGTGGACGAATAAAAGAGAAAGCTGTAAAGCAAGATATCCGGAGGAAATCATTACTTTTGCCGGAAGAAAACAAGAAACCTTATGGAAGAGAAAAACAAAGCATGGAAAACGGTGAGCAGCAAATACCTGTTCCGCCGCCCGTGGCTGACCGTTCGTTGTGAAGATATGTTGCTTCCCAATGGAAATCATATCCCCGAATATTATATTCTTGAATATCCCGACTGGGTAAACACGATTGCCATAACCAAAGAAGGCAAATTTGTATTTGTCCGCCAATACCGTCCCGGCATCGGCCGGACTTGTTATGAACTTTGTGCCGGTGTGTGTGAAAAGGAAGACGCTTCGCCATTGGTATCCGCCCAACGCGAATTATGGGAAGAAACCGGCTACGGAAATGGCAACTGGCAGGAATATATGTTGATTTCCGCCAATCCGAGCACTCACACCAATCTGACGTATTGCTTCCTTGCAACCGATGTGGAACTCATCGACCACCAACATCTGGAAGCTACCGAAGATCTTTCCGTGCATCTGCTCACCTTGGAAGAGGTGAAACGGCTGCTGGATAACAACGAAATCATGCAAGCGCTGAACGCTGCTCCGCTATGGAAGTATATAGCTAGTTTATAGCTTTCGCATACATACATTCCCTTCACACATAATCAGGAGGTTTGGGCTGCAAAGTTCAGACCTCCTTGTTTGTTTTCCTGGAGACATATAGATAAGTCTCACTTCATCCTTTGCAAACTTCCTCTATATAGAGCGTAAAGTTGCTCTTGCTTTATCATAATCTATAAACGAAACTTCCGTTTATAAAAACGCAAGTTTCGTTTATATAATCAAAGCCTTCATTTATAAAAACGCAACTTCCGTTTTAAGTCTGAAACGGGGCGGAAAGAACTTTGTGGTAAAGGGAAGGGAAGTTTGCGCCCTACGGGGAGTAACTTCTTTGTTAATACTATGAAGGTAGGGTAGTGGTAGCTCTCTCTTTTTGCCATAAGAGGTGAACTGTCAGTCATTTTGTCAGTCAATTTCTGCCAAACAATCATTCTTTTGCTTTGGCACGCTTTTCGCAATGTCTTTAACGGTTCGCCTGCAGAACAGGCGGGTGACAATTAATATTATAATGTATAACTAAAATATAATAAGTAACTATGAACATTAAACCATTAGCAGACAGAGTGCTTATCCTCCCTGCACCTGCAGAAGAAAAAACAATTGGTGGTATCATTATTCCTGATACAGCAAAAGAAAAACCTTTGAAAGGTGAAGTTGTGGCAGTAGGTCACGGTACGAAAGATGAAGAAATGGTATTGAAAGTAGGCGATACAGTTCTTTATGGTAAATATGCCGGAACAGAACTTGAAGTCGAAGGTACTAAATACCTTATCATGCGTCAGAGCGATGTTCTCGCTGTTTTGGGTTAATAAATGTAGTAAATAATCAATCATTAAATTGTAAATATCATTATGGCAAAAGAAATATTATTCAATATTGACGCCCGTGACCAATTGAAAAAAGGTGTCGATGCTTTGGCAAATGCAGTAAAAGTAACTCTTGGTCCGAAAGGACGTAACGTTATCATCGAAAAGAAATTCGGTGCTCCGCACATCACAAAAGACGGTGTGACAGTAGCAAAAGAAATTGAACTGGCAGACGCTTACCAGAATACAGGTGCACAACTAGTGAAGGAAGTTGCTTCCAAGACTGGTGATGATGCAGGTGACGGTACAACAACTGCAACCGTTCTCGCTCAGGCTATCGTAGCTGAAGGATTGAAGAACGTGACTGCCGGTGCTAGCCCAATGGATATCAAACGTGGTATCGACAAGGCTGTTGCCAAAGTGGTAGAATCAATCAAATCGCAAGCAGAAACAGTAGGTGACAACTACGACAAGATTGAACAAGTGGCTACCATATCTGCAAACAATGATCCGGTGATCGGTAAATTGATTGCTGATGCAATGCGTAAGGTTTCTAAAGACGGTGTTATCACTATCGAAGAAGCAAAAGGTACTGACACTACAATCGGTGTAGTAGAAGGTATGCAGTTCGACCGTGGTTATCTGTCAGCTTACTTTGTGACAAATACAGAGAAGATGGAATGTGAAATGGAGAAACCTTACATTCTGATCTACGACAAGAAGATTTCTAACCTGAAAGATTTCTTGCCTATCCTCGAACCGGCTGTACAGACTGGTCGTCCTCTGTTGGTTATTGCAGAAGATGTAGATAGCGAAGCATTGACTACTTTGGTAGTAAACCGTCTGCGTTCTCAGTTGAAGATTTGTGCTGTGAAGGCTCCGGGCTTTGGCGACCGTCGCAAAGAAATGCTGGAAGATATCGCTATCCTGACAGGTGGTGTGGTTATCAGCGAAGAAAAAGGATTGAAACTGGAACAGGCTACTATCGAAATGTTGGGTACTGCCGATAAGGTAACAGTTTCTAAAGATTATACTACAATCGTAAACGGTGCCGGTGCAAAAGAAAACATCAAGGAACGTTGCGACCAGATCAAAGCTCAAATCGTTGCTACTAAATCAGACTACGACCGTGAAAAATTGCAGGAACGTCTGGCTAAGTTGTCAGGTGGTGTAGCTGTTCTTTACGTAGGTGCTGCTTCTGAAGTAGAAATGAAGGAAAAGAAAGACCGAGTAGACGATGCATTGCGTGCAACTCGTGCTGCTATCGAAGAAGGTATTATCCCGGGTGGTGGCGTAGCTTATATCCGTGCTATCGATTCTCTCGAAGGCTTGACGGGTGACAATGCTGACGAAACAACAGGTATCGGTATTATCAAACGTGCTATTGAAGAACCGCTTCGCGAAATTGTAGCAAATGCCGGTAAAGAAGGTGCGGTAGTTGTTCAGAAAGTACGTGAAGGTAAAGGCGACTTTGGGTACAATGCCCGTACGGATGTTTACGAAAACCTACACGCTGCCGGTGTAGTAGATCCTGCTAAGGTTGCTCGTGTAGCTTTGGAAAATGCAGCTTCTATCGCTGGTATGTTCCTGACTACCGAATGTGTCATTGTAGAAAAGAAGGAAGACAAACCTGAAATGCCAATGGGCGCTCCCGGAATGGGAGGAATGGGTGGAATGATGTAATTCCGGTTTCCTATTAGAGAATATAAAGAAAGAAGAACCGCTTTCCCTGATAAAGGGAAGGTGGTTCTTTTTTTTGTGTTCCCAAAACATCTCATTCTCCGATTTGTTCGGTTATTGGAATACTTGTATATTTATTGTCTAATTTATTAATAAAATCGTGAGATGTCAAAAGTATTAGGATTTATGAAGCAAGTGGCCCGTGGGCTGCAAGTGGAGGGAAACTTTGGAACTGCTCATGTCTATCGTAGCAGTCTCAATGCCATTATTGCTTATCGTGGGAAAGATGATTTTGCCTTCAATGAGGTAACTTCAGAGTGGTTAAAAGGGTTCGAAGTTTATCTTCGTAGTCGTGGGTGTAGCTGGAATACGGTTTCTACCTATCTTCGTACCTTTCGTGCCGTTTACAATCGTGCCGTCGATCTTCATCGGGCACCATACGTTCCGCATCTGTTCCGTTCGGTGTATACGGGCACTCGTGCCGATCATAAACGTGCCCTATGTGACGACGATATGAAGAAAGTGTTTTGTAAATTGTCGCAGTCTTCGGGTGTATCTCCGAATATGCGCCGTGCACAGGAACTGTTTATTCTTATGTTCTCGCTCCGTGGTATACCGTTTGTTGATCTTGCTTATCTGCGCAAGAGTGATTTGCGTGATAATGTAATCACGTATCGTCGGCGTAAAACAGGCCGTCCCCTGTCGGTGACGTTGACTCCGGAAGCAATGATTCTGGTAAAGAAATACATGAACCGTGATTCTTCTTCTCCTTATCTCTTTCCTTTTTTGGAAAGCCGTGAAGGAACGAAAGAGGCGTATCGTGAATATCAGTTGGCGTTGCGCAGCTTTAATCAACAACTAATGTTGTTGGGAGAGTTATTAGGATTGGGTGATAAATTAAGCTCATACACTGCCCGGCATACTTGGGCTACGACGGCTTATTATTGCGAAATTCATCCGGGTATTATCTCCGAAGCTATGGGGCATTCTTCCATTACGGTAACAGAGACATATCTCAAGCCTTTCCGAAGCAAGAAAATTGATGAAGCAAATAAACAGGTTCTTGATTTTGTGAAGCGTTCTGTGATAGGATTAAATGCCTGATTATTATTCTGTTACTCTGTAGGTAACGGGAATAAATGACGGTGCAAATATGAGCATATTTCTTAAAACAACCAAACGAAATCACACATTTTTTCTAATAAACTACTTAAAAGCGGAACTAGGACAGATAAAACACGTGGATTCTTTGTATTAGGGCTTTGTTAACTTCTAAATATTGCATAAGATTTCCCTCCCCTCTGCCGCTCGTCAGAAGCAGGGGTAAAGAACTTTCATAATCTATCGTATCATTTTTCAGTATTGACTACTCTAAAAGAGCAGGCGCAAAGGTCTCTCCGTTACCTACAGAGTAACGGGCTGTCTATTATTGAAACTTAGTGTTTAATAATATATTATTAATGTAATTTTTAAGTAGTTATGAAAAGAAAATTTGTAAAAGTGATGTTCTTCGGGGCGTTGGCACTTTCTACTGTCACCTATGTAGGTTGTAAGGACTACGATGATGACATCGACAATCTGCAAACACAGATTGACGCAAACAAAGCTAGCATTGCCGAGTTACAGAATTTTGTGAAAGAAGGCAAATGGGTAACCGCTGTAGAGACAATTACTGATGGATTTAAAATTACTTTTAACGATGGTAAAAGCTATTCTATCGTAAGTGGTGCCGATGGCGCAGCAGGTACAAAGATTGAGATTGATTCGGCAACAAAGAACTGGATTATTGATGGAAAAGACACCGGTATTTGTTCTGAAGGAAAGAAAGGTGATAAGGGAGATCAAGGTGACCAAGGTGACCAAGGCGATAAAGGTGAAGATGGATATGCACCGCAAATTTCAGAAGACGGATATTGGATGGTTTGGGATGCAGAAGCCGGAGAACCTAAAAAAACAGATGTTAAAGCTGCTACAGATATCTATGTAACTGCTGATGCTAATAATCCATTGGTTTGGGTTTTGAATATACTCAATAAGGAAACGGGAGAATGGGAAACTGTTTCTATGCCTAAGGCTGCTCGTATCACTAGTATGCGTGCACTTGGCGAACAAGGTGGAAGTATCGATTTTTCTTCTACTGAGGCAAACGCTACCTTGTATTATGGAGTAGTAGGAAAAGATGTTAAATTTAACGGAAAATCTTATCCAAAAGGAACGTTCCTGTCTGCTAGAGGTAGCATGATTCATGCATTGATTAATCCGGTGAACTTGGAGGTTAAAGATATTCAATCTTATGAAATCGGCTTGACTGATTCTAAAGGAAATACAAACTTTGTTGTAGCTAGTATTGCAGCTAATGTTAGTGAAACTGCTTTAACTCGTGCTGAAAATACAGCAAATAAAGGTATCTATGACTTGACTCTTAAATTTGCTGAAGGTATAGATCCGGATAATTTGAATGAAAATATCGCTTATGCACTTACAACGAAAGATGCGTGGGGGAATGAAATCATCTCCGGATATGATGTGAAAGTTACAGCTAAAGAAGAAGAAAAGACACTTATAGATGTAAATAAGGATGTAGATTTCAAAGTTACTCATAATCTGGATGAATTGGTTGGTGATCAATTGAATGATGTAGTAGATTATACTTATTCAGTTGTCGAAGCCGATGCTAAGAAAATTGAGGCTACATTTAGCAAGGAAAATAAAACAATTATTGCTAATAAGGAAGGCAAATTGACTGTTACTATTGCCTATTTTACTACTGCTGGAAATGAAAAAGAAGCTAAGTTGAATTTGACATTCAAGTATGCAGCTGAAAAAGCAGAGATTAAAGATATGACTTGGGTCGTAGATGGCGAAAAAGTAACAGCTACTTCTGAAATTGTTGGTCCTTCAGTAGATGTAATCAAAGCAAATATAACAGCTGGTATAGATACGGAAATCGCTTATACTGATGGTGAAGTTGAAATTAACGGAGTGAAGGATTTGGAATATGAAGGTGGTATTACTTTGAAACTGGTAGGTTTGGACAAAGACGGAGAACCCGTAGCTGATATGTCTACAGGTGTAGCTGATATTACTAAATTTGTAATCGAAGCTACATTTGATCCTGCTGAAGTTGCTGCTGTTCCTCATACTGCAACAGTTAAATTCAAAAATGCAACTCCGACTCCGGGATTGGATAATGATGTTCTGTATGAAACGACATTTAAGATTACTGTAGACCAGCAGGATAGTAAGTTGTTTGAATTCAAACGTGCAGGTGCTTACTTTAGTGGTGATAACGCTACTGCTTATGGTAATGTAAATGATGAAGATGCAGCAGGTAAGATTACTTACAATCTTTACAAACTGTACCAGGAAGGTTCTATTTCTGCTAAAGAGAAAGCACTTATTTCATTTGATGAGGAAATACCGTCCAAAATGGTAGATGATACGAAAGTCTATGCTGATGCATGGTTGTCCTCAAATAAGAGTAGCGATGAGATCACAGTTGCGCCTTATGATGCTTGGGGTGGTGCTTATGAAGGTCGTAACATTACAGTAGCTTATGCTCCGTTTGGAAATGACCGTCTGAATGTTATCACTGATAAGTTTAATTTGACTGTGAAATCGGAAATCTTCGAAGGTACATTTAAGTATATTGGCAAATCAGGTACTGAAGCTAAGCCATTTGAAGTAGATGGAGGACATACACAAGATCTGTTAGCTAAAGATTTCGAAAAAACAGATGCTTATGGTGTTGGCTATGACTTTGATGACAAGAGAATTAAATCTGTTGTACTTGAATTGGCAAACCAGGATGCTAAAGATTATGTAACATTAAGTGCTACTGACTTTACGAAAACTGACAAAGTTGTAATCTCTAAGAAAGCTTCTCAAACACCTATCGTTACTCCTCCGGTATGTGAAGTAAACGTTATCATTACTGATAAATGGGGCAGACAGACTACTGAAACTGTTTATGTTAAAGTGTTGAAGTAAACCGGATTTAAAAGATCTGTAATTGAGGGCATCTTAATCCTTTTAAGATTAAAGATGCCTTCTATAATATATAATCAAATCTTTTGAGAAGAAATATATTCAGGGATAGACTGAAAATTATGCTTGTGAAAGTATATTCTCAAATGTTTATCTCTAGAAGGGATGCCTCCCTTATTTCCCACGGACATCCCTTTTTATCTCTCTCTTAAGACATCTTACTTATTACGCTAGAAGCAATTTGCTAGTCCCTTATTTCCTATAGATAAGGAGATGTTTTAAGTATACAAAAGGCTCGAGCTTGTGAAAGTTCGGGCTTTTCATCGTTATGGTGCATTCCAAAACATCTTTATATCTCGTTTTGTTTGTATGAGGTATTCTTTTTATGAGAATACTTGTATCTTTATTATCAAATTAATCAAAACAATCGTGAGATGTCAAAAGTATTAGGATTTATGAAGCAAGTGGCCCGTGGGTTACAAGTGGAGGGAAACTTTGGAACTGCTCATGTCTATCGCAGCAGTCTCAATGCCATTATTGCTTATCGTGGGAAAGATGATTTTGCCTTCAATGAGGTAACTTCAGAGTGGTTAAAAGGGTTCGAAGTTTATCTTCGTAGTCGTGGGTGTAGCTGGAATACGGTTTCTACCTATCTTCGTACCTTTCGTGCCGTTTACAATCGTGCCGTCGATCTTCATCGGGCACCATACGTTCCGCATCTGTTCCGTTCGGTGTATACGGGTACTCGTGCCGACCATAAGCGGGCATTAAGTGACGAAGATATGAAGAAAGTTTTTGCGGACTTGTCCCGTTCGTCCGGAGTGTCTTTAAGATTACGACGGGCGCAGGAGTTTTTTATTTTAATGTTTCTTCTTCGTGGTATACCGTTTGTTGATCTTGCTTATCTACGTAAGAGTGATTTACGTGATAATGTGATCACGTATCGTCGGCGTAAAACAGGCCGTCCCCTGTCGGTGACGTTAACTCCGGAAGCAATGATTCTGGTAAAGAAATACATGAACCGTGATTCTTCTTCTCCTTATCTCTTTCCTTTTTTGGAAAGCCGTGAAGGAACGAAAGAGGCGTATCGGGAATATCAGTTGGCGTTACGCAGCTTTAATCAACAACTAATGTTGCTGGGAGAGTTATTAGGACTAGGCGATAAATTAAGCTCGTACACCGCCCGTCACACTTGGGCTACGACGGCTTATTATTGCGAAATTCATCCGGGTATTATCTCCGAAGCTATGGGACATTCGTCTATCACTGTAACCGAGACTTATTTGAAACCTTTCAGGAGTAAGAAAATTGATGAAGCTAATAGACAGGTTGTTGACTTTGTCCGACGATCTGCCGGTGGATTAATGTCTTGATAAATAGCCTGTTACTTCATAGGTAACGGGAATAAATATCGGTGCAAATATGAGCATATTTCTTAAAACAACCAAACGAAATCACACATTTTTTTAATAAACTACTCAAAAGCGGAACTAAAACAGATAAAACACGTGGATTCTTTGTATTAGGGCTTTGTTAACTTCTAAATATTGCACAAGATTTCCCTCCCCTCTGCCGCTTATCAGAAGCAGGGGTAAAGAACTTTCATAATCTATCGTATCATTTTTCAGTATTGACTACTCTAAAAGAGCAGGAACAAAGGTTTCCCTGTTACCTATGAAGTAACGGGCTGTCTATTATTGAAACTTAGTGTTTAATAATATATTATTAATGTAATTTTTAAGTAGTTATGAAAAGAAAATTTGTAAAAGTGATGTTCTTCGGGGCGCTGGCACTTTCTACTGTCACCTATGTAGGTTGTAAGGACTACGATGATGACATCGACAATCTGCAAACACAGATTGACGCTGTAAAGGTGTCACTCGAGGAGTTGCAGACAAAGGTTAACAGCGGTTCCGTTATAACAAATGTTGTGAAAGGAGAGAACGGAATTACTGTGACGCTTAGTGACGGCAAAAGCTATGAACTGACTAATGGTAAAAATGGTGCGGATGCTGATGTTTGGACGATTGGTGAGAAAGATGGCTATTGGTACAAAAATGGTGTGAAAACCGAATATAAAGCTGTCGGAGTAGATGGAGCACCCGGTGCTGCCGGACCGGCTGGTGGAGAAGGTACACCCGGTGAAAACGGTAAGTACTATGTACCTAACAAAGAAACTGGCTGTTTTGATATTTATCAGGATGGTAAATTGGTAGAAGCAACAGATATTAGTTGGAAAACCGCAGCATCTGAAGGTGGAGTTACTGCTGTTCTTAATGGTAATGTATTGACACTTCAAGGAGTTGAAGGAGCACCGGATGGTATAGCAATAGACATCACTTCAGGCATTGCTTTATCTTCTATCGCATTCATTCCTGATGTAGTAAGTACAGATGTTCCTTATGCAACTACTAGTAAGCCTTTCTATCATATCGAGAGTTATTTAAATGAAGCTAAGTTTAATACTACTAGTGGCGAATTCATTGCACAGAAAGATTGGGGTAAATCAAATGTTGTGGCATTGAATTATCGCTTGAATCCGGAAGATGCAAATGTTGACGGAAAAACTGTATTCGGCTTTATCGATCGTAAAGTGAAAACCCGTGCAGTTGGTGACAAGAAAGTGTTGCTGAATGTTGACGAGACGAAGGTGGCGGATGGTGTTGTAACTATCGGAACAACAATTAATCCGAATGCATTGGCTCAAAATGCTGAATATAATATTGCTGCTTTACAGGCATGGTATGGTCAAAAACCAATGACATCTGATTATGTATATGCTACATCTAGCGAGATTGACTTGGTACTTGCTGATAGCGTAAAAACTAAGGAAGGTGACGATGCTGCTATTACTTTCTATGAGCGTACAAAATCTATCAATAAAGATGGTGAATCAGATGATTTCATCAAACAGTTTGTTGCATTGGACGCTGCTGCAAACGCTACATTTAAATATGATGCTACTATTAATTTGAAAGATTATGTAGGATTGTATTCTAATGATAAAGATAATTGGTTGGCAGCATTGGGATTCAAAGGCATGAGTTATGAATTCTCAATACCTGAGAACTATTTGGCTGAAGATGACGAAAAGACAAATCAACAATGGTTTATCGTAAAAGAAGGAGAAAACATTGCCGGTAACGGTGTTATTAAAGTTAATCCTGAAGTGAAAAACGGAACTCCGGCTATCGGACGTACTCCTGTTGTTAGAGTAGACGCTTTCTTAACTAGCAATGCAGGTGAAAAGAAACTCGTAGCTTCATCTTATATCAAATTGGAGATTACAGAAACATCTCAGGCTCCGGACGAAAAACCTGATTATGGAATTATTGATATGTCTGCTGATAAAGCAGCTGATTATCATAAGTTAGAAGGTGATGAAAAAGCATTCACTAATGACTATAATCTTGATAATGTCAGCATGGACTATCAGGCTATCAACAATAAGATTTACGGTACTGCAAAATTGACTTCTACTACATTCTGGAATTATTATGGTGGTGATGATCATAAATATAATGTATTGGTTACTGTAACTGACAAAAATGGTCAGGAACTGACTATTATTGATCAAGAGGCAGAACAGAGTACAGATGTAGTGATAAATGATGAATCAGGTCTTCTTCTGAATATTAAATTGAACGATGATGCAACCAAGACCTCTGCTATCAAAGTGGGTATCAATAATCTGATCAAGACTCAGAATACTTACAAAGACGTAGACGGTAAGGGTGCTAAATACTCAGTTAAGATTATTATTCCTTCTAATGATACATCTCATGGTGATATTGTACTTCAACAAGTATTCTATGTGAAGGAAGAATGTGTTGCTTATACTTATAATCCTTTGTATTATAACGAGACATATAAGTCTCTTGCTGATGGAAAGACTTATAAGGATTGTATTGTAGTCAAAGGACAGGAAAACTCCGGTTGGGAAATGTCTTCTGTAGTGAGCGAGCATTTTGAAAATAATGAAGCAGGTGAGAATATCTTCACATACTATAATAAAGTTAATAATGTAAAAGCACTTCAGTTCCAATGGGCTTCTGGTGTAACAGGTGTATCTCCGTCTCCTCTGGCTTCATTCTCAACAGATCAGACAGTTAAGTTGACTGAGCCGATGACCGAACGTGATGATGTTAAGAACATGACTTATCAGGTAACTTTGGAAAATGGTGAAACATGTGATTTTGCATATAACATCGTATTCATTAATCCGTTTGTTGCTACAAAAGCTACCGGCATAAAGATCTTTGGTAATGGAATTGGTGTAAACACCGGAGCCACTATGCCTGAAGTTCTTGTGAAGGATAACGAAGGAAGCGCTATTTACTCTTATAGCTCTACTGCTACTGTATTAGTGTTGAGTGATAAAGCTACAAATACTTATAAACTGAATGCTGACATGGTAAGTGTTGAATATGCTTTCGTTGAAGAAGGTGATTGGGCTATACTTGACAAGAATATGTCTGCAAATTCAGAGTTAAAGGTTAATGCTACTACAGGTGTAGTTACTTGGAAAAACGAAGGTTCTACTTTGACTAGAGATTACAACCTTACGGTAATTGCAACTGTGACATTCAAAGATTTGTCAGTTGTAAAATGTGAGATTCCTGTAACATTGACAGAAAAAGCAATTAAATAACAAAGTCATGATTCTCTTATAAAGAAACTTGATTTGTAGATAAATTACGGAGGACGTTCCAGTAAACAAACGGGGCGTCCTCTGTTTTGAGTTGAATTATATAATAAATATGAAGATTAAATATCACATTCTGTTGGTTCTATTCCTGACGTACGTTAATGTTGCCTTTGCTTGGCAGTCTGGTTACACAAAAGAACAGTTTTCCGGAAAAGAGGAAGGAAAAACTGAGTTCAATCCACATTGGTTTCTGTCTCTGCAAGGAGGAGGTGCCTATACTTTAGGTGAAGCGATTTTCGGAGATTTGGTATCTCCGTCCGTAGCGGTAGCTTTGGGATATAAGTTTACTCCGTTGTTTGCAGTTCGGGCAGAAGCAAGTGGCTGGCAGGCTAAAGGAGGTTGGGTAAATCCGGCAATTACTTATAAATATAAATATTTGCAGGGTGGCCTAGATGCTATGTTTGATCTAAGTAACTTGTGTTATGGTTTCCATTCAAAACGTATATTCAATGCATATCTTTTTCTGGGTATAGGCTTGAATGGCGCTTTTGACAATGATGAGGCTGTAGCTTTGAACGCAAGCGGGTACAATTTGCAACGTTTGTGGACAGGTAAGAAACTGTATGCTTCAGGACGTATCGGGCTGGGGACAAATCTTCGTCTGAATGATCATGTGGCTATCAACTTTGAGTTGAATACAAATATGTTGTCTGACAAGTTTAACTCTAAGAAAGGTGTGAATGCTGATTGGCAATTCAATGGATTGGTTGGGCTCTCTTTCACATTAGGAAAAAGCTCCAGGAAGGTGGCTCCTGTTTCTTATGAACCCGAACAACCTGTTTCTGTTACGACAGTGGAGCAGCGTCCTGAACCGATTCCGGTAGTGGAGCAATCGAAGCCGAAGGAAGACAAAATAGTTGTAGAACCTATGAAGCAGAATATTTTCTTCGCTTTGAACTCTGCTCGTATTCAGGATGAGCAACAGCAAAAAATTAGCTCTTTGGTTGAGTATCTGGAGAAAAATCCTGCGGCAAAGATTTGCATAACAGGTTATGCAGATGTAAATACAGGTAATGCAACAATAAACTTTAAGTTGTCCGAGGCTCGTGCCAAGAATGTTGCTGAAGCATTGAAATCTAAAGGCATTGCGGCAGACAGAATAAAAGTTGACTTCAAAGGAGATACAGTACAACCTTATTCTACTCCGAAAGAAAATCGTGTAAGTATTTGTATTACAGAATGAAATACTATAAAAGGAAACAGCTGAATGGAGATGCTTGTGAAAGTGTACCATTCAAATCACTGTTCCTTGGAAGGGATGCCTCCCTTATTTCCCACGGACATCCCTTTATAGCTCTTAAGGCATCTCACTTATTACGCTAGAAGCAATTTGCTAGTCCCTTTTTCCCTATAGATAAGGAGATGTTTTAAGAATACAAAGAGCCCGGGCTTGTGAAAGTCCGGGCTTTTCGATATTCATCTATCAGGCTTAATCAGCAGAAAGTCTTTATCATACAATCCCACAAGTAAACTTTCTCCTTTGGCGTTCACTTTCAGGCCTCCGTATGTTGCCTTTTGATAAAGGGTGTCTTGACCTTCTTCAAAGAAGAAAGATTCGGCACCAAGAAATAAACGATCATTTACAATTTTATAGTTGATGATCAGTTCGTTATCGTTCAAAGGTTCCAATGCATCCTTAAGTCGGACAATACGGGCTACCCGGTTACTGTCGATATTTAATACGGCATATCCATGTGTAGCTACTTGTGTATCGCCGAGTAAGTCCGATGTAGCTTCTCTATAACGGAGGCTCATGTAATCACCTTGCATAAGTGAACGAGGGTCGACGGGAGCCAGTTCAAACAATACGAGTTGACCGTCTCTCAGTGTTTGTTCTTTCTGGTAAATGGACCAGTTGAGGTATCCTAACAAAAGTAACAGGTTAGTGATAATCAGTATCCGACTCTGTTTTTTCATGTTTCGTTCTTTTTTGAGTGAAATAATACCAAGCGATCATGAATATGATTCCTGTGAAGAAAAGCGTGATTGACTTCACAAGCAGGCTTAGGTTCAAATCATAGTAGTATTTGGAAACGGCATAGATAAAGAGTAGGAGTGCGGCGGCACATTCTGCTTTATAGCCATAATGAAAACATATCAGTATCAGTAAGAGACTACCCGACAGATATGGGGCGAACATTGTCGGCAGGCAGATAAGGATACAGAGAATGCATATTCCGATCTGACTTACTGGGTTCGTTACTTCCATTACCGGCATGATACGTTGAATAATAAGAAGAATCCCGATCCAGATAAAGATAGATAGTAACCAATAGGGTGCGGGTATTCCATAATTAACAGACAATCCGGCTAATAAGCAGATACAGGAAACGAATAAGCCGGAATGGAAAGGTGTGTATTTGGAAACTAAGTTTTCCTTTAATCCGGTCAGGATATCCCTTTCGTATAGATTGGTGAACAGGAAAACTGCTAAAACCGGGACTACTGCTATTTGCAAAAGTTGTATTGACGAAGATAAATAAGCTAACTCTCCGAGAAAAGAAATAATAAATAGAATGACAGAAAGGAAAGGTAAGATGAAACCTTTCGATAAGAAGAAAGTGAAAATGCCGGTTATCGCAAGTGCAATAAAGAGAGCATTTGTACTTTTGTTTAGTCCATAAGCAATCAGTGCACATCCGGCGATGTACAGAGTGATATTCATTGCATCCAGAAAAGGAACTGTGAGCCGGCGACTTATTGTCAGGGTAGTAATGATGAATAAACATCCGATTATCAGACTGGATGTTTCAGTGCGGATAATCGAGGCAACTACCAGAAATCCCAAAAAGAAGATAGCAGTCAGGATTCCTCCGATAATTGATACTACTTGGATTGTCAGGTTATTCTTCTGTGCCATACCATTGCCTTTTTAGGTGGAGAATAAAATATATAATCAAGGTCGTTCCTGTGATAACGATAATTCCTGCAAAGAGAAACAGATTGACATTTTTGAGATTACTGTGTGATATAAAGGTAGTCAGCAGGATCATTAGAGTTGCAAAAGGAATGGTAGCGAGATAATACAGATTCTTTTGTTTCCGGCCGAACCACAATCCTACCGAAAACAAAAGAATGGTACTTGCTAACGGGACGGATAGAATGGTATTATCTTCACAGATAGCTGCCATTGTAAGATAACTGGTATGTATAATTGTAGCCAACGACAGGAAGCTGATCAGCCAATGGTTTCGTTTATTCAACTGCCCTTTTATGTTCATTCGCTCCGCAACGATCGTTGATGTGGCGCATATCCAGGTTACTGCGCTGGTGAGCAAAGCGCTGGTCCACGAATGACCGGGTACTATTTGTATTACATACAGCCATATTGTTATACTGAGTAGTCCGATAAATGTCAGCCACAACGGGGCGAAACGGATAGCTACTGCCCAAAGAAAGGTAAAAAGTGTCCACCCGAGGAATAGGTGGTATGCATCGGCTCCGGTCTGATAGATTTGCCCGAATACGGCAAAAAGCGTACCTGTCAGAAAGGTTGCTCCGGTAAGGAGAACCTGTTTGACGAGCGTACTCCACCGGGTGAATACGGCGAGCAGGACAGAGGTTGCCAGTAAAACTTCTACCATTCCCAGTTTGGCGAATTTGGGGAGTTCATCCCAATTGTAGGCAAAGAAGAAGATAATGCCTGTTACTGTAAAACCAATGCCTGCCGCTAACAAGAAAATGGAAAGAAATTGATTCCATTGTCTTTTATTTGCATAGAGAGCTTGCCGGGGCAAAGGTGAAAAGTCTGACTTTTCCATGTGCTTTATACTTTTTGATGATTACAAACATAAGAAAATAAAATGATAATCACCTTACCCGATAATCTAAAATACCTCCCGTATATGTTTATAGTTAGAATTGATTGTGTCAATAACTTCTTGCGAACGCCCGTTGATTAATAACTTATACATCGACTGGGCAAAGCCTACCATTTGTCCGAACTCAATTTTGGGAGGCATGGCGAGTGCGTTCGGGTCGGTCATAATATTAACAAGTACCGGACCGTCCATTTCAAAGGCATTGTATAGGGTCGTTAATACCTCCTCCGGGTCACTGACATTGAAACCTGTTATTCCCATCGCTTCCGCTACTTGAGCGAAGTCGGGATTCAACATATTTGTCTGCCAGTCCGGTAGCCCGTCAACTTCCATTTCCAGTTTCACCATTCCCAGCGAACGATTGTTGAATACGATAATTTTAATCGGCAGTTTGTACTGAACCACCGTTGCCAGATCTCCTAAAGTCATAGACAAACCTCCGTCACCGCATAATGCGACTACCTGGCGTTCGGGGTAAGCCAAGGCAGCACCAATAGCCTGCGGCAAAGCATTTGCCATAGAACCGTGATTGAAAGAACCCAGCATGTGGCGATTACCTGTCGCTTGCAGATACCGCGCTCCCCATACGCAAGTCATCCCCGTATCTACTGTAAATACAGCGTCATCTGAAGAAAGTTTGTCAATCTCCGACATCACGTATTCGGGATGAATCTTATTCACTTCTCCTTTATCTTTCGTGTAGGCAGCTAAATCTTTCTTTACCTCTTCGTATCTTTTGAGCTGTTTCAACAGGAAAGTATCATCTGTTTTCGGGGTCAGCATACGTAATAATGCCTGAATAGTCATTTTCACATCTCCACAAAGTCCGATGTCTACTTTGGCGCGGCGTCCCAGGCGTTCGGGCTTTATATCTATCTGGGCTATTTTGATATCATCGGGCAGGAAAGCAGAGTAAGGAAAATCCGTGCCGAGCATGAGAAGTACTTCCGCTTCGTGCATACTGTAATATCCTGAAGGCATTCCCAATAATCCGGTCATTCCTACCTCGTACGGATTTTCGTATTGCACTTCCATTTTTCCTTTAAAAGTATATGCTACCGGGGCATTCAGTTTCTCGGAAAGGGCAATCACTTCTTCGTGCGCCCCACGGCAACCGATGCCACAGAATAAGGTGATACGTTCATGACTGTTCAATAAATCGGCCAACAGTATAAGGTCCTCTTCCGAAGGACAGACTTCCGGCCGGGTGAAATAGTTCCGGACTGACGAATCGACAGAAACGGCCGATGCCTTTGCCAGATCTCCCGGTAAGCCGACTACGGCTACTCCTTTACGAGTAATAGCTGTCTGAATGGCCGACTGGAGCATACGCGGAAATTGCTTGGGAGTAGTGGCTACTTCATTATAATAACTGCAATCATTGAAAAGCTTGATTGTATTGGTCTCCTGAAAATATTCAGTACCGAATTCTCTGCTTGGGATAGTGGAGGCAATAGCTATCACCGGTGCACCCGACCGTTGTGCGTCATACAAACCGTTGATAAGATGCACGTGTCCCGGACCGCTGCTACCGGCACAACATCCCGGACGTCCTGTCAGTTGCGCTTCTGCTGCGGCGGCATACGCTCCCGTTTCTTCGTGCCGCACGTGTATCCATTTTATTTTATTATTCTTCCTGACAGCTTCGTTTACTTCATTCAGACTATCGCCTGTCACGGCGTAAATACGTTCCACTCCCGATTCTGCCAGAGTGTCTATTAGTTGTTCTGCTATTTTCTTTGCCATATCTGTAATAGGTTTAGGATTGATTCTCTGATAATAACAGATGTCTGCAAAGAAAAGTTCTATTTTAACATACGCTAATACCGGTATTGTGTCGGTACACATCGCGGCTTTTATGTTAAAAATAAATTAGTAACAGGTTTTTGGTAAAGTAGCATAAACAAATGTAATGTCCTTTTGTTATCTTTCTAGGTAAAATCTTAACCTAATGTTTTAAACCTCTAAATAACTCTAGAAAAATGGACAGAAATGAAATCGGTTTGAATGCCGGTAAAGTTTGGCAGCTGCTTAGCAATAATGAGAAATGGGGCTACGGAACTCTGAAAAGGAAATCCGGGCTGAAAGATAAAGAGCTGGGTGCCGCTTTAGGCTGGTTATCAAGAGAGAATAAGATAGAGTTTGACCAATGTGATGAAGAACTCTATGTATATCTCTGTGTAAATGTTTACATCGGCTAAAGGAGTTTGGTACTTGCTGAAAACAAAGAAATTCCCGGAGTGGTAACGTGTAGTTAGTGTTTCGGGGATTTTTGTTTTTAGATATATCTTCGTGCTACTTGATTTTTGAAAATAAATCTGTTACTTTGCCATCCAATTTAAAATGTAAGGAAACAATGAGAAGTTTTGCCTCTGATAATAATTCCGGTGTGCATCCATTGGTAATGGCAGCGTTGAACCGGGCAAACACAGACCATGCATTAGGCTATGGAGACGATAAATGGACGGAAGAAGCCGTTGCAAAAATAAAAGAGACTTTTACACAAGACTGTGTGCCGTTGTTTGTATTCAACGGAACGGGTAGCAATGTGGTGGCGTTGCAGTTAATGACGCGTCCGTATCATTCTATTTTCTGTGCCGAAACAGCCCATATTTATGTTGACGAATGCGGCTCTCCCGTGAAGATGACAGGTTGTCAGATTCGTCCGATTGCTACTCCCGATGGTAAACTGACTCCCGAGCTGATGCAACCTTACTTGCATGGTTTCGGTGACCAGCATCATTCTCAACCGAGAGCCCTCTACATCTCCCAATGTACGGAAATGGGAACTATCTATACGCCCGAGGAACTGAAACGTCTGACGGACTTTGCTCATTTGAACGGTATGTATGTCCACATGGACGGAGCTAGAATTGCCAATGCCTGTGCCGCCCTCCGGCTTTCTTTTAAGGCGCTGACTGTGGATTGCGGAGTGGATGTCCTTAGTTTCGGCGGAACGAAGAACGGACTGATGATGGGGGAGTGTGTTATTGTATTCAATAAGGACTTGCAGAAAGAAGCCCGTTTTGTCCGTAAGCAGTCTGCCCAACTGGCTTCGAAGATGCGCTATCTCTCTTGCCAGTTCACCGCTTATCTGACGGATGAACTTTGGTTGAAGAATGCCACGCATGCCAACGTAATGGCAGCTAAACTTTACAAAGAGTTAAAGAAACTCCCGGAAGTAACTTTTACTCAAAAGGTAGAAAGTAACCAGTTGTTCCTTACAATGCCCCGTCCTATTATTGATAGAATGTTGGAATCTTATTTCTTTTATTTTTGGAATGAAGATAAGGATGAAATTCGTCTGGTAACTTCTTTTGATACAACGGAAGAAGATGTTGATGAATTCATTCGACTTTTAAAACGTTAAAAGGGAAAAAGGGGACAACAAAAGCCCACATAACGCTGTTGTAATAAGAAGTTTGAAACTAACTTTGTCTCTAGAGTTTTCAACTTCTTATTATATATGAATACTAGACAGAACAAGCTAATCTTATTCGCACTATTATTATTGACACAAACCTTTATTAGTGCGCAGACGCATTCTACTAAAATAGAACTGCCGGAAGACTCTATATCTGTTGCGGCCGTTAACGATTCTGTTCCGGCAAAGCGCAGCTTCTTCAAGAAATTCCTTGACTACTTCAATGATGCCAACAAGGAGAAAAAGAATAAAAAGTTTGATTTCAGTGTGATAGGTGGTCCTCACTACTCCAGTGATACCAAGTTTGGGCTCGGGCTGGTGGCGGCAGGCTTGTATCGTACCGATTCTGCTGATACGATTCTTCCTCCCTCAAATGTTTCTCTTTATGGAGATGTGTCGACTGTCGGCTTCTATTTGTTGGGAGTTCGTGGAAATCATTTGTTTCCGCAGGATAAATATCGGTTGAATTATAACCTTTATTTTTATTCTTTTCCCAGCCTTTATTGGGGGAGAGGATACGACAATGGGGCAAACTCCGATAACGAAAGTGACTATAAACGTTTTCAGGCACAGGTAAAAGTCGATTTTATGTTCCGAATGGCAAAGAACTTTTATATCGGTCCAATGGCCGTATTCGACTATATTGACGGACGGGATTTAGAAAAACCGGAGCTTTGGGAAGGAATGGCGGCACGGACAACGAATACGAGTCTCGGCCTTTCCCTTCTTTATGATTCACGTGATTTCCTGACCAATGCTTATCGTGGATATTATCTGAGGATAGACCAACGGTTCAGCCCCGCCTTCTTTGGTAATAAATAT
The DNA here is from genome assembly GCF_002222615.2 of Bacteroides caccae. Taxonomy (NCBI): domain Bacteria; kingdom Pseudomonadati; phylum Bacteroidota; class Bacteroidia; order Bacteroidales; family Bacteroidaceae; genus Bacteroides; species Bacteroides caccae. The sequence goes on along the minus strand of NZ_CP022412.2, from coordinate 4,151,236 downwards.
GCTTTCAGCAGTACGGAACTGACCACCAGTTATTATCACCCTATATGGAAGGGAGGGATATTGGCCGGACAGTTTCACACTCTGCTGACTTATGGAGATACCCCTTGGGGATTAATGGCAACATTGGGAAATTCTTATTCGATGCGCGGATATTATGAAGGACGTTATCGTGACAAGTGTGCTATGGATGCACAAATAGAACTTCGCCAGCATGTCTGGAAGCGAAATGGGGTAGCTGTATGGGCAGGGGCAGGAACAATCTTCCCGGAATTTTCTGCGTTTACTCCGAAACATATTCTTCCTAATTATGGTTTTGGTTATCGTTGGGAATTTAAAAAGAGAGTAAATGTACGTTTGGATTTAGGTTTTGGTAAACACCAGACCGGATTTATTTTTAATATAAATGAAGCTTTTTAAGAACATAAAGAAATGGTTGGAGAATCAGGAACATCTGTTTTACTTGTTTCTGTTCATCCTGATAGTACCTAATATTGTGCTCTGTTTTACGGAGCCGCTGTCGTTTATAGCAAAGGTCTGCAATGTCCTGTTACCTTTTGGATGTTATTACCTGCTAATGACACTATCGAGAAATTGCGGTAAAATGCTTTGGATTTTGTTCCTGTTTCTCTTTTTCGGAGCGTTCCAGATTGTGTTGCTCTATCTGTTCGGGCAGTCCATTATTGCTGTCGATATGTTTCTGAACCTGGTGACCACCAATTCGAGCGAAGCTATGGAACTGCTTGGCAATCTGACGCCTGCCATTGTCGTTGTGGTGATACTGTATATACCGGCTTTGGTGTTGGCTACCATTTCAATCGTCCGAAAACGAATGTTATCGGCAGCGTTTATCCGCAGAGAACGTAAAAGGGCTTTCGTCGTCTTCGGAGTCTCCCTTCTCAGCCTTGCCGGGGCATACGTACAGGATCCCGGCTATGAACTGAAATCGGACTTATACCCTTTGAATGTCTGTTATAACGTAGGGCTTGCTTTTCAGCGGACTGCCTTGACGCAGAACTATCACCACACTTCCAAAGACTTTACCTTCCATGCCCAAGCTACGCATCCGGAGGAGAAACAAGAGGTGTACGTGATGGTAGTGGGCGAAACCTCCCGTGCATTAAACTGGCAACTGTATGGCTATGAACGGGAAACGAATCCGTTGCTTGTCCAGCAGTCGGGATTGGTTGCTTTCCCGAAAGTGCTGACAGAATCGAATACCACGCATAAAAGTGTGCCTATGTTATTGTCTGACGTTACTGCTTGCAGTTATGACTCTATTTACCATCGGAAAGGAATCATTACTGCCTTTAAAGAAGCGGGCTTCCGGACAGCTTTTTTCTCTAACCAACGTTTTAATCATTCTTTCATCGACTTTTTCGGAAGGGAAGCTGATACCTTTGATTTTATAAAAGAGGATTCGTTGGATTTTTCCTATAATCCTTCTGACAATGAACTCTTGAAATTGGTAGAGCAGGAACTGGCCAAAGGTGCAAAAAAACAATTTATCGTCCTTCACACCTATGGTTCTCATTTCAACTATCGGGAACGTTATCCGTCGGGAGACGCTTTCTTTACACCGGACTATCCGGTTGAGGCGGAAAGGAAATTTCGGGATAATCTGGTAAATGCATACGATAACTCTGTCCGTTACACGGACAGCTTATTGGCACGCCTTATCGGTATGTTGGAGAATCAAGGTACAGATGCAGCCTTGATTTATACATCCGATCACGGAGAAGATATTTTTGACGACCCCCGTCATCTTTTCCTTCATGCCTCACCTGTACCGTCCTATTATCAGCTTCATATTCCGTTTCTTATCTGGATGTCCGACAGTTATCGGGAAGCCTATCCCGAACACTGGGAAGCTGTGACGGCTAATAAAGAAAAGAATATTTCCTCCAGCAGTTCCTTCTTTCCGACGATGCTGGACTTGGGAGGAATAAAAACTCCTTACCGGGATGATTCGCAATCTGTGGCAACCCCTCTTTATAAAATGAGGCCGAGAGTCTATCTGAACGACCATAACGAACCTCGTCCGTTGGATGATTTAGGGATGAAGAAACAGGACTTCCATATGTTGGAAAAACAGGAAATCAACACCTAAACTTAATACTTGCTAAAATTTTCATCCAAAAGACAGATTGGCGTGTTATTTGCAATATGATGTATGAACGATTAAATTCATAAAACATGGCCTATATAGATTATTACAAGATTCTTGGAGTTGACAAGAGTGCTTCACAAGATGATATCAAAAAGGCTTTTCGTAAGTTGGCCCGGAAGTATCATCCTGACTTGAATCCTAACGACCCTAGTGCAAAGGATAAGTTTCAGGAAATCAATGAAGCCAATGAGGTACTGAGTGACCCTGAGAAACGTAAAAAGTATGATGAGTACGGAGAACATTGGAAGCATGCTGATGAATTCGAAGCACAGAAACGAGCGCAGCAACAGGCCGGAGGCTTTGGTGGTGCGGGCGGCTTTGGCGGATTCGGTGGCGGAGGACAAGGTTTCTCCGATGGTAACGGAACATATTGGTATAGCTCCGATGGAGAAGGCTTTTCCGGAGGTAACGCCAGTGGCTTCTCTGACTTCTTCGAGTCGATGTTCGGCCACAGGGGAGGCAAGGGACAAGGTGCTGCGGGATTCCGTGGACAGGACTTTAATGCGGAGCTTCATCTGTCGCTTCGTGATGCTGCTCAGACGCATAAACAGATATTGACCGTCAACGGTAAACAGGTACGTATCACTATTCCTGCCGGTGTAGCCGACGGTCAGGTGATTAAGCTGAAGGGCTACGGAGCCGAAGGTATCAACGGGGGACCTGCAGGCGACTTGTACATTACATTTGTCATTGCCGAAGATCCTGTTTTCAAACGCTTGGGCGACGACCTGTATGTTGATGTGGAAATAGATCTCTACACTGCCGTATTGGGAGGTGAGAAGATAGTCGACACTTTGGACAGTAAAGTGAAACTGAAGATAAAGCCGGAAACACAGAACGGTACGAAAGTACGCTTGAAAGGAAAAGGATTCCCGGTTTATAAGAAGGAAGGACAATTCGGTGACCTGATTGTGACCTATTCCGTTAAGATTCCTACGAATTTGACGGATGCACAGAAGGAATTGTTCCGTCAATTACAGAGTATGAACTAAAATGAATGAGTACCATGCAGACCGAATTAATTATTGTCAGTGAATACTGTCACAAATGTCATATTGAGCCTTCATTCATTGAATTGTTGGAAGAAGGCGGTTTAATTAACGTACACACTGAAGGTAGTGAACATTATCTGCTCGTGTCCGAACTTCCGGACGTGGAACGTTATAGCAGGATGTATTATGACTTGTCCATTAATATGGAAGGCATTGACGCCATTCATCACTTGTTGGAAAGAATGGAGGAGATGAAACGCGAAATGGACTCACTCCGTAAGCAGCTTACGCTATACCGCAAACGGGAAATAGAAGATACTGACTGGTAGAAAAATAAAGCTTCTGTTTGTACTAAACAGAGGCTTCATTTATAGTAAACAGAGGCTCTGATTCACTCAATCAGAGCCTCTGTTTTAATAAGACTGTTCCGGGAGAATATGACTATCGGAGATATGTACAGATTTCTTCCAGATAGTGCGCATCAATATCATCGAAACTATCCAATGAATCACTGTCAATATCCAGCACTCCGATCACGTTCCCTTCTCTCATCATCGGTACAACTATTTCCGATTTGGAATCGGAACTGCATGCAATGTGGCCGGGAAATTGTTCTACATCAGGAACAATCAGCGTATGTGCTTCTTTCCAGGCCGTGCCGCAAACTCCTCTGCCAAAACGGATACGAGTGCAGGCGATAGGCCCTTGAAACGGACCTAGCACAAGCTCATCGCCTTTCACCAGATAAAAGCCTACCCAGAAGAAATTGAAAGTCTGCTTTAATGCGGCGGAAAGATTCGCAAGATTGGCTATGAAATCCGTTTCCGTACTTATTAATGCGTATAACTGAGGGAGTAGTTCACGATACTTTTCCTCCTTGCTTCCCGCGTTGATTGATAAATTTTCTGCCATATCGGTTGTTACTTGATTTGATTTAATATACTTGGATCTTTTATCTTGTCGTCTTCTGCAAAGAAGATAATCTTCGTCAGTATTTCAGCCGTTTTCGGGTCCTCATCCACAAATGGCAGGAACAAGCGTCCGCGGTTTTGTGAATGTACCGGGAGAACGGCAATCTGTGCGCCTCCTTCCTGATGAATCACACCGCTTCCCAAGTGAATGTTGTACTTGCCCAGCTTGCCCTCGATACGGACAAAGTTGCCTTCCACCTTCACATTGTTGAAATGGAACAACGGCATTGTCAGTTCCACCAATACGCTACGCATTTCGATCGTAGAGTGACTGGTTTCCGGATCTACACTTCCGGCGTGCGCCACGCTTACGGCAAGGTCTACATCCCTCATTACTTCGGAGAACACAACGGGAGGAATCTCCGAAATCTTCATGGGCTTATAATCCTTCCGGTTGTAGAAACAAACATATTCCAACGTAGGAGCTTCGATGTCGGCAGGCGAGAACCAATCGGCCATTGCGTAAATATTGGCAATGATATTCTCTTTGTAATAGATCTTTTGAAGTCCGTCCTCATAGTCGGCTACCCAACGACGTCCCTTCAGTACGGCAATTGTTTTCTGCGGTTGAATCTGGTTGCCGGCGTAGCGGCGGGATTGTGTTGCTTCCGCCTCTTCGGAAGTAGGAACGTAGAGCTCGCGGAACACCTGTTTGAAAGGTTGGCGGATTGCTTTATCGAACAGGAATTTCTGATATGCGTGCCAGTTGCCGCTTGCATACAAGTCGGTGGGGTGGGCGATGCGTAACTCGTCTTTCGCTTTTAACGGGAGGCAGACGGCGTTTGCCGTCACCAGCAATCCGTCAGTGTAGAAACCTGTTTGTCCGTTACAGATAAAGACCAGATGTTTCAGCAACGGCCATATAACGGGATTTTGCATCAGCTTGCGCAACTCGCTTTCTTCAAAACGGGTACAGTCTTCCATTGCTTGCTCCAGCATAATGCGCGAACGGGTATACTGGTCTTTCAGCTTCTTATGCACCGCTTTCAGTTCTTCTACATACGGATGTTTTTTCAGTTTGGCGGGCATACTGTTGAGTTCTTTGCCCGCTTTGATCTGCTTGATCTCTGACTTGCCTTCTTCGCTGACTTGCACGTATACTTCCACACCGTCTATCTCTTTGGGAGTCAGGTAAGGGAGCAGTTCTTTAATCAGCTCCGTTTCCATGCTCCATGTCAGGCGGGTGACGTCTCCGTAGCCGGAATTACGTGCAAGGTTTTGCAGTGCGATGCTGACGGCTTTCTTTTCGCTTTCCTGTCTTTGTGCACCGAATTCCTTGCTTTCTTTCAAGAACTTTTGCAAGTATTGGTAACGTTCCAGCAACTCCTTGTCTGCTTTGCGTCCCAATGGGATCAGTCCGTAACTCATCAACAAATCCTTGTTCCGTTTGGCAATGATTTCCTTCTTTACATCTGCCGCCTTTACCGTGCCGCTGGTTGCGTCGGCAAACTTGCGGGCACGGGTATGGCTGTTGCTGCATGAAATATATTTGGCGGCATTGTAGACTACTTCAAAGCGTTGTTTGCCGATAGTCTTGAATGCATCTTTGAACCAGTCAATGTCAAATGCGCCTTCCCGGAGGTCTTCCACATCAATCGGGGTATAGCGGGCGATAATCGCTTTCTTTTTGTCATCGCAGGTTTCATTGGTATGGGCATGGAAATAATAAGCCGCGCTTGTCAGTCCCTTCCAATTGATCGCCTTCTCGGTAAGTTCTATCCATTGCGGGGCGAACATGGCAGCTTCTACCAGTCGTTCATTGCTGATTTCAGCCTGTTTTGCAAGCTTTTTCAGTTGGGCACTTGTGTCTGTCGGCAGTGGATAGCAGGCGTGGAGCAGGCTGCTCAATACTCCGCGTTTCGTATTGTTCCAGTTATAGCTGTCGCGAATGAAGGTATCTTTGCCGAATGCCTGCAGGATGCCGATGAACGTTTTGGCTCCGTAGACATAAGACAATTCTTCGGCAAGACTGGTTACCTGCGTTTCGGAATCTCCCCGTTTCAATTCTATTTCCAGAATCCTGTCGACCACCTTTTGTGCCAGTGAACGGAACAGAGAGAAGTCGATTCCTTTGATATCGGCATACCTTTCTTTCTCTTTACTGAAACGGAAATTGTCATTCAATACTTTTGTGATAGCCTCTACGCGGCTGGGGGAGTTGACACGTCCCATCATTTCCCGGTAAACTTCTTCGGCCGGAATTAATCCCAGCATCCATGCTCGGGCGAAGTCCGTAGCCTGGAGGTAAGAGTCCGTTTCTTCCAGTTCGGGTGTATGCTCCATGTAATTGGTGAGCTTGTAGAGCTGGTAGCGTACGGTGAAGTAGCGTACGAACAGATCATCGCTGATCGGCTTTTGAGGTATTTCGAGCCAGAAGTTTACAAACTTGTTGTTGTGTATCGGGTAAACGATTTGTTTCTTTCCGTATTCCATTTTATCCCTGAGCCATGCGTGCTTGTTGGTATATTGACGGAAAATGTTTTCTGTATTCAGCAATGGCAATAATTGGAGCAGCATATTGACGGATAACTGTTGATAGGCAGCTTCATCCCTGTATTCATGAGCCAGTGCTTCGATGATATCGTTAATCTGATCGTAATATGTCAGCTTGCGGAGTTCTTTTTGCAGCCCGCGATAGACGACACCTGTATACATCCGGTTGATAAGCGGATCGAAGCTATTGGCCGATTTCTGGTCTGCTTTTCTGTCTTCCTCATCTTCCTCGTCATAATCGTCTTCATCCTGGGGAGTTCCTGTCGATGCAAGCATGAAGCTCATCATCAGTAATTTGTCATAACTGCCTATCTCTTCTTCATAGAAGGCTTTCCAAAGTTCCGGACGTCCGAGTCCGCTCAATCCTCCGTAGTTACTCCAGTTTATCAAGACACTATTGCCTATCAGGCACGCTTCCCCGTAGCTATTCTTAAACTCCGCGTTCTTATATGTTTCAATGTATTTATTCAGCTTCTTGAAGATGAGCTTTGCCCTTCCGAAGCAGATAAGTTCAAATGTTTTTCTCACATTGAATCCTTTGTCCGGAGTGATTTCCGGCAGGTTGACTTCCAGGGCAGGGTCGTACAGTCCGAAACCGTTCTCTTTCGTGTAGTGCTGTGTGACTGTCTTTTCCGTTCCGTCGCCAATCAGAGACTCTATCAATACCTTTTCCTTGGCGTTCGGTTTTCGGATTTCTTTGACAACAGGAAGAAGTTCCTGATAGATATCCTGTAGAAATTCTGTATTATGGATAGTCTTCATCATATCCAGACCGGCCAGACGGCGTTCCAATACCTTATCTGTCAGTAAGCGGCGGATACTGTCTGCCAGTTGTTCTTTCGGCTGTTTCATCAGCAGATTGATAGCGTTAATACGCATCTCGCTGTATTTGAATCGTAACAATTCCTCTACCTTCAGGTTCTGTTCGGGCGATAAAGTCATATCGGACAATACTTTATAAGCTTCGTCGCGTACATCTACCGAACGGTCACCGAGTGATTGAAGTACGTATTCTTCTTGTAATTGGCTGGTGGGAGGATTCAGTACAATGCCGATATATCCTGCTCTCATATAAGTTTCCAGAGTAGGCAGATAAGCACAGAGATCGTCCCTTAATGCCGAGTCATGCAGCATCCAGGTGATGTATGCCATTTTGAGTACAATGTCCGAACGGGTGAGGAATGCACTTTCCCAGAAGAATATGTACGGAGAGTAAGTCTCTTTGGCAGAGATTGACTGATAGACTTGTTTCAGGTATTCATAGTGGCGGACCGCTTCTTCTTTTGTTTCGAAGTAGTCGATAAGTTGCGGACCTTCTTGGTAATTGCCGTACCGGCTGAGATAGATCCCGTTCATATAGAGAGGAAGAATGGATGCAACCACCGAAGGTTCGTTGTGCCATACTTCCAGCGCTTCTTTGCTGATGCGATGGTTCATCCCTGTATATTGCGTGCAACGCAGGAAATAGAGGAGAGTTTCTACCTGATATTTAGCACCTTCTTTGATGATTTGCGGTATAAGTGCCTGAATGTCTTCCGTATTATAGAATCCGATACTCCATAATGCCAAGTAAAGCTTGGTTGTGTCTTTGCTTTGGAGAGCCTTGCGGGCGTCCTCTTGATTATTCAGGAAATGCCGGATGAGTTCTACATATTTATTGGTGATACGGTCACTGCTGTCCTGTTCGCCGATACCTGTACTGACTGCTATGCCGCGTTTCACGGAAGCAAAGCGTTGAAGTCCGTTGTCGTAGATAATGGAAAATAGGTAGAGGTAGCTTTCGGGACAGCCTTCGTCCATTGTCTCTACGATAGCTTGCCGGAGTCCTTCTTGCAGTTTGGCAGCCAACAATAACTTCCCTTCCAGTTCGAGCAACGGACGGTATCCGCTGGCAGCGATAGCTTGAAGGTGTCCCTGATTCAGACGGTTGGCATTGTTTTCGCTGGTCAGCACGTTTTGCAAGTACTCAATGACGGTGGCATTTCCTTCCGCTATTTGGGCAGCCATCCAACTCTGGCAACTCATAGCGTCTTTGATTGTTTCTATTTCTTCCGGTGTTCTTCCTCCGTTGAGTATGGACTGTTCGTTAAACCCGGTTGCACGTAGTTTCAGAAACTGGGTCAGTGCATCTGTCACATGGTTGAGATGCAGGGTCGGGTCAACCGAACGTTGTGAACGTCGTGAATACCCACAAGTATACGGGCAACGGGCCTTGATTTTCAAGTAAGTATGAAACAGCCCGGCATATTCGTCCCCCAATAAGTAGAGAAGTAGTTTATTTAGTTTTCCGTCAAAAAGATGGGCGACATTCCTGATACTTTCCTCTCGGATGATTTCGGTGATACAAGGTTCCAATTGCTCGCCATACGTCCCGTAGCGGGTATCCATGTCAAGATATTGAATGAATACATCGAAGAGAACAGCCGTTTCTTTATCCAGCTTTTTTTTATTCTTTATTAATTTGTCCACATACGGGATGATTCGTTTATTCAAATCTTCATTGTAAATGATTCTCATGATTATCTGTTTTTTGGGGGTTATTATAGATACTTACCATAATCTTCCCGATAGCATAGTCAGTCGGATAAAGGTCAGTGTAGTTTCTTCTTTTAATACAACAGGAGAAGAAAGCCCGCCTGCTTCCGTGTCATCTATAAAGATACGGAAAATTCCGTCCTCATAAGATTGCAGCGCATTGACGATTGCTTCAGTTTCTGCGGCCGGTCTGCCGTTATAGTTTACTTCGAAGCCTACCTTTCCGGAGGCAGCCTTGTCCTCAACTTCTTCCCGGGTGAGATATTGCAATACTTCACTCTGTTGCAGGCGATCGTTATATTTGCTTACTTGCCAGCTGACAATACTTGCAATCAACTCCTGCACATTGGTGGGAGGAACAGAAAAGTCGACGGGTAGCTTTTCAATGCAGCACTTTCGCTTTCCCAGTTGTTTTACTTGAATGTATACTCTCATTGTTTACTTTATTTGGTTATTTGAATGCTTGATACAATAGCTTCCAAGTCTGCTTGTGCTTCCTTGTCGTAGACAAGCATTACTATGGAAAAGACTCTTAGTTGATCTTCCTGGAAATAACGTAATGCAATTTGCTGTACGTCATGCCCTGGCTCATCGGGAGCTCCGATATGCAATGGATTCGAGGTCTGTGTCATAGGCAGGCCGTTGATCGTTACGTTGCTTTGTTTATAATCCTCCGAAGGCTCTCCATTTGTATTTCTCGGGAGCAGGAGTGTCAGTTCTTTTATGCGTTCAAACTCTTTCCGTGTGTCATAGGTAAGCGCGACGGCAGTTAATTGGTTTCCTCCATTGACGAGCATTAGAAAAGGAGGTTCCGCAGTGGGAGTCAGTCCTCGCGCACCTGTTATCTTATGCCAGTTTGTAGGATATTGGCAACTGAAATTTGTTGTTGCATCATAGAAAGAAAGCCATGTGTCATTGTTGCCGACAGGGGTATAAGGTGGCATTTGCAGGGTGGACGACTTGCTTGGCGTATTCGTTGCAGGCTGGTTGTCATTTTCCTCTTCCAGTTCACCGTTAAGATAAGCTTCCACGATTCCGCTTTCCCATTCCTTACGTATTTCCCGATATGTTGAAGGGATGTTCTGGCAAAGTCCGAGGAAACTGAACAGGAAGATTCCGAAGATCCCCAGTTCCCCTACAATAGAAATAGTTCTTTGTGCATCCTTCTTCTCAAATCTGTAACTGATTACATAAATGATTCCCAAAAGAAAGCCACTGAGCAATCCACCGATATGTGCGGCATTATCGATTCCTGCTTTCATGCCATATACCAGATTGTAGCCTACGAAAAGAAGGATACTAATTAATAATGCTTTCCGTTGTGCTCTCGGGATGTGGTGAAAAAGGAGGAAAGCCAGAAAGATGCCGTAAAGTCCGAAGATCGCTCCTGAAGCTCCGGCACTGATTGTTTCGGCGTGCATATAAAGACTGAAGGCTGCCGAACAAACCCCGGTGAGCAGATAGGAGATGAACATACGCCGCGTTCCTATCAGGTCCTCCAACCAAAGTCCGATATACATGAAAGCATACATATTCATCAGCAAGTGGAAAGCGCCGATATGTATGAAGTTGCAGGTTATGGCGCGCCACCAATCTCCGGTAAGGGTTAGCGGTCCAAAATCAGCCCCCCATTTCAGTAAGGCCAGTGTGGAAGGTTCCAGGATTCCCACTCCGAAAGCCACCATTAAGATAAAGATCAGAAGATTAAGGTCCATTAGGATAGGAGTCGCTATAAATCCTTTCCGGGGAATGAAGAAACTGATAAAGGATGATTTCTTTTCTATTTCTTTGAGATATGCTTCTTCTTCCTCGGTCAACGGCCGGTTAAAATCATCTTCCAGTTTTTTGGCTTTTTGCTCTAATTCTTCCGGAGAAAGAGTTGATTTTATTTCTTCCATTGCCTTCTGCAAACTTTGGATGTTTTTTCTGTTCTTGCCATAGTCTACCAGTTGCATGGCAATGCTTTGACTGCGAACAGATATTTCTCCGTCACTTCCTTCCTGAATAGAGACTGTGATTTCCTCTCCATGGGATTTTATACTCATAGGGACATCAAAACGGACACCTTCAAGAGTGAGTTCTTCAATATTCCATTCTAACTTTTGAGAAGCTTCAAGGGCTAAAATCAGAATTTGTGTGTTTGATAAGCCAGCAAATTGTAGTGTGTCCTCATGTAAAGGCCTGAGTCTAAATGCCATATTATTCTCTTTTAATTGTTGTAAATGATTGCCTATTTCCTGACAGACAAATGTATGGAATAATAATGAGAAAAAGTAGAAATAAGTGGGGTATATTTTTATAGATATAGAGAAACTTAATTGGGTGAGACATAGCCGGTTCGAACGAAGGGGAGGGGATATCAAACAGAAAGGACCGGATTTGTCCGCCCGAATACGTAAAGATTATCATATTCGAGCAGGCAAATCCAGCCCTTGCGTTGTATAATATTCTGTTACTTCTTATAGAAAGCCAAGTCTTCTTTATCGAAGTTGCTGATAAAGTTAGCATGTTTTTCCACTTCTGCTTCCGCATAGTTCAGATATACGTGTGCAGATTTAGAGAACAGTTCGGAAGATCTGCTTGCATCCTGAATCAGCAGGTGAGACATGATGATGTCGGCAGCCATTTCCATTAATCTGCGGGCTGTGAAGTCGAGCAGTTCCTGATCTTGTGCTTCTTTCACTGCGTTGGTACTGGCTTCGAACTTATCTGCCATTTTTTTCAGACGAGACATCAGCGGTTCCATTTCCGGTGAGCAGGGGATAGCCTCGAACTCGCGTATAGTAGCGATGTAAGAGCCATTCGTTACGTAACGGATAGCGGCTACGGTCTGCAACTGAGTTGTACCTTCGTAGATACTGGTGATACGTGCATCGCGGTAGATGCGTTGGCAAGCATATTCCATCATGAAGCCCGAGCCACCGTGTATCTGTATACAGTCGTAAGCATTCTGGTTGGCATATTCGGAGTTCATACCTTTGGCAAGCGGAGTGAAGCTGTCGGCCAGTTTGGCGTATTTCTTCTGTTCCTGACGTTCTTCCGGAGTCAGTTTACGTTCGCGGGCGATGTCATCCAGTGCTTTGTAGATGTCTACGTAGCGTGCTGTTTGATACAGTAGTGCACGTCCTGCATCCAACTTACCCTTCATGATGGCAAGCATATCATAAACAGCCGGGAATTCGATAATTGCCTTTCCGAACTGTTTGCGGTCTTTGGCATAAGCCAATCCTTCGTTGTAAGCAGCCTGGCTCAATCCTACCGATTGTGCGGCAATACCCAGACGGGCACCGTTCATCAACGCCATTACATATTTAATCAAGCCAAGCTTACGGTCACCGCAAAGTTCGGCTTTTGCATTCTTGTATACCAGTTCGCAAGTAGGAGAACCGTGGATACCGAGTTTGTTTTCGATACGACGGACATTAACTCCCCCCTGACGCTTGTCATAGATGAACATAGACAAACCGCGACCGTCTCTAGTTCCTTCTTCCGAACGTGCCAGTACGAGGTGGATATCCGCGTCACCGTTAGTAATGAAGCGTTTTACACCGTTCAGCAACCAGCAGCCGTCTTTTTCGCTGTAAGTCGCTTTCAGCATGACCGACTGAAGGTCGGAGCCTGCATCCGGTTCCGTCAAGTCCATAGACATTGTTTCGCCTTGGCAGATGCGGGGGATGAAACGGCTGTGTTGGTCGGCATTACCGAATTCGTATAATGTTTCGATGCAGTCCTGCAATGACCAGATGTTGCCGAAACCGGCATCAGCAGCCGCTACGATTTCTGCACACATGGTGTACGGAGTAATCGGGAAGTTCAGTCCGCCGAACTGACGGGGCATGGTCATACCGTTCAAGCCGGCTTTCACCATGGCGTCGAGGTTCTGTTTCGTACCCGAAGCATATTCTACACGTCCGTTGGCGCAGTGAGGGCCTTCTTCGTCAACGCCTTCTGCGTTGGCAGCAATGATTTCTCCTGTGATTTCTCCTGTGATCTCCAGTACTTTGTCGTAAGAGTCTACGGCATCTTCGAAGTCCAGCGGAGCATAATCGAATTCATCTTTATCTCTGTAATTGCGTTCTTTCAGTTCGCAAATACGCTTCATCATCGGATTGTTCAAGTGATACTTGAGTTCCGGTATGTCTGTATAATAATTAGCCATTGTTCCTTACTTACTATTTTGTTTATAATACTTAATCATCTTCGGTACAACTTCTTCAATCGTTCCGTTGATTACATAATCGGCAATCGTGTTGATCGGAGCGTCCGGGTCGTTGTTGATAGAGATGATGATACCACTTTCCTGCATACCGGCGATATGCTGAATCTGTCCGGAGATACCGCAGGCAATGTAAAGTTTCGGACGAACCGTGACACCTGTCTGTCCAATCTGACGGTCGTGCTCTGCATAACCTGCATCCACAGCGGCACGGCTGGCACCTACTTCAGCATGAAGTTCTTTAGCTAGGTCGAACAGCAAGTCGAAGTTTTCTTTCGAACCTACACCGTAACCGCCGGCTACGATAATCGGAGAACCTTTCAGGTTGTTCTTGGCTTTTTCCACATGGCGTTCGATTACCTTCACTACATAATCCGTGTCGGCAACGTATTTCTTCACGTCGTGGCGGATCACTTCTCCCTGATAAGTCGGGGAGAGGATTTCTTTCTTCATCACACCTTCGCGAACGGTTGCCATTTGCGGGCGGTGTTCCGGGTTTACAATCGTTGCAACGATGTTGCCGCCGAATGCCGGACGGATCTGATACAACAGGTTTTTATAAACTTTGCCTTCTTTCTTGTCTTCGTGGTCACCGATTTCCAGAGAAGTACAGTCGGCAGTCAGTCCGCTGGTCAAAGCGGAAGAAACACGCGGGCCGAGGTCGCGACCGATAACGGTGGCACCCATGAGGCAGATTTGCGGTTGTTCTTCTTTGAAAAGGTTCACCAGGATAGCGGTGTGGGGGAGTGAAGTATAAGGATAAAGTCCTTCTCCGTCGAAAACGTGGAGTTTGTCTACTCCGTAAGGAAGGATTTGTTTTTCAATATCTTTGAGGTCTGTTCCGGCAACCACAGCTTCGAGCTGACAGTTCAACTGGTTGGCTAACGAACGACCTTTGGTCAGAAGTTCAAGGCTAACGTCTGCTACGTTACCTTCTTCTATTTCGCAATATACAAATAAGTTATTCATGATTATCCGATAGTATGGTTAGCTAACAGTTCAACAATCAGGTCTTCCACGTCACGGTCGCTGCCGCTAATGGTTTTGCTCTCTTTAGCCTGGAACACGATGTTCTGAATGGCTTTCACTTTTGTCGGCGAACCGGACAGACCACATTGTGCGAGGTCACCGTTTACGTCGGCTACGCTCCATTCTACCAGATTCAGGTAGTCGCGTTTGTCATACAGGTCAGTATAATCAAGGTTACCTTGCTGTTTTTCGCTAACAGTTTTGGCATGTTTGTACTTCTGCACCAGTTTCGCGTTGCGCGGACGGCAAGGAGCTGCCGAGCCGTTGACAGTAATCACGATAGGCAACGGGCCCTCTACGGTTTCAACACCACCGTCGATGTGGCGTTTCACTGTAATCTTGTCTTTACCTACTTCCAGAATTTCTTCTGCGTATGTGATTTGGGTCAATCCCAACTTTTCTGCTACCTGCGGACCTACTTGCGCCGTATCCCCGTCGATAGCCTGACGACCACCAATAATAATGTCACAGTTACCTATTTTGCGGATAGCAGTAGCCAGCGCGTAAGAAGTAGCCAGTGTATCTGCACCGGCGAAAGCACGGTCGGTCAGCAAGTAACCGTTATCTGCACCACGGAAAAGTCCTTCACGAATAATGTCGGCAGCACGACCTGGTCCCATTGTCAGAATGGTAACGGTAGAGCCTGGATGAGCATCTTTCAGTCGAAGAGCTTGCTCGAGAGCATTCAAGTCTTCGGGATTGAAGATAGCGGGGAGTGCCGCACGGTTAATGGTTCCGTCGGCTTTCATGGCATCCTTCCCAACATTACGTGTGTCGGGAACTTGTTTTGCCAATACAACAATTTTCAAACTCATGTTATTAATTTTAGTATTAGTATTTCTACAAGTAGGTAGTAGCCAGTAGTCAAGTAGTAATCTCTTGCTATTCAAACTATCCGGTTAACTATCAGCGTGCAAATTTACGCAAACACTTGGTTCTGACAAGAAATCCGAGTAAAAAATGCACAGGTTTAAGGATTTTGAGCAAAAGAAGAAGGATTTTTATAGATTTGGTTGGGGGGTGAAAGTATATTTATTGAATTTGTTCTTGCTCGATATTACTACTGCTTTTCTGGCAAGTTGCTTATTTGCAGAGTGGTTAAGCAGGACTTTATAGGAAAGGAAACCGGTATAGTACTGTCGGAATACCGGTATAGTACTGTTAGAGTGTCTTCATCTTTAGTTTGTCACGGCCGTGGTAATTTCTCCTCACGGTCGTGACGAGAAGTTACCACAACTGTGGCGAATTCTTTCCACGGCCGTGGCGAGGTAACTATATCGGTATCCCGACAGAACAATACTTATTGGTTAACAGAAGTATAGCGGTTGTATAACGTATGTTTAAAGGGGGCTTGTCGCGAAAGGTAAGCAAAGCCGGACGGACAGTAACTATGAGGGAGTAATAAAATCATAGGCTGACAATAAAATGTATAAGATAATATTGCCAGCCTATTTTCAGGGCTTATCGTCAGTGTCTAATGGAAATCAATATGCTAAGAATAGAAATGATAGTCTGACAATAAGAACTGCTAAATTTGTATGTAAGTATAAAGTTCTTTTTTTATGTTATTGTATACCGATCTCGGCCAATCCTAATGGTTCTCCGTCATGTATCATCCTCGTTGCTTTCAGCTTGACATAGCGGGCTTTGAGTGGGGTGAAGTAGACAGATTGCAGGATCGGGTTATTCTTTATATTAGAAAATTCGTCTTTTGCTACCACTTGATTGACAGCATTGCTATCCATACCGACAGATATTTCGTATGCGGCGATTACACCTTTATTATATTCGCTTTGGTCGGGAAGATAATGGAATGAAGTAATCGTACGTTCTTCTCCCAAGTCGATTAACAGTGTGTTTCCATTGACGAAACAGGCCGTTTGGTCATTCTTGTCCATGCATTTTTGTGCTTCTTCTGTGTCTACTCCGCTGAGAGTGAACGGGAAACTCTTCAGTTCTTCCGCTTTTGCAGAGTATGTATCGGAAGTTGCTCCTGCGTAAAATGCTTCGATGTTATTGATGCAGAGACATGCACGTGAATCCGTGAAACGGACACGGAGCTTATCGGTCGTGATCGTTTCGAAACGGAGGAGACGTTTGTAACCAACGGTTGTTGTCTCTTCATTGAGTTTCACGGGAAGCCATTCACCTTCCTGGTTATATTCTACTACGAATGATTTCACACGTTGTCCCAGAGGGATATATTCCTGTAACATCATTCTATTGATCTTCTCCGGTTGAGGCAAGTCAAATTCAATAGTGGCGGAAGTTACATCATCGTTGGTAGCCCAATAAGTATCATAGTCGTTGTCTGTGACAGCTTTAGCGGAGAATGCTTTTCCCCGTTCGTCCGATGCTTTGGGGGAAAGGCCGGCCAGCAGATTCTTTTCTAATTGTTTCTGTATGTTCTTATGGAAGTTAACGGCGTTGGCGGAGTCTGTCGGATGAATGAGTCCGTCACGGTCTACGGGGAAGTTCAGCAATAACGTTGCGTTATGTCCTACGCTACGGTAATACAAGTCGGTCAGTTCGTCCACTGTTTTCACACGGCCGTCTTCTTCTGGATGATAGAACCAACCCGGACGGATAGAAACGTCACACTCGGCTGCCACCCATTGATTACCGTCAGCATGGCCATATTGCAGTTCGCGATAGTTGGGATAACCGGGATAAACTTCTCCGGCACGGAGGAAAGACCAGTTGGTGGCTCCGGCAAATCCTTTCTCGTTTCCGACCCAACGGCAACCGGGTCCCCCATCGGAGAAAATAACTGCTTGCGGTTGCAGTTCGTCAATCATTTTATAGGCTCGCGGATAGTTGTAATATGTTTTGCGGTCGATAGTACGTGAATCTTTTGCTCCGCCATACCAGCCATCGCCTCCGTTGGCGCCGTCAAACCAGATTTCAAAGACATCACCGTAGTTGGTCAGTAGTTCATGGAGTTGTTTATAGAAATAATCTACATATTCGGGAGTTCCGTAATTAGCTTGGTTTCTGTCCCAGGGGGATAGGTAAACGGCGAATTTGATACCATACTTTTTGCAGGCGTCCGATAATTCGCGCACAATGTCTCCTTGTCCATTCTTATAGGGAGTGTTGCGGATACAATACTCTGTCAGTTGGGTAGGCCACAGGCAGAAACCGTCGTGATGTTTGGCAGTGAGGATTACTCCTTTCATGCCCGATTCTACAAAGGTCTTTACCCATTGCTCACAGTCGAGTTTCGCAGGGTTGAATGTTTTAGGATCGGAGTCTCCGTATCCCCATTCACGGTCGTTAAAAGTGTTAAGGCCGAAATGTACAAAAGCGTAGGTTTCCATTTTCTGCCATTCCACTTGTTTGGCTTCGGGAACGGGTAAGATTGCTTCCGGAGCTTTTACCGGATTGCAGGCACTCAATAAAAGAGAAGTAATTCCTGCACAAAGAATCAAGGGGTGTTTTTTCATGGGGGTAATTATTAGTGATTTATTAATAAATATGTCTTGCTATAAACTAAGTCCGAAAACGAAATAGACTTGTTCTTCGTAGGGATTGGCTATCAGTTTTCCGAAAATAGGAAGGGAGAAGCCGGAAGTGATCTTTAACTCTTTGGTTGCGGATAATCCGATGTTGACAACATTGAACTTGTTAGAGTAGAAACCTTCCCACGGTGTGAAGCCGGCTTCAATACTCATATCGACATCTTTCACACTAAAGGGATAGCTTAGCTCGCAATAACTGGACCAGGCGCGTTTATCGTTTTCCCGGTAATCATTGCCGGCAAACGTTGTATACCAGCTGACGGAAAGCGGGAACTTTTCACTAAATATATATCCGGCTCCGACTTCGAAAGTATGTCCGGTGGAGTGTGAACTGTAATTGAAATATTTGAAAGGTTCTTCTTCTGTCTGGGTAAAATAGTTGTTAGCATAAAGGGTTAGATTCTTGTATTCATATTCTAGCGACAAGTCAATCTCATTGTTTTTGTTGCGAAACTCTGTTGAACCCCAGGCATAAACTGTCAGTCCCTTCCAATTAAGACCTAGTGTTGGCTGGATACAGGCATTGCCCGAGTCTATTCCCCGCCAAATGTAACTACTGACAAAATCGGCATTTACAAAAACTTCTTGTGCTTGTGCAAAGGCTGTACAACATAAGATTGCAATAAGTACGATTTGCTTTTTCATTTTATCGAGTTGTTCTTCCTGATTTACGGGTGACAAATATACGGAATATATGGCTGATTAGTAACAAATGAAACAAAAAAAACGGCTGCATTGAGCAGCCGTTCCTTTATTAATGTGTAAATAATAAGAGTTATTTAGAATGTGACGTCCATTTTCAGCACAAAAGTACGGGGAGCAGCTACTGCCATTGGGCGGTAACTGTATTCTTTATTAAACAAGTTGTTTACCATAAACTGGAAAGCTACTTCTTTCGTTGCTTTTACACCGAAACGGAAGTCAACGGTTGCATAATCTGTGTTATGCTTCTTCCAGTAGGTAGCGAGTGTTTCTCCTTTTGAATAACCGAAAAGGATACCGCGTACATAATCCATTAAGTCGTTTTGTGTTTTAGAACGCTCGTCCAGCATCAGATAATCCACTGCAAGGATTTTGCTTTTCCATGCCACATTGGCACCCACATTGATGCGTTTCCACTGGAAGTCTACCGTCGTTTTGAAACTATGTTTCGGACGATATTTCAGATACTTACCCGTATTTGATTTCTCTTTCATCTGAAGCGGGTCGGTATACAGTCCTTCTACAGCATTGCGTTCCTGGTAATCCGCGTCACGCGGTTCGGTATATACATATCCCAGATTATAGAATAATTTTGTGTTCTTGTTGAAGTTATATACACCGTTTGTTGAAATCTCCACTCCATAGATCTGTGCTTTCGATACATTATGGAATTGTGCTCCGATACCGAAGCCCTTGCCGTCTGTCAACATCTGAAATACATCGCCAATACTATTTATCATCGTATTGTTTGCATTATTGAATAGGCCGAACTGGAATTCTACCATATCTTTATATTGAGTATAGAATCCGGCAATATCGACAAATCCCTGGAAGTTACCGATCTTGTATCCTTGCTTGAAACCTAATTCTGCATTAAATCCTTTCTCAGGTTTAATGTTCGGATTCGGATAAACACCGACTCCGCCAATGTCTTTACGGAGATATTTCTCATTGATAGACGGGTTGCGGTAACCTTGTCCGAAGCTGGCGCGGATAAAACTGTAATCGGCTAATTGATAATTCAATCCGGCACGGAAAACGGGGCGGAACGGAATTTTTGTTCCGAATACCTTTGTTTCTGCTTCGCGGCGGTGGTTGTTTACGCGGTAGTATTCGGCACGTACGCCTGCGGATACACTCAAACGATCCCAAAAACGTTGGTCATATTGGAAGAAGAGGGCTGCATTATCACTTTTGTACACTTCATCCATTACAGCAGAGTCATAACGGATGTGTTCGAAAGTCATTCCCGTAGTGATCTGTGCGCCACCGTTCCATTTCTTGTTGAACTGATAGTCGAGATAATAGTCAAAGTTCTTGTCTGTTTGAGTTTTCGGGTTGAGTCGAGACGGATTGATAACATTAGACAGCCACGGTACGAGATCGCTTGGCAATTGTCCGTTCTGTATTCCGCTAAGATCAGGCAGCCCGTTATCCATAACCCATGAGATAAGGTCGCAATAATCGGCAGTTGTTGCATTGGGAAAGATGTTTCTCAGTGAAGTGAATGCACCGTTCATGGCATCATCCAGATTGCCGTTGATAATTCCCGAACCGATACCGACCAATGCGGGGTATAGTGAGCTGTAATCGCCGTTTACGATATTTTTAATCGTATTCGCATCGGTTCCCATGTTTCCCAGAATATCTGTGATAGATGAACCTTCGGTTGGGCGGACGATATTGTCTGCGCTATAATAAAAACGTCCTTTGATTTTATGTGAAGTTCCGTTTTCCGGGTTTACATAATTGATAAACGGGTCGATATGGAAGTTGTTTTCTTCGCGTCCCATATTGGTGAAAGGAGAAGGCTTGTATACTTCGGTCGGTGAACGCCAGATAAAGAAGTCCCCGTATTGATTGGAAAGGAAGTCTACATTAAAACCATAATTCAGAATTTTCAGTCCCATATCCGGTTGGTGATAGGTCAAACTGCCACCCATGCGGAAACGTTTGTTATATCCTTGCTGACGGTATCCTTCATCGGTGAAAAGATTGATCCCTCCACTAACGTCGAAATTACCGATACGACGGGAGTGGGAGAGGTCGAAACCTTCGTAAATCGGATTCCGTACTCCACTCAGGAGACTACCACGCAGAATAGGTTTTACTGCATATTTATCATCTTTCCAGAAATTCTTATCGCTCCATTGGTATTCATCATTCTCTGCATCACCGTATATGCCTACGTATGCGCTGAATCGTGTCTTGGGCGTTAAACCCGGGCGTGCGGTACGAATATTGATAATACCGTTCAATGCTGAGGAACCGTATAGCACAGAAGAAGCTCCTTTGATAACTTCCACCTGCTCTACATTTTCCAAAGGTACGGTGTTCCAGTTGATTTCTCCTGTTTTCGGGTTCAGTGTACTCATTCCGTCTACCAGAATCTGGCTACGTGCACCTACACCGTAAGTCCACCCGCTGCCACCACGCATGGAAGGTTGCTTGTCTACAATGTCAACTCCCGGCAGGGTACGGAGGGTAGATGAAATATCTGTTGGTGCCTGGCGGGCAATGTCACCGGATTTCACCACATCCATAGAAACTGTTACATCACTTAGCTTCTGTTCGAAGCGTCCAGCACTCACTACCACTTCTTCCAGCAGTTTAGTGCTCTCTTTCATATAGACGTCTTTGGTGACTACTTCGCGTTTATTGATAACGATAGGCATCAGTACATCATCATAGCCTACATAACTGAATACGAGGTCGACTCCACCTTCGGGAAGTTTGATTTCATATTCTCCGTTAATATTGGATACTACTCCCTGATTGCCGTGGAGCTTGTAGGTAACAGCTGCTCCGACCAACGGTTCGTTGGTCTTGGCGTCGTATATATGTCCTTTCAGTGTTTGGGCAAAGCTTGTCCCAAAACAAGTAAGGCAGATTAATAAAGTTAGTATATATATTTTCTTCATTGTTTCTTACGTTTTATTTATTCGGAACAAGTTCTAAACCAAACTCTATTTTCTCAGGAGATAGAAAAGCTTCTGAAATACCATTTAAGAATGTTGAAATTATAAATCCCAGCCCTTGCATATCCTCCGGAAGCATACTAACTATTAGCGGACTAAGATCTGGTAGTAATTTAGCTATGGGAGTAAATCCTTCTTTATCTAAGTAAATATAAGTATGTCCTTCTTTTGAAGTAACCTGCATCGGGATTCCGGTAGTTAACCAATTGAAAATAGCGTTGAAGGAAGTGTCGTTGACATTGACCAAGAATCCAAGTGTTTCATTGTTTAAACTTTGATTAAGTGTGGTTAGCAATTCTTTCACTTTCATGGCATCCATTTGAGATACAGCATCAATGATAGCATTGATTATGTTCACATCCATATATGTATCGCTGCTGCTGGCTATTGAGGAAATGATATTAGCTAAGTTTAATTTTAATATTAACTTACCGTCTTTTTGAAACCAAGTAGCAAACCCTTTTGGAGAAGGGATATACTTACGGTCAGCAATGTTGGGAGTAATCATCTCCTGTGTTAATGGAGTTTCTAGAAATCCAAAAATAACGTCTATATCTACTCCTGACAACGGATCATTTGAATAGGAAGCCGTTACATTTCCGTCTGCTCCTAAAGTGATGTCTTGCAGAACTTGTGGCAAAATGTAACTTACTATATTTTGGATTCCATTACCCCATGTTTGGGTTGTAGCTCCGCTTTCTGTAGCTTCTACATCTGCATGGAAATAGCATGACGCATTTAATACTTGGCCATCAACCTCCTGCCATGTATATTCATTTCCCCAAGTGTCACCAACTAATATTTTTTTTACGCCGTTAACGACTTCGGGTAACTTATAAGTATTTGCCCACAAATCGGCATTACCCATTTGGATATTGGATATGTTTAAGGTGAGTTTTCCTTTTGTTACACGTCCTTCGTATCTAAAAGTAGTCAATGTTTCATTTCCCATACCATTACCGGAAAAAGAGTATCCTTCTGTATCTCCGGAAAGGGGAATGGATGTAATCTTTATTGCCTTTTCTCCCGGAAGAATATCGTAGAGAGTAATGATAGCAGTTTCTCCTGTAACAGTACTGAAATCAACAGATTTCCCGTTCATTGCATCACCGTTGTATGTAAGAACTAAATTGGGATTAGGATTCGAAATCTTGTTTGAATAATTGGCTGTCACGTCTACTGGAGCCGGTCCATAGTGGTCTTCGTCACAAGATATTAAGAATGCGGATATTACGGTAAGGAAGCTTATGAATAAGATAGATAATTTTTTCATCGTTTTTTATTTTAAAATGATTTATTTTTGAATAGTAAGGTCTACGCCGATTTCCATTTTGTCGAATAATGCTACAACCTCATCTAAGTTTGTTTTTAATAAAATATCAATGATATTGATAAATGGAGTTAGTGTCTCTTTTTTAAAATAGATATAAGTATGATCTTTTGTAGCCTGACTAATACCCATTGGAATACCATTTCTCATCCATGAAAGTAAAGTTACAAAAGTGTTATCATCCATTTTTAAAATATAGGTGATTATCTCATTGTTTAAAATCATGTTGAGCGTACTTAATGCTAGCTTCAATCGGGCAGGGTCCGATTTTAAAAGAGCTTCGCTGATACCTGCAATAAGTTGGGGATCAATTTGCTGACCGTTATTCTCGGCGATGAGTGAAATAATGGCTGGTATGTTCAATTGTACTACAAATGCCTTATCACCCGTCTGATTCCAGTAGGCCAAACCTTTCGGGGAAGAAACATAAGTACGTTGGCCGATTAATCCACGGAATTCTGCATCCGTCTTACCTGCATTAGCCACCTCCATGATCTCTTTCATGTCTATGGGACTTGTGGTGTAGTTGGCAGTAACAATACCATCTTTTTCTAATGTAATATTCTTTAGTACATACGGAAAGAGTACATCTAATATATTAGTTGCCATTTGCTGCATTTGCAAAACGATAGGAGCAATGGATTCGGCTCCTTCTTTCGTTGTAATATTCACATAGCTTGCTCCACTATTACGAATGGTTGCTTCTTCATTTGTAGTATGTGAATATGCAGGAAATGCATAAGTATGAGCCAGATTATTGGCATGAGCCATTGTGACATCCAGTGAGAGTTTCATTGCTTTTGGAGTAATGATTCCATTATACTTCACCGTTACTCCCCCCATCGTGATATTCGTTCCGCTAAAGGTATAGGCATCTTTTTCTCCGTTTTCATTAAGCTTGATGCGACTGATAGGAGTAGTAACTTCTCCCGGGATAATTCCGTTTAGTGTCAGTGTTCCCGTTTCACTATCTTCCGTTTTGAAACTGGCAGTCTTTCCGATTAGTTTCTCGCCGCTGTAAGTTAAATCCAGTGTATACGGCTTGATGTACGAGCCATATTCCTGGCTGATTTCTCCCGGCCAAAATAACTTGTCGTTATAGGTTTCTTCACATGATGTAAAGAAAAGTACTGCGCAAGCTACACAAAATAGTTTTCGTAAGTTTTTCATTCTTTTTTGTTTTTATTGCGTAATTAATAAAACTTTGCAAAGTTCGGCTAACATCTATTTATTTACAAGGTCTGTTTTTATGAATTAATGTTCTATTTTTAATTATACGGAGAAAAATGATATAAAAGCATTTGAATTAATGTTCTATTTTTAATGTAATATGTTCTTCTTTTAAGAAACATAGTGAAGAATGGAATAAGATAGAACAAGACAAGGTATATGTATATAAAAGAACGCTGTCCCACACATTTCGCGTGTAAGAAACCGTTCTTATTTTTTCCTACTTCTAACTAAGAAAAGAGCCGTTTTAGAATGTTACATCCATTTTAAGGTTTATTTAGATTCTCTACATGTATTTACAGGCAACTTTGTAAGTTGTGAAATTCGTCACTGATTGATGTACTGTCGTTGAAATATGTCCTTTGGTCGATTGTTTTTGTATGAAAGGAGTGTCGGTTTTATCTTTGTTTCTGCTAACATGGAACAATGAGGCATGGAAAGAGTGCGCAAGCAACAATTATTGGAACAAAGCATTTACGGAGTAATCTGGAGTGTTATTTTCTTTCTTCCGTTGATCGGAGAATATTTTGCCGTAAGTGGTGGACTTGAGAAAGAAGAAGTTCGCACGCTTGTACGTGACTCCTGGTTGGGAATTCTTCCTTTTTTTATGCTTTTTCTGTTGAATAACTATGTGCTGGTTCCTTATTTCCTTTTTAAAAAAAAATATTGGCAATATACACTTTCTTTAGTTTTTGCAATAGGTGTTATTTTTTTGATTGTTCCGTTTCCGATGAAAGGGCGTTTCCCGAAAGAATTCAGACAGGAGCCTGTGTATCATTCAGCAAAGGAAAGCCGACGGAATCAGATTATTGAAATGAGAGAAAAGGCGCGGAAGAAAGAGACGGCTAATTGGGAACTACCGGACCAGGTGAAATATCCCGTGGAAAAGTTTCAACGTCCGGAGGCTCTCCTTAAACCTGTTCCGTTTCTTTATCCTCCTATCACAGTTCGCTATCTTATTCATTTTATGATTGCCTTTCTTATGGTAGGATTTAATATAGCCATTAAACTTTTCTTCAAGTCTTTTCGCGATGAAGAAATGTTGAAGGAACTGGAACACCAGCGCTTGCAGTCCGAATTGCAATATCTGAAGTATCAGATAAACCCGCATTTTTTTATGAATACGCTGAATAATATCCACGCATTGGTAGATATTGATACGGGGAAGGCGAAAAGTACGATTGTAGAGCTTTCCAAACTGATGCGTTATGTGCTGTATGAGGCTAGTAACAAAACAATTCTTCTTAAACGGGAGGTTCAGTTTCTGGAGAATTATATTGCCATAATGGGATTGCGCTATACTGATAAAGTCTCCATTGAAATGAAGTTTCCCATCGAAGTTCCTGAAGTACAGATACCTCCTTTGCTTTTTATTTCTTTTGTGGAGAACGCTTTCAAGCATGGAGTCAGTTACCGGAATGATTCTTTCGTCCGTGTCATCGTGCAACAAGAGGAGGGAAACCGATTGACTTTCCGCTGTACGAATAGCAATAACGGAAGGGCTGACGAACAACACCACGGCATCGGGCTGGATAATATCCGTAAGCGGCTAAGACTTCTGTTCGGTAATGATTATACGCTTTCTATCACACAGGATAAGAATAAATTTGATGTATTACTTATTATACCTTTATTATAATGAAATGTTTAGCAATTGACGACGAACCGTTGGCATTGGCACAGTTATCGGATTATATATCCCGCGTCCCTTTCCTGTCGTTAGTGAAACCTTGTCAGGATGCGTTTGAGGCAATGAAGGTATTGTCCGACGAAGATGTCGACCTGATATTTGTAGATATCAATATGCCCGATTTGAACGGGCTGGATTTTATCCGTTCTTTGATAAGTCCTCCGCTGGTGATTTTCACTACCGCTTATTCCGAATATGCGGTGGACGGCTTCAAGTTGGATGCGGTGGATTATCTGTTGAAACCATTTGAGTTTCAGGACTTACTGAAGGCGGCGGATAAGGCCCGCAAACAGTTTGAATATAAATTGTTGGAGCAACAGAGTGAACTGGGAAATGCTTCGCAGGTAAAAGGCGATTCGTTGTTTGTGAAAAGCGATTGCAGGGTAGTCCGCATCGATATTAATAATATCCGCTATATAGAAGGTATGAGCGAATACGTCCGTATTTTTGTGGAGGGGGAGAACAAGCCTGTCATCACACTTGCCAGTCTTCAGAAAATGGAAGAACGGCTTCCCGCACATTTCATGCGTGTGCATCGTTCTTATATTGTCAACTTGCGTAAGATTACCGAAATCTCCCGTCTCCGTATTATCTTCGATAAGAATACGTACATCCCTGTGGGTGATAATTACAAAGAACGGTTTACGGAATTTATCAGTAAGCTAAGCTTCTCTTAAACATTGGTCATGCTTTATCCGATGCGGTATGTTGTCCGGAAAATAACTACTTAAAAATAAAAGCCTCAGAAGCTATTTATAGCTAATGAGACTTTTATTTTAAGAAGTGGAGATACTCCTTTTATTTGATTCCCAGTTTTTTAGCAATTTCTTTAGGCAGTGCGTCTTTGTGTACAAGGATATTCATCGTTTTGTAAGCGACGAATGCTTTGGAAGCATACCATATACCGTTGTATTTACCTGATTTACCCCAAGAATTTTTTACCATGAAATATTCTTTTCCGTTCTGGTCTTTAGCGATACCGTAAATCACCATTCCGTGGTCGTCGGTAGTTTCCCAGTTGTCGAATGCCACCTGGCGCATTTCCTGAGTGACGTCAATTTCCGGATGTGGTTTGGTTGTCATTATTTGACGTTTGTTGGCAGTGGTCAGGCCAGTCCAACGGGCCATATCCGAACCGGAAAGTTCAGATTCTTTGTTTATATCCGGCATTACGGCAATACCATCACGTGTAAACCCTTGTTCACTGACGTCACTACCCCATGCAAAAGTATATCCCTTCTTCACTGCATTATCCATTACAGCCATAAACTCGTCGATAGGCAAGTTGTAGGAGAGGCCATTGCGCCAGTTGTCCTGAATCTCGATAGCAAATTGAGAATAGAACGGGTGATGTGTATAGGAAGTCAATGAAACATAGTCGTCCGGATTCAGTCCCAGTGATTCGGCAAAAGTTTTCGGTGTATATTCCTTTCCTTTATAAGTGAAGTTTTCAGGACATTTTCCTAAGTATGTGTCATAAATGGCTGCCAGACCGTTCTTCCATACCGGAGTCAGTTTACTTAGTTTACCTTTAGCGATAGCATTAATGTAGCCGGAAGCAACAGCGTCCAATTCGTTGTGTACCGGCAGAGTATCGCCGTACATGATTCCCGGCATTACTTCCTGTGGAACGATACCGTAATTTTTGATGCAGTACATCACATCATAGAAACTTCCTCCCGGCGAGAAAGAACTGTCACCGTGATAACGTACATAATTGGCTCCACGGTCTTGCATCGTTTTGTGTACCACAAACATTTCAGCCAGATCATATTCGCCTTTGCCTAAACGTAGCAATTCTGATTCAACGAATCCGAGAGTTGAGAAACTCCAGCAAGTGCTCGAACGGTTTTGGTTCTTGATTGAAGTAATCGGATTTTCTTTCACTGTCGTGAAAACGAAGCCCTCTTCGGGTTTTGCGTCTTGTGCCATTGTGCTCAGGCTGAATAGGCCTAGAGCAGCGATAAGGATACTCTTTTTCATTCTTATGACATTAATATTAAATTTGTTTTGGTTACAAAGATAGAGAATCCTTGGGGTAATTCCATATTCCTGTATACAATTTGCATAAAAAAAGAATAAAAAATAGTGTATATTCTATTTTTTCATGAACAAAAAGCGGAAAGAGAATTATTTCCAATTCACTTTCCGCTTTTTATTTATTTTATTTTAATTCCGAGATTCTCTAAATCATGACGGGTAACAGTATAGTTTTCTCCGGTTTTCATACGTCTCATGACTAATTTCCCTACCTTTTTGGCATCCTCTTTTTCCATGAAAGGCTTTTTTCCCGAAATGGCGGGAATAAAAGGCTGGAATATGGTTATATGGTTGTTGTGGGATATTTGATAACCGTATCCTCCGTTTACTTCGATTATTTCGATCGAATAATGCGTGTCGGAGGTGGCTGCTACGGAAAACGCCAGGCAAATGGCAGCTGTTAATATTCCTGCAACAAAGAGCCGACTGCTGTTTTTCTTAGTCATCTTCTTCCCATTCATACGGATGTAATTCCCAAGTATCGTCATAATAGTATCCACTGCTTCCTCCGGTAGTTATAATACCCCGTTTGCCGGTAGAGAAACAAATCGCTTTTGTGCGTGCACTTCCTTCGAAAGGGGTATAGTCAAAATCATCTTCCGTGTCACTACTACGCCATAAATCTGTGTTGGGGTCATATATCCAGTAGTTATTTCGTAGGCTTGAACCGGATGTCTGCCCTAAAGTGATATAAGCCTGGCCGTCTATAACAAAAGCGCAGCCGTATGTCCGGGTGATTGAATTATAATCATCATCATAATCATCACTGCTGTCATTCTTGATTTCGCGGAGACGGGTCCATTTATTTTCTTCACTCTTGCTGGGATCGAATTTCCAGAAGTCGGTAACATCCTGACCGTTGTTGGTTCCTCCTACGATGTAAGCTACATTGTCGATGATAAAGGATAAGCCGCCGGTTCTTTTCTGACCGCCGAATCCGTTTACAATGCCCCACTGGCTACCTGAAGGGGCTGTCGGGTCGAAACGATAAAAATCCTTTGTCTGTTTATCGTCTTTGGATTGTCCGGTTCCCACATAACCGTAGTTACCGATAGTGAAGGCTATTGCATTGATTCGCGCATCTCCGGGATAATCATCCATTTGTCTCCATTCATTTGTTGCCGGGTCATATTCCCATGTGTCTTTTAGATATGCGTATCCTCCGGTATGCATCGGATCATCATCTTTATATACGGTGTATCCGGTGGTCACATATCCTTTCGAGCCTACTGCGAATCCGGCAGCGCCATTCCGGGCTGTTGCATCGTCGGGCATATCTTTGCATTGTGTCCACCAGTCATTATCAATATTGTATTCCCAACAGTCTTTTTCCCGTTGGTCTTTTCCCCGATATCCTCCGCATAAGTACCCCCGGTTACCTATCACAAATCCGGCTGCATCCTCTCTTGCCCTTCCATCGAAGTCGGAACGGCGATACCACACTCCTAATGTGTCATCATCATCATCCGAACATGAGAAAATTGATAGCATAGCTACCGACACTAATAATAGTTGTAGTTTTTTCATTATTTCCATTCGTTTTATTACATTTTAAACTTGGCGCAAATGTAGCTATCAATGCGTTTTGAGAAAAAAGTTATCGACAAACAGCTTTATTTCCTCTATCTAAAAAATGCGAGTCTATAAATAGCGGGTAATAGTCGATAAATTTTGGGGATATTTTCCTAAAGGGGTTCCTTTGCAACTCAAAAATAAGATTCGTTATGAGACTATTTATTACACTTTTTTATTCTTTACTGTTGTTTTGTATCCTATTCTCTTGCAGGGATGAATCCTCTTCCATTGGGGCTAAATGGGTGGATAGTTCTTTTATGAATGCTGTAACAGATACGTGTACAGTAACGTTAAGTACTTTGCTAAGTGACTCTTTGGCAACTTCGGGAGATACGGTTTGCCAGATCGGGCGATATAAAGACAATCTATATGGAGAAATTAAGACTTCGTTTTATGCGGAATATGAAGTACCTTCTCATTCTCTTAATGAAACAACTGAATATCAGTTTGACTCTATTACCTTCAAATGGTATTCTTCAGGGAATTATCTGGGCGATACACTGGTTTATCATCGTATTGAGTTATTTAGTCTGTCACAAGGAATCTCATTGGAAGATAATGGTTACCTTTTTAATAAGACCAATGTTAATTATAACCGGAATAATCTTCTTGCTACTCTTTCTATACGTCCTACTCCCGGACACCGTAACGAGATGCATGAATTACGTCTGCCTGACGAATGGGGAAAAAAATGGTTTAATCTGATGTTGGAAGATGAAGAATGTATGGAATCGCAGGAGCGTTTCCGCGCTTTTTTTAAAGGAATAGCTTTTATACCCGATGAAAATGGGACGTGCATTAACGGCTTTCAGGTGAATGATTCCAGTTTTTGTCTGACTCTTTATTATCATGAACTCAAAGAAAAGCCTACGGAACAGACTTTAGTGTTTAAGGCCAGCAGTTCATTGAATTATACAAAGGTGGAACACGACCGTACCGGTACTCCCATAGAATCTCTCAGAGCCGGTACTGATTATAATCTTTTTTCTTCTGAAAGTGATCATCAGGTGTATCTGCAAGGATTGACCGGTATGTATATCAATCTCGAATTTCCGCATCTGAATAATCTGAACCAGAAAGGGAGACTTGTCTCCATTGAAAGTGCGGTACTTAAACTCTATCCTATAAAAGGTACTTATAACGGAAAATATCCGTTGCCGAAATCATTGACTCTCTATACGGCAGACCAGAATAATTCAACCCAAAGTGTCATAACGGACCTTTCCGGAAATTCCGTACAAACAGGAAATCTGGTAGAAGACAATGTCTATTATGAGGATACTCATTATTCATTTGATATTACCTCGTTCATTCAGAATAATCTGGGGACGGCAGGACAGAGCCGCGAAAAATTACAGTTGTTTCTCTCCGACAATGATTTTTATAACACAGTTCAGGGAGTCATTTTCGGAGATAGTAAACATCCCATGAATGACCATAATAATAATGTATCTCTCACTATTTATTACAAGACATATACGAAATGAAAAGAAAAGTTTTATCTATTTTCATATTAAGTGCAAACTTATTGAATCTTACTGCTCAAAACATGACGAACTCTCCGGCTTCTATGTTCGGACTGGGTGAATTGTCTACCGGAGAAGGAGGAATCTATTCCGGTATGGGGGGAGTTGGTATCGCATTGCGGGGAGAAAATGCTTATAATAGTGCGAACCCGGCTTCTTTGACGGGATTGATGCCGCAGTATTTTTTCTTCGATTTGGGAGTTAGCGGAGCGTATGAAAAGTATTCACAGTCCGGTGCAAACAATCATTCTTTTAATGGTAATCTTAATAATTTGGGTGCTGGGTTTCGTATTGCTCCCCGGTGGTATGGGGCTATTTTTATGGCTCCTGTCAGTAGTGTGGGGTATGCCATATCGCTCGAGCAGGATGTAGCGGGTACAAATGGCGAGACTGTGACTTCACTTTTTCAAGGGGAAGGCGGATTATCCAAAGTTGGAATCAGCGTTGCTCATCAGTTGTGGAAAGGGCTTTCGCTGGGAGCTAACTTTTCTTATGTGGGTGGTACTATTACGCAATCGGAGAGTCAGGGAAGTGCTACGGAAACAAACAGTTCGTATAAACATACAGTGTATGTTGATTTTGGATTACAGTATACTTATGAGATAGAGCGTGACCGTTCGTTGGTAGCGGGTGCTGTATATGGATATTCCCAGGATTTGCTTCAAGACAACGATCATTCGGTAAGTAGTAGCAGTAGTAGTGGGAGTATTACAGAAAAAGGTAAGAAGTATCGTACCTGCTTACCGCAGTTTTTCGGAGTAGGGGTATCTTATAATACGTTGCGTTGGATGGCTTCCGCCGATTATAAGTTTGTTGACTGGAGTCGGTTGGAGTTTTCTCGTTCTAGTGTTAGTTTTCATAACCAGCACCGTTTGATGTTGGGAGGGAGTTATACATTAGGGAATCCCTATCGGAAACCTGTACGTCTGTTACTCGGGGCCGGAATAGGGAATTCGTATCTTTCTATTCAGAATAAGACGACAACTAATTATTATCTCAGTACCGGAATTAATTTTGAATACCGTAGCCGCAGTACGCTTTCGTTAGGGGTAAAATATACAGATCAATTTAAGGTAAGTTCAGGGAGGTTTCAAGGACAGAAACTGGCTTTCTTCCTGAATATCACTTTCTCGGAAAAGACTTACAGAGCTAAATTAAAATAAAATAGATAATAGTATAAGGGTATCCTTTGGGGATACCCTCTTCTTCATTATTTATTGTCTTTAGGTGTTACTACGTAATCTTCTTTAATAAATTCGTCGTATACACGCTTCGGATGATCAAATGCTGCTGTTCCGTTTCTCTGTTCATTGAAGTTTTCCCGTCGGAATTGTTTCAGTTTCAGATTGTCTTCAGCATATTCTCTTAATTTTTTATGTTCACGTCCATAGAGTGAACTTTCGGTTACGTCAGAATCAAGCAAGCTTTCCTTAGGGGTAATGGTTGGTAAGAGTACTTGTTCCAGTAGGCCACGATAAGCCCCGTTATATTCACACCATACAATATCGTTAGCGACAAATATACGGTAGGAGTACTTTGACCATGCGGTTTTAATCTCAATGGATTTGGCATAGATTTCAATGGTTGCTTCTGAGCCATACGCTTGGTCACGGATCACAACGGTCGTCCGACCGCTAAGTTCTTCTTTTACGGAAGTTTGCCATTTTCCGGAATTCATGATTTCTTCAATAATTTCCGGCAACTTTTCTTTAATCTCAAACTGTATTCTCATGGTGCTTGCCTGCGGGCAGGACTTTTTTATAATTTCCTCCTTAAAACAATTAAGCTAGCCTAAAGTTACGTAGATTGAAGCAAAAAAGCAAGGTTTTGTTTAAATATTTGCTATTTTTGCCAAACGTTCTGCCTTTTTTGTTTGTTTTTATAATATATATGCAACAAACAGTAATAAAACGGGGTATGTAAAGAGAGTGATAAATATAAAATTGGGAAGATTAAGATGAAGAACTTGAAAATTGATGAATCTACAGGGTTGGTGTTGGAGGGCGGGGGAATGCGCGGAGTATTTACTTGCGGCGTGCTTGATTATTTTATGGATCATGATATCCGGTTTCCTTATGCGATAGGAGTTTCTGCCGGTGCGTGCAACGGGCTGTCCTATGCATCGCGCCAACGAGGACGTGCTAAATACAGTAATATTGACTTGTTGGAGAAATACAATTATATCGGTCTGAAACATCTGCTTAAAAAACGGAATATTCTCGATTTCGATCTGTTGTTCAATGAGTTTCCGGAACATATTCTTCCTTATGATTACGAAACTTATTTTGCTTCTTCGGAACGTTTCGTTATGGTAACTACCAATTGTATCACAGGGGAAGCTAACTATTTTGAAGAAAAGAAAGATAAACGCCGGGTGATAGACATTGTCCGTGCGTCTAGTAGTCTGCCTTTTGTATGTCCTATTACTTATGTAGATAATATTCCCATGCTTGATGGGGGAATTGTAGATTCTATTCCTTTGCAAAGAGCGATTGCTGATGGTTATACGAGAAATGTCGTAGTACTTACCCGCAACCGGGGATATCGGAAAGATTCAAAAGATATTCGCGTCCCTTCGTTTGTATACCGGAAATATCCTAAACTCCGTGAAGCACTCAGCCGCCGTTGTGCTGTCTACAATGAACAGTTGGAAATGGTTGAGAAAATGGAGGATGAAGGAAAGATTTTCGTTATCCGTCCGCAGAATCCTGTGATGGTAGATCGTATTGAACGGGATGTGCAGAAACTGACAGAATTTTATGAGGAAGGGTACGAATGTGCAAGAAATTTGATCGAAAAATAAACAGATTCTTACATCTCTATAGCTTTATTTTTTAGATGAAAGAAGTAAGTTACTTATACTGTTCGGCAGCCGCTACTTTGAAGCTCACTATTTCTGCTTTGCTTCCGGAATTTTTAGTTACTCTTACCAGATCATCGAAGAAAGTATTCTATTAGCTGGCATAAGCAGAAGAATAAAGCTTTGTCTCAAAAGTAGGAAAATAAATTCAGGTATGCAAAGAGAGGGATAGCTTCATTGCGATGTGACAGGCAAAAAAGAAAATGTTCAGGACTTGCATCAAAAGTGATACCCTTTGAAACAAAGTTGATAGACGGAGGTGAAGATATGACCTATTTTTGCCTCCGTCAATTTTGATTAGATACTTGTATAAAACAGAATACTTTGTTACCATGAAAACAACCTCTTGGATGAAATTATGTAAAGGTGCGGTACTTGCATTGGCGGTCTCTTACGGACTGATTTATTGCCATACGAATAAAAGCAAATTTATGTTGGAACAGAAAGGAGACAGCCTGACTCTCATTCACATCACCAATCCTACTAATTATATATTGCTTCCGATCGAAGAGGCAGCGGAAGAAAGCCGGGTTCGTCTGGACATAGGAGATGCAGCGGATACTGATATGGATATTCGGCTTGCACAGACTAAAGTAGACTATTGGGTTCCGTTTGTCCTACCTGCTGATGCTAAAACTGTAACAGTACGTGTGCAAAAGAGCCTTGGAGATGCTCTTTGCTGGAAAGAAATGAAATTATCCGATACATTCGATCCGTCCCATACAGATAAGTTTCGCCCTGTATATCACCATGCTCCCCTTTATGGTTGGATGAATAATGCGAACGGGCTGGTTTATGAAGATGAAGAATATCATTTATATTATCAGTATAATCCTTATGGTTCTAAATGGGGGAATATGCATTGGGGGCATTCGATAAGCAAAGATTTGATGCATTGGGAACATTTGGCACCTGCTATAGTTCGTGATACGTTGGGACATATATTTGCCGGCAGTTCTATTGTTGATCAGGAAAATGTGGCAGGTTACGGTACAGGTACCATATTAGCTTTTTATACTTCTGCCAGCGATAAAAACGGGCAGATTCAATGTCTCGCTTATAGCAATGATAACGGTCGCACATTTACCAAATATGATAAGAATCCGATTTTGCGTTCTTCCGATAGAAGGAAAGATTTTCGTGATCCGAAGGTATTCTGGTATGCTCCGGGAAATAAATGGATAATGATTGTTGCTGCCGATAAAGAGATGCGTTTCTATGATTCAGAAGATCTGAAAGACTGGAATTATATGAGTAGCTTTGGTGAAGGTTATGGCGTACAGCCTTGTCAGTTTGAGTGTCCGGATATGGTAGAGTTACCGGTAGACGGTGATACGGAACATAAGAAATGGGCATTGATTGTCAATGTAAATCCCGGCTGTTATTTCGGAGGCAGTGCGACCCAATATTTCATAGGTGATTTTGACGGAACAAGATTTATTTGTGATAGCAAACCGGATGTTACGAAATGGTTGGACTGGGGAAAAGACCATTATGCGACAGTTTCCTTTTCGAATATGGGAAGACGTGTGATTGTAGTGCCTTGGATGAGTAATTGGCAATATTGTAATAATGTCCCAACCAAACCGTTTCGTGGCGTCAACGCCTTGCCGCGTGAACTGGGGCTTTATACGCAAAGCGGTGATATTTATCTTTCTGCAGCTCCGGTAGCGGAAGTGAAAAATCTAAGGAAAGAGACAAAAGAAATTCCTGCTTTTACCGTTGCAAATGATTATCATATTGAATCTTTATTACCGGATAATGGAGGTGCTTACGAACTTTCATTGGACATTACGGCAGAAAAAGCTGAAATTATTGGATTCAGCCTGTTCAATGATAAAGGTGAGAAGGTGGATATTTACTTTAATCTTCCTGAAAGGAAACTGGTAATGGATCGTACAAAGAGCGGTATCGTAGATTTTGGCAAAAACAGTGTGACACATGAGATAGAGGTACACGACCGTCGGAAAACGATTTCTATCAACTACATTGATGATTTTGCATTAGCTACATGGGCACCTGTCCGAAAAGAGAATAAGTACCGACTGGATATTTTCGTAGATAAATGTTCGGTAGAGATATTTTTGAACGAAGGAAAGATAGCGATGAGCAATCTTGTTTTCCCGACAGAGCCATAC
This sequence comes from Bacteroides caccae, assembly GCF_002222615.2. NCBI lineage: Bacteria > Pseudomonadati > Bacteroidota > Bacteroidia > Bacteroidales > Bacteroidaceae > Bacteroides > Bacteroides caccae. Next base: position 4,115,243 of record NZ_CP022412.2, on the reverse strand, counting down.
AATCGTATGTGTTTTTACAGCAAGGGCGGGACATTCAAAGTCGATACTTTTAAAGTACATAGGTTAAGCCTATGACAAGGAGAAACACCTCTGAAATCCCATAAAATAAGGAGGTATGCAACAAATATTACAGCCTTTGAAACATTTTTTTTAGCCGATTGACATAAATCAACCGTAATTTGCAACAGCGATAAAGAGAATATTCGTACTTTTAAATTAATAACATTAAACTAATGCTCAGTATTATGAAGAACAAAAAAATTCTTTGTAGTGTTTGTTTCCTGTTTGCTTTCGTGTCAGTCCTTTGGGGGCAAAACATAACGGTAAAGGGAAATGTGACTTCCAAGACGGACGGGCAACCGATTATCGGTGCTTCCGTGGTGCAAAACGATTCGAAATCAACAGGGACTATTACAGACTTGGACGGTAACTTTACTATTAGTGTGCCGAAGAATGCATCATTAGCTATCTCTTATATAGGATATAAAGAAGTGATTATTGCAGCAAAACCTTCGTTGAAGATAGTAATGGAAGAAGATTCCAAGATGATTGATGAAGTGGTTGTGACAGGTTATATGGCTGAGAAGAAAGCCAGCCTGACAGGTTCGGTAGCCGTGGTGAAGATGAAAGAAGTGGCTGATATTCCCACAGGTAATGTGATGTCGGGCTTGCAGGGTCGGGTAGCCGGTATGAATGTAACAACCGATGGTAAACCCGGTGGTGGGAACACGGATACTAAGTTGCGCGGTATTACTACCATTAATAATTCTTCCCCTCTTTATGTGATAGATGGCATTCAGACACATGACAATGTTGCTTCAATTATTTCTTCCAATGATGTCGAATCCATTCAGGTGCTGAAAGATGCGGCCTCTGCAGCGATCTATGGTGCGCAGGCCGCCAACGGTGTCATTATCATTACCACAAAGCGTGCTAAGGAAGGTGATGTGAAAGTGAGTTTTGATATGTCACTCACTGCCCAGACTTTTGCCGGTGGTGTTGATATGCTCGATGCTTACCAATGGGGAGATGTTTATTGGCAAGCCTATAAAAACACTTACGGAACTCATCCGAACAGTGTAGTGTACGGAAATGGGGAAAAAGCCCAGTTGCAGGAATATTATTTCGACCAGAACGGAGTCAAAATAAAATCGGGTAACACCGATTGGGCAAAGGAGATATTCGGTACGGCTTTGATGCAGAATTACAACCTTTCTCTCTCTAAGGGATTCAAAGACGGTAATGTAGCTCTTACTATAAACTATATGAATCAGGATGGTCTTTGTCGCAACACTGACTATGAACGTTTTAATTCTCGCCTGGCTTCTAATTTCCGCTTTGTTGATGGCAAAGTACGTGTGGGTGAAAGCATTTCCGTGAACCACTGGTTGGAACATCTCAATCCGTCCGGTATAGAAGAACTTGTGATTGCCCAGCATCCTGCTATTCCTGTGTATGATGAAAACGGAGGATATGCCGGTGGTTACGTAGACATATTGGGGGATAAGCCGAATGCCGTTCGCTTGACAGATAACGAAGCTGATAACCGTCATAAAAACTGGCGTATCTTTGGCAGTGCTTATTTGGAAGTAGAGCCAATTAAAAACCTGGTATTGAAGAGTCAGTTTGGATTGAACTATACTACCGGTTTCAACTCAACCTTCGTCCCGAAGTGGAGCGAAGCCGATCGTAAGGTCGATATAAATGAGCTGACTGTGCGGCAGGATAATAGTGTGCAGTGGGTATGGTCGAATACCGCCAATTATAGCATAGAATTAGGAAAGAACAATATCAGTGCTGTGATAGGAACCGAGGCCAAGAAAGAAAACGGTGAACATTTGCAGGGGTATGGTCGCGGATTGGTGATAGAAGACCTCGACTATCGCTATCTGGACACAGTGACCGAAGGAAAAAGTGTGAGTAACAATGCTTCCACTTATGCTATGGTTTCTTACTTCGGTAAGGTGAACTATGCGTTCGATGATAAGTACCTGATATCAGGAACGGTACGCCGTGATGCTTCCTCACGTTTCGGTAAAGGTAACAATTCAGCAATCTTTCCTTCGGTATCAGCCGGCTGGAGAGTTTCACGCGAGAAATTTATGGAACGTACACAAAGTTGGCTGTCAGACCTTAAACTGCGTGCATCATGGGGTATTAATGGTAACGACCAGATTGACAATAATGCTACATACAATCTCTATTACACCAATATGTCCAATGGTTCCTACAATTTCAACGGCGACGGGGCGACGGTGGTACCCGGCGTACAGAAAGACCGTTCGGGCAACAACGATTTGAAGTGGGAGGAAACCAAACAATTGAATTTCGGTATTGATGCAGCCTTCTTTGACGCTCGTTTGGGGGTGACTCTGGACTATTTTCAAAAGAAGACCACTGATATGTTAATTCAGAAACCATATATCGGTGTGATCGGTGAAGGTGGTTATAAATGGTATAATGCTGCCAGTATGGATAATAACGGTGTAGAAGCGACTTTGACCTGGAGGGACGAAATAAAGGACTTCAAATATGACATCTCATTCAACCTCTCTTATTACAAAAATAAGATAACCGAACTTCCGGATGTCATCAAATACACTTGGGGAGGTGGTAATGGTGTGGATAAAACCATTGTAGGACAGCCTTTCGGTTCATGGATGTCATATAAAGCCGATGGCATATTCAAGACCAAGCAAGAGGTATATGAATACCTGAGCAAGTATGATGTACAGATTGGTGCTCCCGGCGTGGGACGTATTCGCTATAAGGATCTTAATGGCGACAACATCATCAATACTGCCGATATGGACTGGCAAGGCAGTGACCAGCCTAAGTTTATCGGTGGTCTGAACATAGGTGCATCCTACAAAGGGTTTGATCTTTCCGTATTCTTCAACGGTATGATTCGCGATGCATGGAATAACTCAAAGTTCTATACGGATCTTTTCCAAGGCTGGACGGGCAATCACTCTACGCGTCTGATTGATGCAATGAATGCTTGGAATGTGTATGAGCAAACCGGAGTCTATAATTGTAATATCCCTGCACTGACGGTGGTTGATAATAATGTGGAAACACGCAGTTCTACTTTCTTTATTGAAGATGGTTCTTATGTGAAGTTGAAGACTTTGACACTGGGCTACACCTTCCCCGATAAGTGGATTAAGAAAGCACGTCTTTCTAATTTGCGTGTATATCTGCAAGCGCAGAATGTCTTCACGCTGACTAATTATACTGGTGCCGACCCTGAAGGATTGGGCTATCCATATCCTCAGCCTCGTACCTACACATTCGGTCTATCACTTGGTTTTTAATCTTTTATCCTAAATACAGAACATTATGAAATTGAAATATATCCTTGCGGCAGGTGTTGTGGCACTATTGGCCGGTTGTGATGAGAGTCGTTTTCTTGATACTAAACCTCAGGGTACACTCAATGACGATTTGTTGTCGTCGGCTGAAGGTGTGGAACTCCTGGTCACTTCGGCTTACGCCGGGCTGAAAGGTCCCAATCGTGATATGCACTGGGTACCGATGACCAATTGGACGTATGGTGAAGTACGTTCGGACAATGCCTATAAAGGTGGCGGTGGTGTAAACGATGGTGACTTTTGTACACTGCTTGAAACTTTTAAGATAGATGCTACATGGGCTAATGCCGATGAAAAATGGTTTCAACTTTATTGTTGCTTGCAACGTTGCAACAGTGCATTGAGAGTCATGAATACACTTGATGAGAACACCTTGCCGGTACTTAAGAGCCGTAAAGCTGAAATGAAAGTGATTCGTGCACATTTTTTCTTCGAACTGGTCCGCCTTTTCAAACAAGTACCTTACTTTGACGAAAACGTGGATATTGATGATTATAAATACATCCCCAACAATCAGTTTACCCGCGAAGAACTTCTTGGCAAGATTGCGCAGGAGTTTCTTGACGCCGCTAACGACTTGCCTGACACTCAATCCCAAATAGGCCGTATCACCAAGAACATAGCATACGCATACGCTGCCAAAGCCAAACTTTATCAGGCTTACCAACAAGATGAGAATAATCAGGTCATTGCTGTCGACAAACAGTTGCTTGCTGAAGTAGCGGCTCTTTGTGATAAAGTAGGTGCGCAAGGGAAGGCGTATGATCTTTTGAATGACTTTCAGAAGCTCGACCAACTGGAATATGAAAATGGGGTAGAGTCTGTGTTTGCCGTACAATATTCGATGGATGATGAAACCGAAGGTGCCGGAAACATAAATTGGAGCAACCTGCTCAATGCCCCCAAAGGTCCTTACGGTGGCGACGGATTCTTCCTGCCCAGTCAGAATCTGATAAACGCGTATAAGACAGATGCCTATGGACTGCCTTTGTTTGATACCTTCAACAACAGTGATTATGGAACGTACGAAGGGAATGAGCTCACTAACGTTGAGGCAACAGTAGATCCCCGTCTGGATTTTGTTACCGGTCGTCCGGGCATTACCTGGAAAACTTACACAGTTGAGCCTTGCAAAGCAAATTGGATACGTAACAGTGGCGAATATGGCTTTAACTGCACCAAGCGCTTTTACATCTCGCCTGAAAGTGAAGATATGTTCCAGGGGTGGCCTTGGGGAGCCTCTCATCTTAACTGGCAGATAATCCGCTATGCTGATGTATTATTGTGGAAGGCTGAAGCCTTGATAGAGATTGGCGAAGCTGCCGGACTGGAAGAAGCCCGCAAGATTATTAACCGTATTCGTCTGCGTGCCAAGAATAGTCCTTATGTGAAGGACTTTAAGCATCCCGAACAAAATGCGGCCAATTACCTGATAGGCGAATATCCGGCTGAAGGTTGGAATCAGGACTTTGCCCGCAAAGCATTACGTTGGGAACGTCGCATGGAGTTTGCCATGGAAGGTGACCGTTTCTTCGATCTGGTACGTTGGGGGATTGCTGAGGAAACCATGAACAGTTACATCGTTGTGGAGCAAAACAAGCGTGTTTATTATCGCGGTGCCCGCTTCATCGGTGGCAGGGATGAATACTTACCCATTCCCAATGCACAATATAATTTCTCTGAAGGTACTTATGTACAAAACCCAGGATATGGTAAGTTTAACTAATATAAACTCCTTAAATATAGATATGATGAAAATAAAAAGATACTTGATGAGCGCCTTCTGCCTGTGTATGTTCACGGCTTGCGATAGTGATGACAATAACCTGTTGTGTTATGGTACCCATACTGACATCGAAGGTGATGTTACTGCATTCGGAGCTGTTGGCGATGGAAAGACCGACTGTTCGAAAGCTATAAATAGTGCAATAGCCTCGTTGCCCGCCGAAGGGGGAGTATTGGTGATTCCCGAAGGTGATTTTGTACTTGACGCTCCCATTGTAATCAATAAGCATAATGTGACGATCAAGGGATTGAATCCCGGTATGCGCAGCAATATTGACGTGAATGGAATAAATGACCTCTTGGGTCCTGGCGGTGGAAGTAAATTGGTGGCGCGTAATGCCGAGGCTGCCATAAAAGTGGAGACGGGCATGAAAGGCGTAAAGATTATGAACCTGATGGTGTCAGGCGGCACGGAAGCCAAGAACATCGGCATACACTTTGCCGGCGCGACCGATAATGGAATGCTTTCTAATATTATCGGTATAAATTTGCATACCGGTGTTAAGATAGAACAGGCAAAAAATATGCAGATAGTCAATTGCTGGGTATGCGAACTCCCTAATAGTATCGAGTTGATTGGCGGTGAAAATATTGTTGTGAAGAACTGCCAATTGGGTGCTCAACCTACGGGGATTACTTGCAAGGTGCAGGAAGTGAACAAACTTTCGTTCATCAATAATCAGGTTTATCCCGACGGACGTGAAAATCTGGTACTTGACGCTTGTAATAATTGTGTGATTGAGGGCAACAACTTCAAGAGCTACTATAATGGTATTCTGGTGTTGAACGGTAATGACAATACGGTGAATAAGAACATCTTCTGGCTTACGGGAGCTGTTCAGAACCAGCTGCTCGACCACGGCGACGACTTTGGCATCATCAACGTAAAGGGCAACAATAATATGGTTACATCCAATAGCTTGTCGTGCGAATGGGCTTATGCCGGCGCTGTGACTGTAAATGCCGTACAGGGAACCGGTAACGTGTTCAAGAATTGCTTTGTTGACAACTTGGAGAGCTATCGGGTATTTCTGGTGAACGCACAAACCGAAGTCTCCAATTGTGTATCATCCGATAAGGTGAGCATAGTAGAATAACCTCCCTATCATATACCATTATTAATATAATAACACCATGAAGATAAATAAATTCTTAATAAGCGGACTGCTCTTTATATTGGGCACATCTTGCAGCAATGACGATAACTATACGCTTTGTGATGAATGTAACGGTCAGAAGATAATAGATATAACCCAGTTCGGGCTTCCGACTGATGGCTCTACCGATTGTGCCGACCTCATCAATGCCATAATAGCCGACCTTCCGCCCGAGGGAGGTACAATACTTATTCCCGAAGGAACGTTCCGTTTGGATAGTCCCATTCAGCTCACCCGCAATTTCGTGACGCTGAAAGGCGTGAATGACGACGTCGCTGCTACTGCTGCCGATGCCCGGGAAAGTCGCCTGATACTGGGAAATGCCGAATATGCATTACACGTTGCCCCTGTTGCCGATATAGACGGACGTAAGAACCGTATCAGCGGTGTGGAGGTAAACGGACTTACACTTGTGGGAAAGGCCGATCATCAGGGAACCGGAATCTTTGTCGAGCACGATAACGATCGCCTGCACTTCTTCAACATCAGAATGGAGAATATGTACCAGGGTATTAAACTCCAGGGATGTGATGCCATTACATTGGCTCGGATAGATGCAACCGACGCAGTGAATGGTATTGAAATGAACGGCGGCATACAGAATATGGTGACCAACTCCCTCTTCGGATCAGCGCAGGGCGGTGTGGCGGCGCGTATCTCCGGTGAAAGTAATCTGATATTTTCTCACAACAAACTGACGGCGGAAGATGACCGTTGTGCCAGCTTTACAGGTTGCAGCCGGGTGAATATCTCGGATAATGAATTTACAGGAAACAAAATGACCTTCTTTGATATAAGCGGGCAAAACAATCTGATAAGTGACAACGTGTTCACCGTAAGCAGGAGCGATAATCAACTCAATGGCAAAGAGGCGGACTATGGAGTGATTCATGTGAAAGGAGAATATAACCACTTCACGTCGAACACCATTCATGCGGATTGGAGTGACGGTATAGAAAACCCCGTGACTGTGAATGCTGCGGAAGGGGAAAATAACCGTTTCGCAAGTTTCACGATAGAAAATACGAACAGCAATCAAGTCTTTTATGTCAGCGAATCGTCCGAAGTGATAGATTGCGGAGTGACAGAAGAAAATATAAAGGTGAAACCGTCTGAAGCGCAGGACTTGACGAACGCAGCTTATGTGATAACGTATGACACTCCCGAAGAGATAGAAGATGATGATGAAAAGGCCTCCTATGCATGGTTCAAGAAACAGTTTGTAAATGGCAAAGTCATTACTGCCGCTGCATTGGCTGGCGAGGATCTTTCTGCTTATGATGTTATTTGGGTACATATAGACCGTGTGGGTATTGGAGCCGGCTGGGACAAGTTACCTTTGTCTGCCGATGCGGTTGCCGCGTTGACAACCTATTATAAGAATGGTGGAAACCTGTTCCTGAGCAATCATGCGACTCAGTTGGTTGTACCTTTGGGACGTACCGAACGGGCTCCCGGAATATTTGGAGACGGTGAAGGCGGATCAGGCGCAGACATTTGGACGATTAATGCCAATATCGGAATGGAGTATGACCATCGCTCGCATCCTGCTTTTGCCGGTATGGTTACTTCCGACCAATTCCCTCACGAAACATTCCCGTTGATCGGCCCCGGACAGCGTGAAGACCATAACTGTATGTGGGATTTGAATTCTTATGGTTTCCCCGGCCTTTACCCCAATGCAGGAAATGTGGTGAAAGCGTTTGAAGAGGAAAATAACGCTACCGTTTTGGCAACATGGGGTCATGTGACGGACTATTGTTGTGCCGGAATGGTGGAATTTGCCCCGACAACGGAATATCAAGGAACTTGCATCGCTCTCGGACTGGCCGCTTACGAATGGAACCAGAATAGTAATCTGAACGTTTATCAGGATAATATCATGCTCATGACGAAGAACATATTGCATTATCTAAGCGCTAAGAAATAGGCAGGTAACATTTTTTCTATCTTTTGAAACAAAAGTGATAGGTGTAGCTATCCGTTACGCCTATCTTTGCATTGTGACAAATGAAAGGCTATGAATACTAATAATTAATCTAATACCATATTGATATGAATGTATTATTCTCGTTTAAACAGTTACGGACCTTATTGGCAATGCTGGCTATGATGATTTTCTCATTTCCGGACGCTGTTGCCGACGCACCTTCCTTGATAATCAAGGACCTGGGCGAAGGGCATTGTCTGGTACAGATAAACACGAACCAACGATATTTGCTTCTCCCCGTTGAGGAGGTGATGCCTGATGTGCGTGTCAGCATGATCGTTAATAATAAAGAGGTGAAGGCTGCGGACGTTCGTCTGGCGGTGAACAGAGTGGACTATTTCGTTCCGCTGGACCTTTCGGGCTATACCGGCAAAAACGTACTATTGAAGTTTAAGTTGGGCTCGAACGACCCTGTACGGGGTAAACTTTCTGCTGTTTGCTGCAAGGAGATGAAGTTGGCCGACACCTTCGATACCGGCAACCGCGAAAAGTTCCGTCCCACCTATCACTTCTCACCTCTTTACGGTTGGATGAACGACCCCAATGGAATGGTATACAAGGATGGCGAATACCACCTTTTCTACCAATACAACCCTTACGGCTCCAAATGGGGAAATATGAGCTGGGGACATGCTATCAGCAAAGACCTCGTAAACTGGCAACATCTCCCCGTAGCCATTGCGCCCGATGCATTGGGAACTATCTTCAGCGGTTCGGCTGTTGTCGATACCGATAACACTGCCGGTTTCGGTGCGGGAGCTATCATCGCCATTTATACGCAAAACAGCGACCGGCAAGTACAAAGCATTGCTTACAGTACCGACAACGGACGCACTTTCACCTGCTATGAGAACAATCCCGTGCTGACATCCGATGCACGTGACTTCCGCGACCCGAAAGTCTTTTGGCATAAAGAAACCCGGCGCTGGATTATGATATTGGCAGTAGGACAGGAGATGCAGATTTTTTCTTCTCCCAATCTGAAAGACTGGACGTACGAAAGCAGTTTCGGAGAAGGCCAGGGCGCACATGGTGGCGTATGGGAATGTCCCGATTTGTTTGAACTTCCGGTAGAAGGGACGAATGAAAAGAAGTGGGTGTTGCTTTGTAATTTGAATCCCGGCGGTCCGTTCGGAGGAAGTGCCACTCAATATTTTGTAGGAACCTTCAACGGAAAAGAATTTGTAAACGAATCTCCCTCCAAAACCAAATGGATGGACTGGGGAAAAGATCATTATGCAACCGTGACTTGGAGCGATGCTCCCGACAACCGCCGTATCGCTATTGCATGGATGAGCAACTGGCAATATGCCAACGATGTTCCGACTTCCCAATACCGCAGTCCGAACTCCGTTCCCCGCGATTTGGGCCTCTTTACCGTCGGCGGTGAGACTTATCTCCAATCTGCCCCGTCTCCCGAATTGCAGAAACTGCGTGACATCTCAAAGAAACGTTCGTTCAAAGTGAACGGAACACGTACGGTAAAAGAAATGATTCCGGTCAACGAAGGCGCTTACGAAATAGAACTGTCTATCAAGAACCTGCATGCGGACGTTATCGGCTTCCGTCTTTACAATGATAAGGGCGAAGAAGTGGATATGCAATATGATATGAAAGAGAATAGATTCTCTATGGACCGTCGTAAAAGTGGTGATGTCGGCTTCAACGAGAATTTCCCGGCACTGACGTGGACAGCTGTTGAAAGCGGTAAGAATGAGCTGAAGCTTCATTTGTTTGTAGATAAATCAAGCGTGGAAGCATTTGGTGACGGTGGGCGTTTCGCAATGACCAATCAGGTCTTCCCTTCGGAACCTTACAATCACATCGATTTTTACAGCAAAGGCGGAGCCTACAAGGTAGACTCGTTTATCGTCTACCGGTTGAAGCAATAAGCTTCTGCCATTTAATCTATGCGCTCTTTTCCTGATTCCCTACGGCAGAGTATGTCTACCCCTACGGATTAGTACACTGAAGGCAACGGTATACTTCTGTCAGGCTTACGGTATTAATACCTCACCACGGCCGTGGTAACTTCTCTCCACAGCCATGAAGAGATCTCTCCACAGCCATGGAAAGAATTCGTCACGGCCGTGGCGAATCAACATTACCGTAGCTTTCATCCTATTATATCAGTATGAAACATCAACTGTATAAGCGGTAAACGGGTTTATTCCCGTAGGGGCGGACCGGTTAAGCCATAAGGACACAGAATTTATAAAATAATAGATATAACAATGGAAAACAGTAAAAACTCTTCTCTCTCCAAACTGATCCCGGTGATGCTATGTTTCTTTGCCATGGGATTCGTTGACTTGGTAGGCATTGCTTCCAATTATGTAAAGGCAGACCTCGGCCTGTCGGACTCACAAGCAAACATTTTCCCTTCACTCGTCTTTTTTTGGTTCCTGATTTTCTCCGTACCGACAGGGATGTTGATGAGCCGTATCGGTCAGAAGAAAACCGTATTGCTCAGTCTGCTCGTGACATTCGCTTCATTATTGTTGCCGGTTTTTGGTGACAGTTATATGTTGATGTTGATTTCCTTCTCTCTGTTGGGAATCGGAAATGCGTTGATGCAGACTTCTCTGAACCCGTTGCTCTCCAATATCGTGCGTGGTGACCGCTTGGCGAGCAGCCTGACTTTCGGACAATTCGTAAAGGCGATTGCTTCTTTCCTGGCACCATACATTGCCATGTGGGGAGCGACGCAAGCTATTCCGTCTTTCGATTTGGGTTGGCGGATTCTTTTCCCGGTTTATATGATAGTGGCCGTTGTCGCCATTCTTCTGCTCAACGCCACGCAGATTGAAGAAGAAAAGGAAGAAGGCAAACCGTCTACTTTCGGACAATGCCTTGCCTTGCTCGGCAAGCCGTTTATCCTGCTTTGCTTTATCGGTATCATGTGTCATGTCGGTATCGACGTGGGCACAAACACTACCGCCCCGAAGATTTTAATGGAGCGCATCGGAATGGGATTGGATGACGCAGCTTTTGCAACGAGTCTTTATTTCATTTTCCGTACGGCAGGGTGTTTCCTCGGATCTTTCATATTGCGCAAGATGTCCGCGAAGTCTTTCTTCGCTGTCAGTGTTATTATGATGTTGGCAGCCATGATTGGCTTGTTTATCTTCCACGAAAAGGCAATCATTTATGTTTGTATCGCTTTGATAGGTTTTGGCAACTCGAATGTGTTCTCCGTTATCTTCTCGCAGGCATTGCTTTATTTGCCGGGTAAGAAAAACGAAGTTTCCGGTCTGATGATTATGGGACTTTTCGGCGGAACGGTGTTCCCGCTGGCTATGGGAGTGGCTTCGGACACTTCAATGGGGCAGAACGGCGCAATTGCCGTCATGACTGTCGGTGTACTTTATTTGCTGTTTTATACGTTCCGTATCAGAAAATAATTTTATATTTGAGAATCAATTAAACTCTGTTTATCATGAATAATATAATAGTAGGAATGGGTGAAGCGCTTTGGGACGTGTTGCCCGAAGGAAAGAAAATAGGCGGTGCTCCGGCAAACTTCGCTTATCATGTTTCACAATTCGGCTTTGACAGCCGTGTGGTCAGTGCAGTGGGCAATGACGAACTGGGTGACGAGATCATGTCGGTATTCAAGGAAAAGAAACTGAATACTCAGATTGAACGGGTAGATTATCCTACGGGTACAGTACAAGTGACACTGGACGCTGAAGGGGTGCCTTGCTATGAAATTAAGGAAGGTGTCGCCTGGGATAACATTCCTTTCACGGACGAAATGAAACGTTTGGCGCTGAACACACGTGCCGTTTGTTTCGGATCACTGGCACAGCGCAACGAAGCAAGCCGTGCCACTATCAACCGTTTCTTGGATACAATGCCCGAGATAGATGGACAATTAAAGATATTCGACATCAATCTCCGTCAGGACTTCTACACCAAAGAAGTGTTGCGTGACTCTTTCCAACGTTGTAATGTCTTGAAGATAAATGATGAAGAGCTGGTGACTATCAGTCGTATGTTCGGCTATCCGGGCATTGACTTGCAGGATAAGTGCTGGATTCTGTTAGCTAAATACAACCTGAAAATGCTGATTCTGACTTGCGGCATCAATGGCAGCTATGTATTTACTCCGGGGGTTGTTTCCTTCCAGGAGACTCCGAAAGTCCCCGTGGCCGATACGGTAGGTGCAGGCGATTCCTTTACGGCTGCCTTCTGTGCTTCCATATTGAATGGAAAGCCGGTGCCCGAAGCACACAAACTGGCTGTGGAAGTCTCTGCTTACGTTTGTACGCAGAGCGGGGCGATGCCGGAACTGCCGCAGGTGTTGAAAGACAGACTATTATAATCCTATTTTACATATTGGCAGATTGAATCAGTATCTGTTATCTATGTAGAACCTCTCAAAGTTAAATGTTATGCTTTGAGAGGTTCTGTTTTGATAACGTATGCTTTGAAAAAGCAGGCTACTGACGGTAAAATGAGATTAACGGATATAACAGATATGGAGAACTTTTTCCGTCTTATTCAATCTGTTCTTTGTGTTCTTTTGAAAGAAAACCATTATCTTTATCCCGATATAGAATAGGATTTTGTATGGTAAGAGGTACGATGAAGAAAGAAAAGCACAGTGCTATGAGATATTTTCGTTGGACGGCAATACTGCTTTGCCTTATTGGGATAACGGCGTGTCGGCAGGATACTCCCCGTTTTCGTATCGGTGTGGCGCAATGTAGTGATGATTCGTGGCGACATAAGATGAATGATGAGATACTTCGTGAAGCGATGTTCTATGATGGTGTATCTGTCGAGATACGTTCTGCCGGTGATGATAACCGCAGACAGGCGGAAGATATTCATTACTTTATGGATAAGGGAGTGGATTTGCTGATCATCTCAGCTAATGAGGCTGCCCCCATGACTCCAATTGTTGAGGAGGCTTACCGGAAAGGAATTCCGGTCATCACGGTCGACCGGAAAATTCTTTCGGATAAATATACTGCTTATATTGGTGCGGATAATTATGAAATCGGTCGTGCGGTAGGCAATTATATCGCTTCCCGCCTGAAAGGGAAAGGTAATATCGTTGAACTGACTGGGTTAAGTGGCTCGACTCCCGCCATGGAACGTCATCAGGGATTTATGGCTGCTATCAGTCATTTTCCCGAGATAAAGCTGATTGATAAAGCAGATGCGGCTTGGGAGCGTGGGCCGGCAGAAGTAGAAATGGACAGTATGCTTCGACGTCACTCGAAGATTGATGCTGTGTATGCGCATAATGACCGAATAGCTCCGGGAGCTTATCAGGCCGCCAAAAAAGCCGGACGGGAAAAAGAAATGATTTTTGTAGGCATTGACGCCCTGCCTGGTAAGGGAAATGGTCTGGAACTCGTGCTCGATAGTGTATTGGACGCGACTTTCATTTATCCTACCAATGGAGATAAAGTACTGCAACTGGCAATGAACATTCTCGAAAAGAAATCTTATCCTCGCGAAACGGTGATGAATACGGCTGTTGTCGACCGTACCAATGCGCATATCATGCAACTTCAGACTACTCATATTTCAGAACTCGACCAAAAAATCGAAACACTGAACGGACGTATCAGTGGTTATCTTTCAAGGGTAGCTACCCAGCAGGTTATCATGTATGGAAGTTTGTTGATTCTGTTATTGGTGGCCGGATTGCTACTTGTCGTTTATAAATCTCTCCGTTCCAAGAACCGGTTGAATAGGGAATTATCAGAACAGAAGAAGCAACTCGAAGAACAGCGGGATAAATTGGAGGAACAGCGTGACCAACTGATTCAACTGTCGCATCAACTGGAAGAAGCGACTCATGCCAAACTGGTTTTCTTTACGAATATCTCTCATGATTTCCGTACCCCTCTGACTTTGGTTGCTGATCCTGTGGAACAATTATTGGCAGACAGAACGCTGACCGGAGACCAGCACCGGATGTTGTTGCTCATTCAGCGTAACGTAAATATTCTCTTGCGCTTGGTCAATCAGATTCTGGACTTCCGTAAATATGAGAACGGAAAAATGGAATATACTCCTGTTTCGGTAGATATCCTTTCTTCTTTTGAAGGGTGGAATGAATCTTTCCAGGCGGCAGCCCGTAAGAAGCATATCCATTTCTCTTTCGATAATATGCCGGATTCGAATTATCATACACAAGCCGATGTGGAGAAGTTGGAACGGATTTATTTTAATCTTCTGTCGAACGCTTTTAAGTTTACGCCGGAAAATGGAAAAGTTGCCGTCCGTTTGTCCACCTTGACAAAAGATGATAGCCGTTGGATTCGTTTTACTGTATCTAATACTGGTTCGATGATTTCTGCCGAACATATTCGTAATATTTTTGATCGTTTTTATAAAATAGATATGCATCATGCCGGTTCGGGAATAGGATTGGCTTTAGTAAAGGCTTTCGTCGAACTGCACGGTGGAACTATATCAGTGGAAAGTGATGAAAAGCAAGGAACTGTTTTTACTGTCGATTTACCGGTACGGACCTGCGAAGTGTCTTCTTTGGAAGATTCTTCCGCAACCTCTGCTTCCGAAGTATCTCCCTTGAATAACGCTGTGCCCGTTGAAGAAGAGGAACTGGAGAAGAACTATGATTCTTCCAAACCTTCTGTACTTATCATTGATGATAATGCGGATATTCGTCTGTATGTTCATGGATTACTTCATGCAGACTATGCTGTCATTGAAGCGGCAGATGGTTCGGAAGGTATCCGCAAAGCTATGAAATATGTCCCGGATTTGATTATCTCCGATGTAATGATGCCCGGTATTGACGGTGTTGAATGTTGCCGCCGTCTGAAAAGCGAACTGCAAACATGCCATATTCCTGTTATCTTATTAACAGCCTGTTCTTTAGATGAACAGAGGATTCAAGGGTACGACGGTGGTGCGGATTCTTATATCTCCAAACCTTTCAGTTCTCAATTACTGTTGGCACGTGTTCGTAATCTGATAGATTCGCATCGCCGTCTGAAACAGTTCTTTGGTGACGGACAGGCATTGGCGAAAGAAGATGTTTGTGATATGGACAAGGAATTTGTAGAGAAATTCAAAGCTTTGATTGATGAGAAGATGGGAGATTCCGGTTTGAACGTAGAAGATTTGGGCAAAGATATGGGGTTGAGCCGCGTACAGCTTTATCGTAAGATAAAATCCTTGACTAATTATTCTCCTAATGAATTACTCCGTATTGCCCGTCTAAAGAAAGCCGCGTCTCTGCTTGCTTCATCGGATATGACAGTGTCGGAGATTGGTTATGAAGTCGGTTTCAGTTCCCCTTCTTATTTTGCCAAATGTTATAAAGAACTGTTTGGGGAGAGCCCGACAGATTTATTAAAGAGAAAAGGATAAAACAAGATAGTTTACGTCGAAATATAATAAGAAAGTCCGCCTCCCAATAATGGTAAACTTACCCATTATTGGGAGGCGGACTTTCTTATTTGTATGAGTTAGTAATGAATCAATAGATTGTCGTCAGCATTTCCTTGGTTATACCAGTTCTGTTCATTCTTGCCACCACTTTGTGCCCATTTGGCAAAACCTTTATAGGCTTTCAGGAAATCACCTTTTTCAATGGTGTGTGCTACATTTCCCGGTACTCTTAATCCCCAGATCAGACGTTCGTTACTATAATAGTAGTTATCGTCTTCTTCCTCTCCTTCTTCATATATCGGATATAAATTTTTGTCATTGAATGGGTATTGGTAAGCTATTGGTTCAATACCGTTCATGTGTATTTCCGTTCCGTTATCATTACGTTTTAGATATAAATCAAACTCGTCGTCTTCTAATATATCATCTATTTCTTTTGGTTCTTTGAGTTTAATTTCAATAATAATTTCAGGCAGATCTTCCTCCTTGGTTACTAAAGCATTCCTCTCTGTATTGAAGTATTTACTTCCACGTCTATCTAAGTTTTGAACTAAAGGAGTGCAATCAATGATGAGATTACCTTTTGGATTCTTATTGTCAATTAGGTTAACTTCAATTTCTTCTCCTGTTTTATAATGACTCATCATAACGCTTTCGATGTTTTTGTTTTTTATTTTTTTGAGCCTCAAATAAGGATTATAGGGGAATACGCCTCCGACGGCTTTTAAACATAGACCTATCACTATGTACTTACTTTCGTATTCATCTTTTTCTTTTGCTTTGCTTACTTCAAATAGTACTTGATAATTTGCTACAAAATCATTGAAATCATAATCACCGAGTGAAGGAAATTGGTCTTCAAACATAATTGTTCCCCAACCTTTTTTAGGATGATAAACGACTCCTCGCTCTTTATCATATTTTATATCATCTTCTATATTATAATCATCATCTTTTTTATTGTTATCGCGTGTGATAGCACGAGTCGGAATAGCTTCAATGGCATCAGGGATATTAAGTGTGTAGCTACCATTAGCATTTACGGCTACAGATTTAGTAATCATTTTACCGCTTTTACTTTGGTATTGGGCATATATAGTTTTTACGTAAGTCGGAAGACTTAAAGGTAAATTAATAGCCTTATTATATACCGGGATAGTTGCTACTTTTTCATCTTTACTACATTTTTCATCTAGAAATAATGAAACTTTAGTCTGTGTGTTGGCAATAGTCGTTCCTTTAGTGACTTGAGTTAAATTCCACTGAAAGTCTTCCGGAATGTTGAGATCGGTCATTTTGATTTCTTTCTCAGATTGCTTACTTTCATCATAGAGATTCTTCTCGCAGGAACTGAAAGCGAATGCTCCCAATAAACAGGTTGCAAATAGGATATTTTTCTTTTTCATAACAGAGTAGTTTGCTTTGTTAGTAACTTTATTGTTTTACCGTGGCAAATTTCGTAATAATTTGTAGATAAAGCAAGAAAAGTTGCAAATATTGTATGATGCAAACTAATTATTTGCAAATTCTTTTCTTTTTATCTAGCTTTGGGGAACGAAATCAGTAGAAACCTGGGCAATGAAAGATTATAAAGTAGATAAAGCGAGTCTGTCTGAAACCTTCTGCCGGGAAGTGTATCAGGTGGTGTGTGAGATTCCGTTGGGTAAAGTTTCCACCTATGGAAGTATTGCTGCGTTACTGGGGATGCCTCAATGTTCCCGTATGGTAGGACGTGCTTTGAAGCAAGTGCCGGATAATGTTTCCACTCCTTGCCATAGAGTAGTCAATGCATCAGGACGTCTTGTTCCCGGTTGGGAAGAACAAAAACAAATCCTATTGGAAGAGGGAGTTTCTTTCAAACAAAATGGGTGTGTAGACCTGAAAAAGCACCTTTGGAATTACTCCGTTTCTGAATAAAATTTGTATCTTTAATCTATTTTGCCTATCTTTGTCGAAATAATATGCAAAAACAGGCTGTCATTCATATATAAAAATACTGTTTTTACTGTTCATTGAGAGGATAATCTTACCAAATTCTATTCCTTTTAAACTACTCAGTCTGTTTTTTAATCATTTAAAACTCATAAGGTTGCCATGTTATCATGTAATGTGGCCGAACCAAGCGAACTTTCAACTTGTTTATCATTGGTGAGAATGGTAGGCGCGACAGTTGAAAACAAAACAAATATTATAATCTAAACCAATATATTATTATATGAGCAAAATAGAAATAAAGGATTTATATCTCATTTTCGGTAATGAGAAACAGAAAGCTCTCAAGATGCTGAAAGAAGATAAAAGTAAATCGGAGATCCTAAAAGATACCGGGTGTACAGTAGGAGTGAAAAATGCTAATATTTCAATTAACGAAGGAGAATTTTTTGTGATAATGGGGCTCTCCGGCAGTGGGAAATCGACATTACTGCGTTGTATTAATCGTCTGATACGTCCCATTTCGGGACAAGTACTTGTGAATGGAATAGATATATCCAAGGTGTCTGAAAAAGAATTGTTGCAAGTCCGGCGTAAAGAACTGGCAATGGTATTTCAAAACTTTGGTCTGTTACCCCACCGTTCTGTATTACATAATATAGCGTTCGGTCTCGAACTTCAAGGAGTGAAGAAAGAGGAGCGAGAAAAGAAAGCCATGGAAAGTATGAAACTCGTTGGATTGAAAGGCTACGAGAACCAAATGGTAGGCGAACTTTCCGGCGGGATGCAGCAACGTGTCGGACTGGCTCGTGCCTTAGCCAATAATCCCGAAGTTCTTTTAATGGATGAGGCTTTCTCTGCTCTCGACCCCTTGATTCGTGTACAGATGCAGGATGAACTTCTCGCCTTGCAATCAAAGATGAAAAAGACTATTGTCTTTATCACCCACGACCTGAGTGAAGCGATTAAACTGGGCGACCGTATTGCTATCATGAAAGATGGAGAAGTAGTACAAATAGGAACTTCGGAAGAGATTCTGACCGAACCGGCCAACGATTATGTAGCCCGCTTTGTAGAAAACGTTGACAGGAGTAAAATTATCACCGCTTCATCTTTGATGATTGACAAACCATTGGTAGCCCGTCTGAAAAAAGAAGGTCCCGAAGTCTTGATTCGTAAAATGCGTGCGAAGAATATAACAGTACTTCCCGTCATAGATGCCGACGATAAACTGGTAGGTGAAGTACGCTTGAACGACCTGTTGAAACTGCGTAACAAACAGGAAAAATCTATCGAAACGGTTGTGCGTACGGAAGTCCATTCCGTATTGTGTGATACGGTACTGGAAGATATTCTCCCCCTGATGACAAAGAGCAATTCACCCGTTTGGGTAATTGACGAAACCCGTGAGTTCCTGGGCACTATTCCGTTATCATCCTTAATCATCGAAGTAACGGGGAAAGATAAAGAAGAAATAAACGAAATAATTCAAAACGCAATAGACTTATGATCAATATAGGACAATATATAGAGAGTGCCATTAATTGGATGATGGTGCATTTTTCTACTTTTTTTGATGCCGTGAATTCAGGCATCGGTAGTTTCATTATAGGATTTCAACATGTACTTTTCGGAATACCTTTTTATATAACTATCCTGGCGCTTGCTGTCGCAGCATGGATGAAGGCCGGGCGTGGAACGGCTATCTTTACCGTATTAGGCTTGTTGCTTATCTATGGAATGGGATTTTGGGAAGCAACTATGCAAACGCTTGCTCTCGTTTTGTCGTCTACTTGCTTGGCTCTGGTTGTCGGCGTGCCTTTAGGGATATGGACGGCGAACAGTCCGCGTGCAGATAAAATACTTCGTCCCGTTCTCGATCTGATGCAGACTATGCCTGCTTTTGTCTACCTGATTCCCGCTGTCCTTTTCTTCGGCTTGGGAGCAGTTCCGGGAGTGTTTGCGACTATCATTTTCGCCATGCCGCCCGTAGTTCGTCTTACCGGACTGGGAATCCGGCAAGTCCCTAAAAATGTAGTGGAAGCTTCCCGGTCATTC
Source organism: Bacteroides caccae (assembly GCF_002222615.2). Taxonomy (NCBI): domain Bacteria; kingdom Pseudomonadati; phylum Bacteroidota; class Bacteroidia; order Bacteroidales; family Bacteroidaceae; genus Bacteroides; species Bacteroides caccae. The sequence continues at coordinate 4,095,564 of NZ_CP022412.2, read as the reverse complement.
GGGGCTACCCGCTGGCAGCTACTTTATAAAGTACAGCTTCCTCTGGCATTACCTACTATTTTGACCGGAGTAAATCAAACGATAATGATGTCACTTTCCATGGTCGTAATCGCTGCCATGATTGCTGCCGGTGGTTTAGGGGAAATCGTCTTGAAAGGTATTACCCAAATGAAAATCGGTTTGGGATTTGAAGGTGGTATAGCGGTGGTTATCTTAGCTATCATCTTAGACCGTATTACCCAAGGTATGGCAGGACGAAAAAACAAGAAAGACTAAAAACAGAAAGGAACGAAAATGAGAATATATAAATTAGTAGGAATAGTATTGTCCGCCCTGCTTTTACTGGTTTCCTGTACGAATTCGGACGTAGATAAAAAGAAAGTGAAAATAGCTTATGCCAATTGGTTGGAAGGTATTGCCATGAGTCACTTGGCTAAGGTGGTACTGGAAGAACAAGGTTACGAAGTCGAATTGCAAAACGCAGACCTTGCTCCGATTTTCGTATCTATGTCAGGAAAGAAATCAGATGTCTTTTTGGATGCTTGGTTGCCGATAACGATGAAAGATTACTTGAACCAATACGGAGATAGCCTTGAATTCTTGGGTGAGGTTTATGGAGAAGCACGTGTCGGACTGGTCGTACCACAATATGTTACCATTAATTCCATAGACGAACTGGCAGCCAATAAAGACCGTTTTTCTTCTGAAATAGTAGGAATCGATGCCGGTGCAGGAATTATGAAAACCACAGATAAGGCGATCTCTGCTTACGGACTTGACGGATACACTCTTATGACTTCAAGTAGCTCAACTATGCTGGCGTCTCTGAAGAAAGCAATGGATAAAGGAGAATGGATTGTTATTACAGGCTGGACACCACATTGGATGTTTGACCAGTTTGATTTGAAATTTCTGAATGATCCGAAGAAAGTATATGGTGACCTTGAAGAGATACATGCTGTTGCTTGGAAAGGATTCAGTGAGAAAGACCCGTTTGCTGCTGAATTCTTTGCAAATATCAAATTGACGACGGAAGAACTTAGTTCTTTTATGACAGCTATGAAAGACGCCCGCATGAACGAAGAAGAAATAGCGCGTAAGTGGAGAAAAGAACATCGTGAATTGGTCGACAGTTGGATTCCGAAATCAAAGAATAAATAAGAAGAATTCAATAAACCAAATAAGGTCGGTACTGATTTCTATTCAGAGCCGGTTTAAATAAAAATGGGAGCCGTGCATTGAGCAGGCTCCCATTTTTATATGTATCAGAGTGTGATTAATTATTCAGCACCCCAGTTTTCTCTAGCCAGACGTTTGTAGCTGTTGTAACGCCATTTAGCGTTTTCTTCAGCAGCTTTGAACAGTTCTTCAGCTTCAGTAGGATATTGTTTCATTACAGAAGCGTAACGAACTTCACCCTTCAAGAAACCTTGGAAATCTTCCCAGTTCGGTTCTTTGCTATCCAACTGGAACGGATTCTTACCTTCTGCTTCCAAAGCCGGGTTGTAACGCCACAAGTGCCAGTAACCGCACTTAACAGCCTTTTCTTCTTCTTCCTGGCTCTTACCCATACCGGCTTTCAGACCGTGGTTGATACACGGAGCGTAAGCGATAATCAAAGATGGTCCGGGATATGCTTCTGCTTCGCGGATAGCTTTCAGAGTTTGAGCCTGGTCAGCACCCATAGCAATCTGAGCAACATATACGTAACCGTAAGTAGTAGCCATCAGACCAAGGTCTTTCTTACGAACGCGCTTACCAGCAGCAGCAAACTTAGCGATAGCACCCACCGGAGTAGCCTTAGAAGACTGACCACCTGTGTTAGAGTAAACCTCAGTATCCAGAACGAGGATGTTAACATCCTTACCTGATGCGATTACATGGTCAAGACCACCGTAACCGATATCGTAAGAAGCACCGTCACCACCGATAATCCACTGGCTGCGTTTAACAAGATATTGTTGCAGTTCAGCGATTTGTTTGCAGTGATTACATTTATCTTTGTTAGCTTCGACAACCGGGATAATCTTAGCTGCCAATTCTTTCGTCTTGTCAGCATCCAGCATATTGTTGATCCATTCAGCGAACAGTTCTTTCACGTCAGCAGGAGTGCAGTCGGCAGCAATTGCTTCGTTCATAACCTTCACGATACGTGCACGCATCTTTTCGTTAGCCAGTTCCATACCCAGACCGAATTCGCAGAAGTCTTCGAACAGTGAGTTAGCCCAAGCAGGACCGTGACCGTTTTCGTTCTTAGTATAAGGAGTAGAAGGAACAGAACCGGAGTAGATAGAAGAACATCCGGTAGCGTTAGCAACCATTTCGCGGTCACCGAACAACTGAGAAATCAGCTTCACGTACGGAGTTTCACCACAACCGGAGCAAGCACCTGAGAACTCGAACAACGGAGTAGCGAACTGAGAGTTCTTCACGTTAGACTTGATGTCAACCAAGTGTTGTTTAGTCTTCACGTTATTAGCGCAGTATTCCCAATTAGCAGCTTCAGCCAATTGGCTTTCAAGATGTTTCATGGTCAATGCTTTGCCACCCTTCTTCGGATTACCCGGACAGATGTCAGCACAGTTTCCGCAACCCAGACAGTCGAGAACATCAACTTGGATACGGAATGTCATACCGTCGAATACTTTACCTACTGCTTTCAGTTGTTCGAACTGAGCACCCTTCTGTTCTTCTGCATCGAGAACGAACGGACGGATAGAAGCGTGAGGACAAACGTATGCACACTTGTTACATTGGATACAGTTTTCAGGATTCCATTCGGGAACAAATGCAGCAACACCACGTTTTTCGTATTTAGCAGTACCTTGATACCAAGTACCGTCTTCGATACCCTTGAATGCAGATACCGGCAGCAAATCACCGTCTTGTGCATTGATCGGACGAACTACTTCATTGATGAATGCAGGGTCGTTGTTTTCAACTTTTGCATCATCCGGCAAGTTAGCCCATGCAGGGTCAACAGTCAGCTGTTTGTATTCACCACCACGGTCAACGGCAGCATAGTTCTTGTTGACAACGTCTTCACCCTTCTTGCCGTAAGACTTAACGATGAATTTTTTCATCTGCTCAACAGCTTGTTCTACAGGGATTACACCTGTGATACGGAAGAATGCGGATTGGAGGATAGTGTTGGTACGGTTGCCCAAACCAATTTCCAGTGCAATCTGAGTTGCGTTGATATAATATACAGAAATGTTGTTCTGTGCGAAATACTTCTTAACCTTGTTCGGCAAGTTCTTAGCCAGTTCATCACCTTCCCAAATAGTGTTCAGCAAGAAAGAACCGTTCTTACGCAAACCACGTGTTACGTCGTACATGTGCAGGTAAGCCTGAACGTGACAAGCAACGAAGTTCGGAGTGTTTACCAAGTAAGTAGAACGGATAGGAGTATCACCGAAACGCAAGTGAGAACAAGTGAACCCACCTGACTTCTTGGAGTCATAAGAGAAGTAAGCTTGACAGTGTTTGTCGGTGTTGTCACCGATAATCTTAACAGAGTTCTTGTTGGCACCTACCGTACCGTCAGCACCCAAACCGTAGAATTTAGCTTCGAACATACCTTCGCCGCCCAAAGCGATTTCTTCTTTCTGAGGGAGAGAAGTGAAAGTAACGTCGTCTACGATACCGATAGTGAAGTGGTTCTTCGGCATCGGCATAGCCAGGTTTTCGAATACTGAAAGGATCTGTGCAGGAGTAGTGTCCTTAGAACCCAGACCGTAGCGACCGCCAACGATAACCGGAGCGTTTTCTGCACCGTAGAAGCAGTCTTTAACGTCAAGATACAAAGGCTCGCCGTTAGCACCCGGTTCTTTAGTACGGTCAAGAACTGCAATAGTCTTAGCAGTCTTAGGTACAGCAGCCAGGAAGTGTTTAGCAGAGAACGGACGATACAAGTGTACGGCAACCATACCCACTTTTTCGCCGTTTGCTACCAAGTAGTCGATAGCTTCGCGTGCAGCTTCCGTTACAGAACCCATAGCGATAATTACGCGTTCTGCATCTTCTGCTCCGTAGTAATCAAACAAACCGTATTTGCGACCTGTAATCTTAGAAATTTCATTCATGTATTCTTCTACGATAGCGGGAACTGCTTCATAGTAGTTGTTGCATGATTCACGATGTTGGAAGAAGTGGTCGGGGTTTTCAGCCATACCACGGGCTACCGGATTCATCGGATTCAGTGCGCGGGCACGGAATTCAGCCAAAGCTTCCTGATCAATCAGCGGAGCAAGATCTTCGTTTTCCAACATTTCGATCTTCTGGATTTCGTGAGAAGTACGGAAACCATCGAAGAAGTTCATGAAAGGAACGCGTGACTTGATAGTAGACAGGTGAGCAACACCGGCCAAATCCATAACTTCCTGTACAGAACCTTCAGCCAACATAGCAAAGCCAGTCTGACGAGCTGACATTACATCCTGATGGTCACCGAAGATACACAATGCGTGAGAAGCCAATGTACGCGCTGATACATGGAATACGCATGGCAAGAATTCACCGGCAATTTTGTACATGTTAGGGATCATCAGGAGAAGACCCTGAGAAGCAGTGTAAGTAGTAGTCAACGCACCAGCCTGGAGAGAACCGTGAACTGCACCGGCAGCACCGCCTTCAGATTGCATTTCCTGCACCAATACTGTTTCGCCGAAGATGTTCTTACGTCCTGCGGCAGCCCATTCGTCTACGTACTCAGCCATAGTCGAAGAAGGAGTGATCGGATAGATAGCTGCTACTTCAGAGAACATATACGAGATATGTGCTGCAGCTTGGTTACCGTCACAAGTGATGAATTTCTTCTGTTTAGTCATAACTAAATTAAATATTTAAGTAAATAAATCTTTGTTAGTATAAAAAGCCGAACATCCAGAGAGGTATCTGGTTGCCCCGACCTATTTCCGCCTTTTGCAACGCGTACGTCACATCCGGGTTATTTTTTATTTTTGTACCTTCCGGGCAAATTTTGAACGGCATTACTTCATCCACCATAAAAGAGGCATTTTTGTCTCCTTTATGTATTTTATGGTCTTTCCATAAGGAGTTGGCAAAGAAAGTCTCAAGTACATCCTGTTCCTCCACCTTTACCGGATAAATCGAATACATCAAGTTTGAGTTGTGCATCATAATCTTTGACGGTTTTTTGGGAAATTCTTCTCCTTTCGGATAAACCAGATTAATGAGACGTGCATCTGCCAGATACTTGATGTAATTCATCACCGTTGCGCGGGATGTCTGTATGTCGCTTGCCAGTTGGCTGACGTTTGGAGCTTTCGGACCGTCGACAGCCAACAAATATAGTAATTTTTTTATCTTTGAAAGATATTTCAGCTCAATTTGTTTGATAAGCAGGATATCTACTTCCACCATCATGTTCATTGTCTTCAGCAGATTCTCCGAAAAGTTACGCTTTTCGAGGAAGAAGGGGTAGAATCCATGATGCAGGTAATCCTGAAAGTAATCCAGCGGACGTACTTTGGAAAGCACTCCTTTGGCAATCTGTTCGTGTGTACTGAGAATCTCTTCGAGACTGTACGCCCGGAATTTCATACCTGTTTGCAGGTTCAGAAATTCGCGGAAAGAGAATCCGCGAAGATTATAGCTTTTCGCAATATCACGCAATTCGAGGTTTTCTTCTTTCAGCCGCATCACGGACGAACCGGTGAATACGATTTTCAGGTTCGGATAACGGTCGTAGCACATACGGAGTTCTTTGCTCCATTCGGGATGCTTAAACACTTGGTCGATCAGCAGAACTTTTCCACCACGTTTCTGAAACTCGTTGGCAAAGTCTACGATGCTATGCCCCGAGAAATAGAAATTGTTCATGTTGATGAACAGACAGGAACGGTCGGTTCCGAATTTCTCTTTGGCGTATTGGAGAAGGAAAGTGGTTTTTCCTACGCCACGTGTCCCTTTGATACCAATCAGGCGGTCACTCCAGTCAATCTCGTCCATAAGATCGCGGCGAACGGGGGCATTGGTGTGCTCAACAAGGTAAGCGTGTGTGCGATAGAATGATTCCATTTCAGTTCTTTGTTTTTCGGGTGGCAAATATAGTGCTTTTTTTAGGATTTGCAAAGTAGAGATAGCAAAAATGTGCTTTTAAATACAACTTTCTCTTTATTGTGAAGATTCCTGTTTATTTCCTGTATATATTTGCAGAATAAAGCATTGATTGCATTTGGTATGGCTAAAAAGACTCTTTATATATTCAATCCGGAGCATGATTTGGCGTTGGCAAGTGGTGAAACGAATTATATGCCGCCGGCTTCTGCCAGGCGTATGGCTTCCGAACTGGCTTTGCTTCCTGTGTGGTATGCGGAACGGGGAAGTGCGGTGCTGGCTTCTTCTTCTTATAATCTCGATTATTTGAAGCGGATGCAGGAGTTGTTGGATATTCCGGTCTATTTAATGACGGAACCGGAATTGGCTGCCGAACCGGCATTGGATATCCGTCCTTGGGGGTGGGATGCGGCTTTACGGAAACGACTTTCAGGACTGGGAGTGGATGAATCCCTACTTCCTTCCATGCAACAAATAAGTGTATGGCGGGAGTACTCTCACCGTTCTAAGTCCGTATCGTTACTTCCTGAACTACAGTTGAATGAACATTTCTGTGGAGAATCTTATTATCTGAAAACGCCGGAAGAATGGAAATCTTTCGTGGAAGAACGGGAAGGGTGTTTGTTGAAAGCTCCGCTTTCGGGAAGTGGGAAAGGGTTAAACTGGTGCAAAGGTACATTTACTCCTTTTATCTCCGGTTGGTGCACGCGTGTGGCTGCTTTACAGGGAGGGGTTATTGCGGAACCCATATATAATAAGGTAGAGGATTTTGCTTTGGAGTTTTATTCTGACGGGGCAGGTGAAGTGACGTTTGTCGGATATTCTCTTTTCCGTACCGGAAAGAGTGGAATGTATGAAGGAAACTACCTGCTCTCTAATGAGGCAATCCGGGGGAAACTTTCACAATACGTACCTTTAGGGGCTTTGACGGACTTGGAGAGTCGTTTGAAGTGTGAGCTTTCTAAGTCGGTAAGCTCTGTTTATAAAGGTTATCTGGGAGTTGATATGATGATTTGCCGGTTCCCGGAAAATGAAAAAACAGCTTTTCGGATTCATCCTTGCGTAGAAATAAATCTGCGCATGAATATGGGAGTCATGACGCGTTTCCTGTATGACTGCTATGTACATCCGGATTCAGCAGGATGTTCGGGAATTGATTATCATCCCTCGGAGGGGGAAGCTTTGAAGGAACATGAACGGATGTCGGCCACTTATCCGTTGGAAATCAGGGAGGGGAAAGTGTGCTCCGGCTATTTACCTTTGGTGCCTGTCCATAAGAGAAGCTGTTACCGGGCGTGGATGTTGGTTGCTCCGACTCATTGAAAAAGGAATGCTGTGGGCTTGGTTGTTTTTGATATAGGATTCATCCCATTGGTTACCTGAGATTGTTAAATTTTCATTTATCGTTAGTAGAGTATTTTATTTAAGCTATCTTTGTTCATATTTATAGTCAAAATAATTATATTATATGAAAACACAAAGAATAAAAACACTTCTTCTTTTTCTGTCAATGATACCATTTATAGGTATTTATGCTCAATCAATATACTACGTTTCTCCTCACGCATCATCGGGGGGAGATGGTAGTCAGTCGGCTCCTTTTCATTCAATTCACGAAGCTGTCGAAAAAGCCCGAAAGGATCAAAATAGCACTACAATTTACTTGCGGGAGGGGAAATATGTTTTAGATAAGCCCTTGATGCTGACTTCTGATGATGGAAATGATTCGAAAGAATTGATAATAAAGAATTATCCCGGAGAGAAAACCGTACTGTCGAGTGGGATTGTACTGGACTTGAAATGGGAGAAATATAAAAACGGTATCATGCGGGCTGTAGTGAAAGGAAGTCCGGTTATGGATATGCTTTTCGTAAATGGAGAATTGAAATCTATGGCACGTTACCCTAATTATGATGAAAAAGCTGTTCGTTTTAATGGCACATCTGCTTTGGCAACAGCCCCGGAACGAGTAAAAAAATGGAAATGCCCGGAAGGGGGATACCTTCATGCCATGCATAAACATGATTGGGGTGATTTTCATTATCGTATTACAGGCAAAAATGAAAAGGGAGAGTTACAGCTGGAAGGTGGTTGGCAGAATAACCGTCCTATGGGAATCCATAATGAAAACAGGATGGTGGAGAATATCTTTGAAGAATTGGATGCTCCGGGAGAATGGTACTATGATAAAAAAGAAGGCTGGTTGTATTATTATCCTTTACCTGATGAAAAAATAAACGAACTGACGTTTGAGACCCCGCAACTTAAAAACTTGATTGAGTTTGCGGGAACTTCATCCGAGCCGGTGAAGAACATAACGATTCAAGGAATTGAGCTGACACAAACGATACGGACCTTTATGGAACAGTATGAGCCTCTGCTCCGCTCGGACTGGACAATATATCGGGGAGGAACCGTTGTTTTCAGGGGAACGGAAAAATGTGCTCTGCGTGATTGTTATATCCATAACGTAGGAGGGAATGGTGTCTTTTTTGATAAATATAATCGCTATTCGGCAGTGACCGGTTCTTATCTGACTTCTATCGGAGCCAGTGCCATTTGCTTCGTCGGGGATGTGGCGGGAGTACGTTCGCCGAGTTTTAGGTATGGGAAATTTGTTCCTTTGGATAAAATGGATTATACGAAAGGGCCTCAGAATGACAATCATCCTGCTTATTGCGAGGTCTCTGATAACTTGATATGTACAATCGGTTTGTTTGAAAAGCAGATTACCGGAGTGGAGCTTTCCATGTGTCGCAACATAACGGTAAGTCATAACAGTATTTACAATACTCCCCGTGCCGGAATTAATATCAGCGAAGGCACATGGGGAGGACATATTATCGAATACAATGACATTTTTAATACCGTGAAGGAAACAGGTGACCATGGAACTATCAACTCCTGGGGGCGTGACCGTTTCTGGCATCCGAATTATAATGTAATGACGCAAATAACGAATGAAAAGCCTGCGTTGATTTTGGCAGACGTGGTCGAACCTATCATTATCCGCCATAATCGTTTGCGTTGTGATAGAGGATGGGATATAGACTTGGACGATGGTTCCAGTAATTACCAGATTTACAATAATCTTTGTTTGAATGGCGGTATTAAATTGCGTGAAGGGTTTTATCGGACTGTTGAGAATAATATTATCGTCAATAATACGCTTCACCCGCATTTGTGGTTTAAAAATAGCGGAGATGTCTTTTCACGTAACATTGTAATGACCAAATATAAACCTATAAGTGTGCGTGGTTGGGGCAGAGAGGTAGATTATAACATATTTGCAGACAGTTTGGCGTATCTTGCAGCTCGCCAACTTGGTGGGGATGCTCATTCTATAGTAACCACAGTCAAGTTTATGGATGCTGCGAAAGGTAATTTTAATGTAGCTGACGATTCTGAAGTCGTAACCAAAGGAGGATTCCGTAATTTTCCGATGAATAATTTCGGAGTGCTGTCTTCTCGTTTGAAACGGTTGGCTGCAAGTCCTGTGATGCCCGTTCCGCTTGTGGCAGGTCATGCAACGGATACTAAAACGATGTTTTGGAAAGGGGTAACGTTTAAGAATCTGGATACATTGGAGGAACGTTCTGCTACGGGTATGGATACGGAACGGGGAGTTTATGTCGTTTCTGTAGATGTCTTAGGTAGTAATCAAGTCCGAGATTTTATTGCTTCGAATGATGTTATTCTTAGTGTAAATGGAAAGCCGGTCAATAATTTAGATGATATGGAGGAGGCGTTGAAGCACGTGGATACAAGTAAAAAGGCAGAGCTTGTTATTTTCAGAAATCAGAAGGAACATAAAGTTGTTATTCCTCTTTGATTTTTATCCATGTTTTTACTTATTACATAATGAAATAAATGTCTGTCATATCTATCATTGATTTTAATATTCTTCTAATTATCAGAGAAATAAGTATGATAGATGCCTTCTATTAGGGGGTATCTATCATACTTTTACTGCAAAAAACAGGGTATCTGTCATAGATAAGGCAACCGGATAAAGGTCGCGTAAGCTGGCTTGTTTTTATTGTAATGGGCACGCATAAATCCGATTATCATGGCTTAATAATCCGCTTTGAAAGGCGTTAAATTTATAGCCCACAGCTGTGTGACGTACAGCCTCCATACGTGTGCTGTACGGTTTGCATACGTGTGCTGTACAGCCTGCGTATGTGGGCTATAAAAAGACTGATACTCCAACCGGATTATTAAGCTGCAAAATACGGGTTATCTTACTGTAAAACGTGCATTCTTATGCCTTATGTAGTATTTAATCCGGCTCTTTGCTCCTGGGTAGGGGGGGGAAGTTATTTTTGTGCTGCTGTACTTTCATTCCCGTAACGGTCTACGGCTGTAACGGCAAAATGTTTTTTGGCATTCCAAGGCAGGATAGGGGCGTAGATATAACTTGTCTCTCTGATATTCTGTGCAACGATATTTTCCGGCCGACTGGTGTCTACCGGATATTCATTCGATGCATAAATAATGTACATCGGATTATTACGTGGATCATTGTCGGTAGCGGCCTGCCATTTCAATTCCGTATATCCACTGTCGATAGTCCTTACTTTCAGTTCGGACGGAGCTGTGGGCGGAACATTGTCCAACCAGGGCATCGGTGGCTGTAAAGCCGGGTATGCGTAGAAGTTCTCGATTAGTTCATCATAGATGCCTTGAGTGTTCTCCATGAGATATTTTACCCGGTAGTGGCCTTCACCCGCCATTTTATGATTCCGGATGAAGTTTATTTGACGGTCTATCTCGTCCCGTGTCCATTTACCTTCGTCGGGATGAAGGAAATAGATGCCGAGCCCCGGAATAACTTGTCGTCCGTTGCTTTGCTCCTGCCAGTCAAGGGCAAAAGGATAGAAACTGTTTCCCTGAAAATACATCATTGGATATATCTGGTCCATAATACCTTCGCCAAGCCAGCCTTGCGGGTCTTGATAAACAGTGAAGAAAGCGTTCCACCCACGGGAAGGATAACGCGAAGTGTCCCGGTATTTCCCAACCGGACTGGCGCTGAGCTTCACCCAAGGCTTCATTGCTTTTACACCTTTATATATATAACGTACAATTTCAGAAATATTATCCCGCCGCCATTGGTCCAGTGTACGCCCTTTCCCGTATCGGCGGAAATCATATTTGTCGGGAAAGAGAGGGGCATTCTCCGGATAACGCAGATAATCGAAATGTACCCCGTCTATATCATAACGGCTCACGACTTCCCGTACCAGTTTCATCAAATATTCTTTAGTTCCCGGATGTCCAGGATTAAGGAAATATTCGTTCTTGTAAGGTACGCAAATATCTTTCATCCGCTTGGTGACGGACCGGTTGCCGAGCGAGGCAACGTGTTTCCTGTTTCCCAACGGAATGGTTACCATCCAGGCGTGGCATTCCATACCCCGCTTGTGGCATTCTTCAATGGCAAAAGCGAGCGGATCATAACCGGGATTTCCGCCGGATTTCCCTGTCAGGATAGAATTGAAAGGTTCGATAGACGAAGGATATAACACATCCCCGCGTGTGCGTGTCTGAAACAGGACAGTATTGAAATTGGCAGCCTCCAGTTTATCGAGGATATCCACCAATTCTTCCTTTTGCTTGCGGATACTTTGAGGACTGACAGCACGTGTGCGGGGCCAGTCGAGACCATACAACGCTGTGAGCCATGCGGCGCGGACTTCATGTTTGGGCTGCGCTGCCACGGAGAGGAAAGGAAACAAAAGTGAAAGAATGAGAATAGATAGGCGCATATTCTTTATTTTTTGTTTTAAATCCCTGCAAAGTTAGTAAAAGTGTCGGTAATGTTGGGCTGTTTCGTGAGATTATGTTACATTTGCCAAGCTAAAAAAACGACACACTATGATAACATTTACTCTATGCCTACTGGCGTTGATAGTAGGCTATTTTACGTATGGACGTTTGATGGAACGCGTCTTTGGTCCCGACGACCGTAAAACACCGGCTCTGACCAAGGCTGATGGAGTAGACTATATTCCATTGCCGACCTGGAAGATTTTTATGATTCAGTTCCTTAATATTGCCGGACTAGGTCCGATATTCGGTGCAATAATGGGAGCGAAATTCGGTAGTTCTTCTTATTTATGGATTGTGTTGGGAAGTATTTTTGCCGGGGCGGTGCACGATTATTTTGCCGGAATGCTTTCCTTGCGTCATGAGGGCGAGAGTTTGCCGGAAATTATCGGACGCTATTTGGGACTTACGACGAAACAGATAATGAGAGGTTTCACCGTTATCCTGATGATTTTGGTCGGTTCGGTTTTTGTGGCCGGTCCTGCGGGATTGCTGGCGAAGCTGACGCCGGAAAGTCTGGATGCTACGTTCTGGATTATCGTTGTGTTTGCGTATTATATTTTGGCTACATTGTTGCCTGTAGATAAGATTATAGGTAAGATATATCCGTTGTTTGCAATTGCCTTGTTGTTTATGGCTGTGGGGATTCTCGTCATGCTTTATGTGAATCATCCCGCTTTGCCGGAACTGTGGGACGGACTGCAAAATACGAACCCGGAGGCGAGTGAACTTCCTATCTTTCCGATAATGTTTGTGAGTATTGCCTGTGGTGCAATTTCCGGTTTCCATGCTACACAAAGTCCTTTAATGGCTCGTTGCATGACTTCGGAGCGTCATGGGCGTCCGGTGTTCTACGGTGCAATGATAACCGAAGGCATCGTTGCACTGATTTGGGCTGCCGCCGCTACTTACTTTTTCCATGAGAATGGGATGGAAGAAAGTAATGCTTCTGTCATAGTTGATGCAATCACAAAAGAGTGGCTGGGAACAATCGGGGGTGTGCTTGCTATCTTGGGAGTGATTGCTGCTCCGATTACTTCGGGCGATACGGCTTTCCGTTCTGCCCGTCTGATTGTGGCGGATTTCCTGGGCTTGGAACAAAAGAGTATGCGTCGTCGTTTATACATCTGTATTCCGATGTTCGTGGCGGCTATCGGTTTACTTCTGTATAGCCTGCGTGATGCGAACGGATTTAATATGATCTGGCGTTATTTTGCCTGGGCCAACCAGACATTGGCTGTGTTTACCCTCTGGGCAATAACGGTTTATCTGGCGGTATCCAAGAAACCGTATGTCATTACTTTGATACCTGCCTTGTTTATGACAAGTGTGTGTTCTACTTATATATGTATTGCTCCTGAAGGTTTGGGACTGTCGCACGCAATCTCTTATTACATCGGTGTAGGATGTGTGGTGGTTGCTATTGTGTGGTTCTTTGTCTGGCTGAGCAAGCAGAAAACAAGAAAATTATCAGAATGAAGAAAATAAAAAGATCAACGGGAGTTGCACTTGCATTCCTTATTTATGTATCCGTGACGGCGGCTTATCTGTTACCCCGCAATACGGAAGTGAGCCAGACGGAAAAGTATCTGACGGTGGCGGGTTCTTATGTCATTGTCCTGCTTCTTTGGCTTGTCCTCCGCAAAAAGGAACAGATGCGTGAACGCCGTAAAAAAGACGAACAATCTATTCACTTAAAAAAGTAAGTTTATGAAGAAATTAGCTTTAGCTATTTGTCTGCTGTTGGCATCAATAGCTGCACAGGCACAATTTGAGAAAGGAACTATGATTCTAAATCCTTCCGTTACAGGGTTGGACTTTTCTTACAGTAAAAATGATGATGCTAAATTTGGGATCGGCGCGCAAGCCGGTACATTTCTGGCAGACGGTTTTGCATTAATGGTAAATGCAGGAGCTGACTGGTCACAACCGGTAGATATATATACATTAGGTACGGGAGCACGTTGTTATTTTAATACTACAGGTGTTTATATCGGTGGTGGCCTCGATTGGGAACGCAGACGTTATAAAGGTGGCGGTCATAACAACGATTGGGGATTGGGTATCGAAGCCGGATATGCTTATTTCCTGTCGCGGACAGTAACTATCGAACCGGCTGTTTATTATAAATGGCGTTTTGATGACTCCGATAATTCACGTTTCGGCATTAAAGTAGGATTCGGATTCTACTTTTAAATAATTTGAGAATGGAGAGTGGAGAGTTATTGCGCTATATTTGCTGCAAAACATCTCTCAACTCTCCATTTCTGACTCTTGACTTATTTCAGCTTTTCTTTCAGGAACTGACCCGTATAGCTTGCTCCGCAAGCGGCTACTTCTTCCGGAGTACCTACCGCTACAATGTTCCCACCTTTATCTCCACCTTCCGGGCCGAGGTCAATCACATAATCGGCACATTTGATAACATCCATATTATGCTCGATGATTACGATGCTATGTCCACGGCGGATCAAGGCGTCAAAAGCATCCAGAAGTTTACGGATGTCGTGGAAATGCAAACCTGTTGTCGGTTCGTCAAAGATAAACAGAGTCGGATCGGCTTTCTCCTGACTCAGATAGAATGCTAGTTTCACACGCTGGTTCTCACCACCGGAAAGAGTGGAAGAAGATTGGCCTAGTTTGATATACCCGAGTCCTACATCCTGCAACGGGAGTAGCTTTTTTACAATTTTCTTCTGTCCGTGTTCATTGAAGAATTCAATCGCCTGGTTCACGGTCATTTCCAGTACATCAAAGATGTTCTTGTCGTGGAATTTCACTTCCAGTGTGTCGGATTTGAAACGTTTCCCGTGGCAGGATTCACATTCCAGAACGAGGTCTGCCATGAACTGCATTTCTACGGTAATGGTGCCTTCACCCTTACATTCTTCGCAACGTCCGCCTTCACTGTTGAAACTGAAGAAACCGGCGGTATATCCCATTTGTTTGGCGAGTGGCTGCTCCGACCATAGCTTGCGGATTTCGTCATAAGCCTTGATATATGTCACGGGATTGGAACGGGATGATTTGCCGATCGGATTCTGGTCTACAAATTCTACATTCCGTAAGTCGCGCAGACTGCCTCCGATAGATGAAAATTCTCCCGGACGGTCACTGCATTCGTCCAACTCACGCTTCAATGCCCGGAAGAAAATATCACGTACCAGCGTACTTTTCCCGGAACCGGAAACGCCGGTAACCACTGTCATTACATTCAGCGGGAAGCGGACGTCTACTCCTTTCAGGTTATTCTCGCGTGCACCTTTCAGTTCAATATAATTATTCCACGGACGGCGATGTTGGGGGACGGGAATTTCTTCTTCTCCCAAAAGATAGCGGACGGTATAACTGTTACTTCCTTTTTTGAGGTCTTTCATGTCACCCTGATAGACGACTTCTCCTCCCAGACGTCCGGCGTTGGGACCGATGTCAATAATATAATCTGCCGCACGAATGATTTCCTCGTCATGTTCTACAACTACTACCGTGTTACCGAGTTGTTGCAGTTGGCGCAGCACATTAATCAGGCGGTCGGTGTCACGGCTGTGCAGACCGATACTGGGTTCGTCGAGGATATAGAGGCTACCTACAAGACTGCTTCCCAGTGATGTTGCCAGATTGATACGCTGGCTTTCTCCACCCGACAGGGAGTTACTGAGCCGGTTCAGTGTCAGATACCCCAGACCTACATCAATCAGGAAACGGATACGGCTGTTTATTTCCATCAGAATCCGGCGGGCTACATTACTGTCGTGCTCGTTCAGTTCCAAGTGATCGAAGAACTGCTTTAATTCGGAAATAGGCAGGTCTACCAGTTCGGAAATATTCTTTCCGCCTACGCGTACATAGCCGGCTTCCGGTTTCAGACGGGTACCGTGGCATTTCGGGCAAAGTGTTTTTCCGCGATACCGGGCAAGCATCACACGATATTGTATCTTATATTGATTTTCTTCAAGCATCTTGAAGAAGTCATTAATACCGTGGAAATATTGGTTTCCTTCCCAAAGCAACCGGCGCTGTTTGTCCGTCAGTTCATAATAAGGAGTGAAAATCGGGAAGTCGAATTTCTCCGCATTGTGGATCAGCTCTTCTTTCCATTCTCCCATTTTTTCACCGCGCCAACATACGATCGCTCCTTCATAAACAGATAAAGAACGGTCGGGAACCACCAAATGCTCATCTATACCGATAACTTTGCCGAAGCCCTCACAGGTGGGGCAGGCACCGATCGGGGAGTTGAATGAAAACATCTGGTCATTGGGTTCTTCAAAAGTGATACCGTCTGCTTCGAACTTTGTGCTGAAGGAGAACAGTTGTGTTGTTCCGTCCGGCAGGTAAAAGCGTAGCATACAGGTTCCGTCGCCTTCGTACATGGCTGTTTCGGCAGAGTCGGTGAGGCGGCTGATAGCATCTTTGGTGTCGGCTACTGCCATACGGTCTATCAGCAGATAAACTTCGTCGCCTGCTACGGGCTTGTATTCATCAATACGTTTCATCTCACCGTTCACTTCGATACGGTTGAATCCCTGTTTGAGGTCTATTTCCAGTTGCTGTTGCAGGCTGCGGTCTTCACGCAGGTGGATAGGGGTCAGTACGGTGTATCTTGTCCCTTCCGGGTGTGATAGCATACAGTTGATGATGTCTTCCGTCGAATGTTTCTTCACTTCCTGTCCGCTTACAGGGCTGTATGTCCTCCCTACACGGGAATACAGCAAACGGAGATATTCATAAATTTCTGTGGAAGTTCCTACGGTGGAACGGGGATTGCGGCTGTTTACTTTCTGTTCTATGGCAATCGCAGGCGGGATGCCTTTGATAAAATCGCATTCCGGTTTGCTCATTCGTCCGAGAAACTGGCGTGCGTAGCTACTTAGGCTTTCTACGTAGCGGCGTTGTCCTTCTGCATAGAGGGTGTCAAAAGCGAGAGATGATTTTCCTGAACCTGATAATCCGGTGATGACAACAAGTTTGTTGCGTGGAATATCTACATCGATGTTTTTTAGGTTGTTTACTCGTGCGCCTTTGATCGAAATATAGTTATTTTCTGACATAAAATGCTCCTTGTTTTATGGTAGTCGGCAAAGTTAGCGAATTTATCGGGAGTTTGTATTATCTTTGCGTCACATTATTACGATTTAAGAATATTATGAAGCTGAAAAACTATCTTTTACTTTTGGCTCTTCTTCTGGCTGTGGGAGTGAGGGCACAGGTGCCGACGGGCGACAAATATCCCAAACGTGAGTTTCGTGCTGCATGGATACAGGCTGTCAACGGACAGTTTCGCGGTGTTCCCACAGAACGACTGAAACAAACACTGATTAGCCAGTTGAACTCGCTTCAAGGGGCAGGTATTAATGCGATTATCTTTCAAGTGCGTCCCGAAGCGGATGCGTTGTATGCTTCGCAACATGAACCGTGGAGCCGTTTTCTGACAGGGACACAAGGACAAATGCCTTCGCCTATGTGGGACCCGATGCAGTTTATGATTGAGGAATGCCGGAAACGGAATATGGAGTTTCATGCCTGGATTAATCCTTATCGGGTGAAAACCTCCCTGAAGAACCAGTTGGCGCCGGAACATATATATAATCAGCATCCGGAATGGTTTGTTACTTATGGAGACCAATTGTACTTCGACCCGGCACTTCCCGAGAGTCGTGAATATATCTGTAAGATCGTGACGGATATTGTGTCCCGCTATGATGTGGACGCTATCCACATGGATGACTATTTCTATCCTTATCCTATTAAGGGAGTCGATTTTCCCGATAACGCAAGTTTTGCCCGTTATGGCGGAGGCTTTACTAACAAGGCGGACTGGAGACGTAGTAATGTGAATGTGTTGATTAAGAAATTGCACGAAACCATTCGGGGGGTGAAGCCGTGGGTAAAGTTCGGAATCAGTCCGTTCGGAATCTATCGTAATCAGAAAAGTGACCCGTTGGGAAGTAATACCAATGGCTTGCAGAATTATGACGATCTGTATGCTGATGTTCTGCTCTGGGCGCGTGAAGGCTGGATTGATTATAATATTCCGCAGATTTACTGGGAAATCGGTCATAAGGCGGCCGACTATGAGACATTGGTGAAGTGGTGGGCTACGCATTCGGAGAACCGTCCGTTATTTATCGGCCAGTCAGTGACAAATACGATTCAGCACGCTGACCCGCAGAATCCTTCTATGAATCAGCTTCCCCGGAAAATGGCTTTACAGCGTGCTTACCAGACGATTGGCGGTAGTTGTCAATGGTATGCGGCAGCTGTTGTTGAAAATCAGGGAAGATATCGCGATGCGCTGGTTTCGGAATATCACAAATATCCGGCATTAATCCCCGTATTCGACTTTATGGATGATAAGGCTCCGGACAAGGTGCGCAAGATGAAGAAAATATGGACTGAAGACGGCTATGTGCTTTTCTGGACTGCTCCGAAAGCTGAAACGGAAATGGATAAGGCTGTGCAATATGTGGTCTATCGTTTTGGCAGAAAAGAAAAGGTGAATCTTGACGACCCTTCACATATTGTTGCTATCACCCGTAATCCTTTCTACAAACTTCCATACGAAACAGGAAAAACAAAGTACCGCTATGTGGTGACTGCGTTAGACCGTCTTCATAATGAATCGAAGTCGGTTAGCAAGAAAGTAAAACTGTGATAAAAGTAAAACTGTAATAAGTGAAGAATAGAAAAAGAGGCTGACTAACAATTCAGTAGTATCTTCAATTCTCCTCCTTCGGGAAGGAGGAGTCCCCGTAGGGGGAGGTGGTAGGAAAATACATAAGTCGTTTATTTTCAATATTGTGTATCCGCCTACCACCCCAGCAATTAATAAAGCAATAATCCTGCAATGCCGCAGGCTATAATCATTAATATAGGATTAGCTTTATATTTTCTGGTTCCGATGAAAGCGACTAGAAAGATGATAATACTGATAACGAATGAGTAAGTGTCAGTTGTCGGTGAACCGAAATTTTCTACATTCATCAATACCAGTGCGGCGGAAGCCAACAGGCCGACAACTGCGGGACGCAGTCCGCTAAATATGGATTCTACTACCGGATGTTTCTGATATTTCAGGAAGAATTTGCTAATGGTCAGCATCAAGATGAAGGAGGGGAGGACTACAGCAAAGGTAGCAATGACCGATCCCACGACACTCCCCGTAGAGGTGAATCCGACGTACGTAGCCGCATTAATCCCGATAGGTCCCGGTGTCATTTGGCTGATTGCAACAATATCCGTGAACTCCTGCGAGCTCACCCAACCATAACGGGTTACTACTTCCCCTTGAATCATGGAGAGCATCGCATAACCTCCTCCAAATCCAAAGAGCCCGATCTTAAAAAACGTATAGAATAACTGAAGATAGATCATCTCTTTTTAATTTTTTACCATGAATCTTGAATAATGAACAGGGAATGATAACTCTCGACTCTCCATTCTCAACTTTCTACTTTTCTAAATTTTCCCCAAAGGAAGCCTCCCACTCCCGCAGCAATAATAATCCAGATAGGCGAGAACCCCAATAGCCAGATCAGCAGTGCCGAAACAACAGGAATCCACAGGTTGTGGCGGTTGATTTTAGCGGACCGGCCCATTGTGAAAGTCGGGGCGGCAATAAGTGCCACTACCGCTGGTCGGATTCCTTTGAAGATGCGTTCCACAATCGGGTTGTCTTTAAAACTATGGAAAAATAGAGCAATCGCCAATATAATGATGAAGGAAGGCAAAATTGTTCCTAATGCTGTGATAATACTTCCTCGGATACCACGCAACTTGTATCCTATAAAGATAGAAATATTGACTGCCAAAATGCCCGGAGCAGATTGGGAGATAGCCAGCAGGTCGATAAAATCTTCCTGCGCAATCCATTTCCGCTTCGTAACAATTTCATTCTCAATAAGCGGCACCATTGCGTACCCTCCTCCGATAGTAAAGGCGCCTATTTTAAAAAAAATTCCAAATGATTCGAGATAGATGTTCATTCTTTCTTTTCTCCTCCTTTCTTGTTTGTTCTCTTTTCTTTGCCGTATTGGCTGGGACTTACGTTAAAATGCTTCTTGAATACTTCACGGAAGTATTTCGCATCACTGAATCCTGTCATTTCTGCTATTTCTGTTATGCTATGTGTGTTCTCTTTCAACAACTGCACGGCATACTTCAACCGGATCAGACGGATATAATCTCCCGGAGCCTGGTCGGTCAATGCCCTGAGTTTGTTGTAGAAACTTGTACGGCTCATGCCTACCAGGTTGCAAAGTACATCTACGGTAAGGGCCGGGTTATCTATATTGTCTTTTATATGCTTTTTGACGTTGGCAATAAACTTCCAGTCAATGTCCTGTGAGCAGTTGATGCATTCGTCATCTTCTTCCTCATCATCCAGCTCCAGATTGGCATACTTACTGCGCAAAAGAGCACGGTTAGTCAGCAGATTGTCGACAGTCGCTTTTAATATACCTATATTAAACGGTTTCAAGATGTATTCGTCGGCACCGATTTTAAGTCCGGACAAGATATCTTTCTCATTATTCAGAGCTGTCAGCAGGATAACCGGAATGTGCGATGTCTCTATGTTGTTTTTGAGTTCCTTGCATAATTCGTCTCCCCGCATTTCCGGCATCATAATATCAGAGATAACCAACTCCGGTTTGTATTCGGGGATGATCGTCAACGCTTCTTTTCCGTTGGAACACGTTTGTACAGTATATTCTTCTGATAATGTCTGCAACAGATAGTTGCGTAATTCATCGTTATCCTCCACAATCAGAATCCGCCGGTGTTCGCCGTTCAACTTCTTATGTGCGTTTTCGTATATTTCGGGTGAGGGAGCAGGTACATTGCTTAGGGTTCTGTTTTCCTGACGTTGTTTGCTCAGTGTTGCCAGATGTGCCTTACGGAAACGCTTGCTGTCTTTCGGGAAAGATACCTTGATAACCGAACCTTGATTTTCCACACTCGACAAATTAATCTTACCTTTATGCAGCCGCACTAATTTCCAAACAAGCATCAGTCCGATCCCGCTACCCGTCACTTTGGAGTTGATTGCATTGCTGCCACGGAAATGCAGCTTGAACAGTTTTTTCTGTTCGCTGGCCGGAATTCCGATTCCTGTATCCCTAACTTCGACGCTCCACGAGTCTGTATTGTCGGACACGAAAATCTGTACATTACCGTTTTCCGGAGTGTACTTCAAGGCGTTCGAGATTATGTTTTTCAGGATTGATTCCATTTTTTCCTTATCAAACCATACATTCATATACCTGAAATTACTTTCGTGGGTGAAGTTGATATGTTTGATATTGGCGTACTGCTGGAAAGCATTGTATATTTCGGTTGTAAATGTGTTCAGTTCATGTTCCGAAATATATAGTTCGGAGGAATATACGTCCGCCCTCTCGAAGTTTATTAGATTGGTGGTGAGACGTAGCAGGGCATTTACATTCCGTAATGCGGTATTCATATTGGATATTCCTTCCTTGCTTAGTTCTTCTTTTTCACGAAGATCTTCCAGTGGCGCTTTGATAAGCGTCAACGGAGTACGGATGTCGTGTGCAGTGTTGATAAAGAAATGAATCTTTTCGTCGGACACTTTACGTTGTTTCCTTAGGATCAGAATACGTAATGAGACAGCAGCGATAAAGACAAGGATAACGATATAGAGCAACATTGCCCAAACGGTCAGCCAAAAAGGCTGGGCGATGATAATATCTATACTCCTTTCTTCGAGCATAATACGCTGGTCCTCATTGGAGATAGCGCGTACCCTTAACGTATATTTTCCCGGTGCGAGGTTAGTATAACGGATTGTGTTTTCTGTCCCCGGTTTGCTCCATTCTTCGTAAAAGCCTTCCAGTTTCCAGGAATAAAGGACATTAGAAGGATAGTCATAGTTGATAGAAGAAACCTGTAACGAGAAAATATTCTGGTTATATTTTAATTTCAGCTCTTTCGTATTGTTGATACTTGCCTTTAGCGGGGAATTTTTGTCTCCCGGGTAGATCGTTTGATAAAACAGTTTGAAATCGCTGAATATCATTTTGGAAGAATAGGTTCTGGGCAGTTTCATGTCTTTATTGAACTCTACTGCCCCGTTCGAACTTCCGAAAATAAAGTTATTGTTCTTTCGCAGGGTACCGGACAATGCATTGAAATGTGTGGTCATAAGTCCCATTTCTTTTGTCCAGTTGTGAAATGTTTTTTGGTTAGGATAAAAGCTGGTCAGACCGTTTTCCGTGCTAAGCAAAATATCTTCGTCAGCGTCTGAAAGCAAGGTATAGATATTGTTGGAAATCAATGCGCAATTTCCCGTATGATAATGAGTGAACAGTTTGGTGTGAGGATCGTAAATTAATAATCCGGAGCCACTGGTTCCTATATATAGCGATCCTTTCTTGGTCTGGTATAAAGAATATATATAGTTTGATTCTACGGGAAGTTTGATACGTTCATATTTACCCGATTCTTTATCCAATAAAAACAATCCGGTCGCACTGCCTATCCACATACTTTTGGCATCGCGTTCGAGAATTGCAGTAATGGAGTTCAGTCCGTGGTACAGTTGTATATTTTTAGTGTGTACATTGATACGTTTCAGATTATAAAATCCTCCGCTCCAGATATTTCCTTGTGAGTCTTTACGGATATCACGTATATCACGTATATACTTATCCGGGCGTATGTTCTCATATGCATACGAAGCCGGAGTAAAATAGCTGACATTGGAAGATCTCTTGTCTATCTGATAAATGCCGGAGAAGTATCCGCCGGCCCAGACAACTCCGGGAAGCACTTCGCACAGGGTAGTGAAAATATGACTTCTGCTATCCTGGTTCTTCTCAAAAGAACTGAGGAAGGAACGCCATTGTCCGGTCTTGGAATTTAAGAGACTGATTCCATTATTGGTTCCGAACCATAAGTCACCGTCACTGTCTTCGATAATCGAATTAACCTGGTCGTTTATCAAAGACTGTCTGTTGCCGATAGAATGCTTGATCCATTTATAGCTGGAATAGCGATTATTCTGTACGGTGATTCCGATAGGGTAGTTCGCCAACCATATCCGTTCTTCTTCATCTATATAAAGATCATTGATACTGTTGCCGTTCATGCCGTTATTACTGTTGTAATCAGCAATAATGTAAGGCTCCATCTGATAGGTTTCAACATTCATTTTATGCACACCGCCGCCATCTGACGCTATCAACAATTCTTTGGCGTTTAAGGGCTTGATTCGTGTAATGCTGATATCTTTCAGACTATGTGGAGGTTGTGTGACGGACTTGGTCGACATATCATAGATGAGCACTCCCCGTTGGAAAGTTCCGATAAACAATTTACGAATCTTTGTGTCGAAATGTAGATCGAGTATTTGTGCTTTCACATTCTCCAGCTTGTCGCAGTGAATAAGTTCCAGTGTGTTGTTTTCCAACTTGGCATAGTGGATTCCCATTTCCGTGCCAATGAAGTAATGTGTGTCGTCAATCTGTTCGATGTCATTGATTTCTTCACTGATGTCATTCTTTATGTGAGTGACTTCTCCTGTATCCGTGTTATAAATAAAGATAGTTTCCTCATTACACAACCAGATATGCTTGCTCTGATCGAGCCATGCGAAACTTACCGGAGCCGGCAAATCACGGAAGTTCTCTATGGGCAGTTTATATACGAGTGTGAAGCAGTCGTGGATCTGGTCATACCGGAATATCTTTCCTTTTTTCCCGATTTCCCATAATACGTCTTCCTTATCAATATATAGCCAATTGAGGTTCAGTAGCGAATTAACCTCTACGTCACCGTCCATTAGTTTGTATCGTTTGAAATCTTTTCCATTGTATCTGTCAATACCTTCATGGGTGAGGAACCACATATATCCGGTTCTGTCTTTCTGGATATAGTAAACTCGCCGGTTGCTTAGCCCATCTTCCACTCCAATATATTGGTACGTCTGAGCGATACAGGTTAGAGGAAACAATAAGATTAGAAAAATCCATTTTTTCATATAAATAGGACTTTTAAGGGTTATTGAATCTTGTTCTGAGGGGGAAAGTTTGACAAAATTAAGAAGATTTTTCGACACTACAAAATTTTGGAGTAAGGATTACGTCGTACTTGAATTGAAGCGGATGAGGAGCTTTTTCAGCTATTTGTATTTAGTGCTTATTTGTGGAACTTTAGTTGTATATAAACGAATTTAGGTAGTAGGAATATTGGGATAAACTAAAAGGCTAGTACTTTTTGGGAAGTACCAGCCTTAAAAAATATAAAGCAATTATTTATCTCACCTTTTCTTCAATCCACTTGCGGGCATTGACAAATGCTTCAATCCACGGAGTTACCTGATCGCTGTTTTTGCGGTCTGCCGGATAACAACCGTTCTGCCATGGGAAGATAGCGCGTTCCAAGTGAGGCATCATAGCCAGATGACGACCGTCGGCGCTGGCAAGTCCGGCGATAGAATAGTCGGAACCGTTCGGGTTTCCGGGATATTCGTCATAGCTGTATTTTGCCACTACATTATATTTGTCTTCATCGTAAGGCAGAGAGAATTTTCCTTCTCCGTGAGCTACCCAGATACCTAGTTTGCTACCGCTCAATGAACCGAACATAACGCTGCGGTTGGTAGGGATAGTCAGGCCGACAAAGGTAGACTCGAATTTATGGGAATCATTGTGAAGCATCTTACCTTTCTTTTTGTGTTCAGGATTGATAAGTCCAAGCTCCATCATCAACTGGCAACCGTTACAGATACCCAGTGACAATGTATCTTCACGAGCATAGAATTTATCGAGTGCTTCTTTTGCCTTTTCGTTGAACAAGAAACCGCCTGCCCAGCCTTTGGCTGAACCAAGTACATCGGAGTTGGAGAAACCGCCGCAATAAACGATCATGTTTACGTCTTCCAGTGTTTCACGTCCGCTGATAAGGTCGGTCATTGTCACATCTTTCACGTCAAAACCTGCCAAATAGAGTGAATAAGCCATTTCGCGTTCGCCGTTCGTTCCTTTTTCGCGGATGATAGCTGCGCGGACACCGCTCGGAGTACGACGGTCCGGAGTAATACCGTATTGAGAAAGTTTGCCTTTGAATTCTGGCATGAAAGCAAATTCAACCGGCTGCATCTTGTAGTTTTCAAAACGTTTTTTGGCGCAACCGTTCATGGACTGTTTGCGGTCGAGCAGGTAAGAAGAAGAATACCATACATCACGCATATAGTCGATACCGAATTGGTAGGTAGCGTCTCCTTTGGATACGAGGATGTGGCGTTCGTCGGTAGGTTTACCCAACTTCAGGTAGCCTACGCCTGCGTCTTCCAGAATCTTCTTCACCTCTTCTTTGTGCTTGTCGCTGACCTGGATAACAATACCCGGATTTTCTGCAAACAGAATCTTGACAATATCCTGTTCCTTCATCTTGTCGAGGCTGATTTCCATACCGCCTTCCACATTGGCGAAGCACATTTCGAGCAATGTAGTGATCAGACCACCGGCAGAAATATCATGTCCGGCAAGAATCAATCCTTTGTTTACAAGTTCCTGTACGGCAAGGAAAGCATCGCGGAAATACTCTGCGTCTTGTACGCAAGGCACATCGTCACCCACTTTGCCCAATGACTGTGCAAAGGCGGAACCGCCGAGCTTCAGTTCGTCGAAGCTGAAGTCAATATGATAAAGAGTTGTTTTTTCGTTGTTTACCAATACCGGAGATACAACCTTCTTCACGTCGGAAACTTCGCCGCCTGCCGATACAATTACTGTTCCCGGAGAAATTACTTTTTCGCCGTTCGGATACTTCTGCGTCATAGACAGAGAATCTTTTCCGGTAGGAACGTTGATTTGCAGGGCGCAGCAGAAGTCGCTCAATGCTTTCACGGCAGTGTAGAGACGAGCGTCTTCACCTTCCTGTGAACGGCAAGGCCACATCCAGTTGGCAGACAGGGAGATGCTGTCCATGCCCTCTGCCATAGGAGCCCAGACAAGGTTAGTCAGTGCTTCGGATACAGAAAGTATAGAACCGGCAGCCGGATCGGCCAATGCTGCTTGCGGAGCGTGTCCGATAGAGGTAGCGATACCTTTCTCGCCACGGTAGTCGAGTGCTACGACACCACAGTCGCTCAACGGCAATTGAAGTTCACCTTGGCATTGCTGACGGGCTACTTTACCTGTTACCGAACGGTCTACTTTATTGGTCAGCCAATCCTTGCAAGCCACTGCTTCGAGCTGCAATACATTGGTCAGGTATTCATGCAGTTGAGACAATTCGTATTTCGGCATTTCATAATGACGTTCTACGGTTTTGTCTATCATATATGTCTTGGGAGATGAACCGAACATCTGTTCTACGGCAAGATCGAACGGACGTACACCGTCAGCTTGTTGGAAAGCAAAGCGGTGGTCGCCTGTCGTTTCTCCGACTACGTACATCGGGGCACGTTCACGTTCTGCAATCTTGCGCACATGTTCGATAGCTTCTTCTTTGATAAGAAGTCCCATACGTTCCTGGCTTTCATTGGCGATGATTTCTTTGGCAGACAGCGTTTTGTCACCGATAGGCAACTTGCTCATGTCGATCAGACCGCCGCATTCTTCCACCAATTCCGACAGACAGTTGACGTGACCTGCCGAACCATGGTCATGAATAGAAACAACCGGATTCACATCTTCTTCACAAAGGGCACGGACTACGTTGTTGGCACGTTTCTGCATTTCTGCATTCGCACGCTGCACGGCGTTCAACTCGATACCACTACTGTAACGACCGGTATCTACTGAAGATACGGAACCGCCGCCAAGTCCGATTCGGTAGTTGTCACCACCGATAACGACTACTTTGTTTCCGGCTTCCGGTGCGCCTTTCAGACAGTCGCGCTGTGTACCGTAGCCTACACCTCCGGCAAGCATGATAACTTTGTCATAGCCGTAAACCTCATTGTTCTCTGTATGTTCGAAAGTCAGTACCGAACCGCAGATCAGCGGCTGGCCGAACTTGTTTCCGAAATCGGAAGCGCCATTGGACGCCTTAATCAGAATCTGTTCCGGAGTCTGGTACAACCATTTGCGTACCGGAAGGATTTCTTCCCATTCGCGGCCTTCGTCTGTGCGTGGGTAAGAAGTCATGTAGACAGCAGTACCTGCAATCGGCCATGAACCTTTACCACCACCCATACGGTCACGAATTTCACCGCCTGTACCGGTAGAAGCACCGTTGAACGGCTCTACGGTTGTCGGGAAATTGTGAGTTTCCGCTTTTAGCGAGATAACACTCTTGATGTCCTTGATCTGGAAGAAATCAGGTTTTGAGTGGTCTGCCGGAGCAAATTGTTCAACAACCGGACCTTCTGCAAAGGCTACATTGTCTTTATAAGCAGAAATGATTTTATTCGGATTTTCTTGTGTAGTCTTTTTAATCATCTGAAACAAGGAGGATTCCTGTTCCACACCGTCGATGATGAACGTTCCGCCGAAGATCTTGTGACGGCAGTGCTCGGAGTTGATTTGTGCAAAACCGAAAACTTCGGAGTCGGTCAGTTTGCGTCCGAGATCGTTTTCTACTTTTTTCAAGTAGTCCATTTCTTCTTTTGAAAGAGCAAGGCCTTCTTTTTCGTTGTAGTCCTCAAGGTCTTCGATGTAGATAATTGGTTCCGGTTGGCGGTTGGTAGTGAATACGTTTTGGTCGAGTCCTTTGTACATGCGTTGCAACATCGGGTCGTGGTCGGCGTTTTCATCCTTTACGGGAAAATACTCCTCGATGCGGGTGATACCTTCGAGTCCCATGTTTTGGGTGATTTCTACTGCATTCGTACTCCAGGGAGTAATCATTTCACGGCGTGGACCGACGAAACAGCCTTTCAGGTTTTCTTCACTTTCCGTCACGGCTTCTCCAAAAAGCCAGCAGAGTTTATTACTTTCGTCCGGGGTGAGCTGATGATTGCTCTCTACGGCAATCACGCTCTTGGAAGGGGTTCTGAAAAAAAGAATCATGTTGTATATTTACGATTTTACGATTTTACGATTTACGATTGAAGTTTCTACGGGAGAAACTCTTCTCTTTTTCTGTGGTGCAAAGATAAGCAAATTCGTTGGTGGTGAGAAATAAAACGGAAATAAATATCTTGTCGGCTTTCCTTTTTATGGGCCGACTTATTTTTGCGTTGCGATGAATTAATATCGGTTTCTTATGGATTTATTTGTTGTATACCTAAAAACTGTTCCTGATGTTGCAACCATTTATTCGTCTGACAGCTGTCAGACGAATAAATTAATACCTACGGGCTGCTAGTTCTCTGTGTACAAAGATTTAGCTTTTAGGGATAAAGGGAATAATTTGCGCTGTCCGCGTTTTCGAAGTCTTATTTTAAATTTCTCCTGCTTCATGAATTAGGGATGATTCGTTGGAAAAAACGTTAATATCCTATTCTCATATCACAAAAAAGTGCGATATTTGCGGAATGATTCAGATAGAGACAATATTCGATATATTAGTTAAAGGCTTTATTATTGGCGTTGTTGTGTCCGCACCTCTCGGCCCGGTGGGCGTATTATGCATCCAAAGGACTTTGAATAAGGGGCGTTGGTACGGATTTGTGACAGGCCTGGGAGCCTCTTTGAGCGATATAGCTTACGCTCTGCTTACGGGTTATGGCATGAGCTTCGTTTCCGATTATATTAATAAAGGAAGTTTTTATCTGCAATTGCTCGGCAGCGTTATGTTGCTTGTTTTCGGAATTTATACCTTTCGCAGTAATCCGGTAAATTCTATCCGTCCGGCTTCGTCCAATAAGGGATCTTATTTTCATAATTTTATAACTGCATTTTTCGTCACTCTTTCTAACCCTTTAATCATATTCCTGTTCATCGGACTTTTTGCCCGTTTTGCCTTTGTGCAACAGGGCGTTTTAGTCTTTGAAGAGATAACGGGATATTTTGCTATCGCTGCCGGCGCATTGACTTGGTGGCTCGGAATCACTTACTTTGTGAACAAGGTACGTACTAAGTTCAACCTGCGTGGCATTTGGATACTGAATCGTGTCATTGGAAGCATTGTGATGTTGGTATCTGTAGCTGGATTGATTTATACTTTGTTGGGAGAGTCAATTTATTAGGAGATAACATTATGAATCAAATAGCTCAACAACTGAAAGAGAGAAACATTGCCGAATATCTTATATATATGTGGCAGGAAGAAGACCTCATCCGTGCCAATCATTGTGAACCGGAAGAACTGGAGACTAATGTGATTGTCCGTTATCCGGAGGACCAGCGTGCTGCCATGAGAGAGTGGTATGGCAATCTGATAACGATGATGAGTGAAGAAGGGGTACGTGAGAAAGGACATTTACAGATCAATAAGAATGTTATTCTCAACCTGACGGAGTTGCATAATGCTTTATCTTCTTCTCCTAAATTCCCTTTTTACAGTGCTGCCTATTTCAAGGCATTGCCATTTATTGTAGAGCTACGGACTAAGAACGGGAAAAAGGAGGAACCGGAACTGGAAACGTGCTTTGAAGCGTTGTACGGTGTGCTCTTACTACGTTTGCAAAAGAAGCCGATCAGTGAAGGGACGGCGAAAGCGATAGAGGCTATCAGTAGTTTTCTTTCTATGCTGGCAAACTATTATGATAAAGACCGTAAAGGTGAATTAAAACTTGATGAATAAATGAGAATTTTAGTAACGGGTGCCGACGGTCAGCTTGGCAACGAAATGCAAGTACTTGCAAAAGAGAATCCACAACATACGTATTATTTCACAGATGTGCAGGAACTGGACATCTGTGATAAACAAGCTGTATGGGCTTATATTGCGGAAAAGAGAATAGAATTGATTGTGAATTGTGCAGCTTACACGGCGGTAGATAAAGCGGAAGATAACCCGGAACTGGCCTATAAGTTGAATTGTGAAGCGGCGAAAGAGTTGGCAAGTGCTGCACAATTTAATGGTGCGGCAATGATACAGGTTTCTACCGATTATGTGTTTGACGGCACTGCCCACATTCCTTATACGGAAGATTGTGACCCTTGTCCGGATTCTGTATATGGCACTACTAAGCTGGAAGGAGAATATGATGTGATGAATTATTGTGAGAAAGCGGTAGTTATCCGTACCGCATGGCTCTATTCCACTTTCGGCAATAATTTCGTAAAGACAATGATTCGTTTAGGGAAAGAACGTGACAGTCTGGGAGTGGTTTTCGACCAGATCGGAACGCCCACTTATGCCAATGACCTCGCTCAAGCTATCTATACCATTATAAATAAAGGTATAGTTCGCGGCATCTATCATTTCAGCAATGAAGGTGTTTGCTCATGGTATGATTTTACGGTGGCTATCCATCGCTTGGCAGGAATTACTTCATGTAAAGTGAAACCTCTGCACACGGCAGAATATCCGGCGAAGGCGAACCGTCCTGCATATTCCGTACTGGATAAGACAAAGATAAAAACAACGTTCGGCATCGAAATCCCTCATTGGGAGGAAAGCCTCAAAAGATGCATTGACACCTTATAATATATATGGCAGATAATACAGAAATACAGAGACGGCGAACGTTCGCCATTATTGCGCATCCGGATGCGGGTAAGACATCATTGACGGAAAAGCTGCTGCTTTTCGGTGGTCAGATTCAGGTGGCGGGTGCTGTAAAAAGTAATAAGATTAAGAAAACGGCTACATCCGACTGGATGGAGATTGAGAAACAGCGTGGTATCTCGGTGACGACTTCTGTAATGGAATTTGATTATCGGGATTACAAGATTAACATCCTTGATACTCCGGGTCACCAGGACTTTGCCGAAGATACATATCGTACGCTGACTGCGGTAGATAGCGTTATCATCGTGGTCGACGGTGCGAAAGGTGTGGAAACCCAGACACGGAAATTGATGGAAGTGTGCCGCATGAGAAAGACTCCGGTAATTATTTTCGTTAATAAGATGGACCGTGAAGGTAAAGATCCTTTCGACTTGCTGGATGAACTGGAGGAAGAACTGATGATTCAGGTACGTCCTTTGTCCTGGCCGATTGAGCAGGGAGCACGTTTCAAGGGAGTATACAATATATATGAGCAGAAATTGGACTTGTATCAACCGTCTAAACAAATGGTGACGGAAAAGGTGGAAGTCGATATACATACGGAGGAACTGGATCAGCAGATTGGAAAGCCGTTGGCAGACAAATTGCGTGGTGATCTAGAACTGATTGAAGGCGTTTATCCCGAACTTGATGTCGAGTCTTATTTGGCAGGAGATTGCGCACCGGTATTCTTCGGTTCTGCACTGAATAACTTTGGTGTGCAGGAACTGTTAAACTGCTTTGTGGAGATTGCTCCGAGCCCTCGTCCTGTACAAGCGGAAGAACGTGAAGTAAAACCGGACGAACCTAAGTTCACCGGATTTATCTTCAAGATTACAGCCAATATCGATCCGAACCACCGTTCATGTGTTGCTTTCTGTAAGATTTGTTCCGGTAAGTTTGTGCGCAATGCACCTTATCAGCACGTCCGCCACGGGAAGACGATGCGCTTTTCGTCGCCTACTCAGTTTATGGCACAGCGTAAAACAACGATTGATGAGGCCTATGCCGGCGATATTATCGGTTTGCCGGATAACGGTACTTTCAAGATTGGCGATACGCTGACGGAAGGTGAGATATTGCATTTCCGTGGCTTACCCAGTTTCTCACCGGAGATGTTCAAGTACATTGAGAACGCAGATCCGATGAAACAGAAGCAGTTGGCGAAAGGTATCGACCAGTTGATGGACGAAGGTGTGGCACAGTTGTTTGTCAATCAGTTCAATGGACGTAAGATTATCGGTACGGTGGGACAGTTGCAGTTTGAGGTAATTCAGTATCGTTTGTTGAACGAGTATAATGCATCTTGTCGTTGGGAGCCGGTAAGTCTGTATAAGGCTTGTTGGGTGGAAAGTGATGATCCGGCAGAGTTGGAAGCTTTCAAGAAACGTAAATATCAGTATATGGCAAAGGATAGAGAGGGACGCGATGTGTTCCTTGCCGACTCCGGTTATGTACTTCAAATGGCTCAAATGGATTTTAAACACATAAAATTCCATTTTACAAGTGAATTTTAATCGCTGTTTTATAGAATTTAACTAAAAGAAAGGGTAAAAACGAAAGAAATATATCTCATATAAATGAGAGGGGAGGGAAATGAATACATTATTCTGGAGTAAGATTCAGCGGGGGGATGAAGGAGCATTCCGGCAGCTTTATGAGCAATATGCAGATTTGCTGTATGGATATGGCATGAAGATAGCCGGTGATGATGATTTGGTCACAGATGCGATACAGACGTTGTTCGTATATATCTTTGAAAAAAGAGAAACCTGTGCTGTGCCTCAATCTATATCTGCCTATCTGTGTGTGTCGTTGAGACATATCATAGTCAATGAATTGAAGAAAGAGAATGGTGGTATATTCAGATCGTTGGACGATGTAGATACGAATGAATATAAGTTTGATCTCGAAATCGACATTGAAACGGCGATTATCCGCTCTGAATTAGAAAGAGAACAATTAAAAGTCTTGCAGAGAGAAATTAATAACCTGACGAAGCAACAGCGGGAAGTGTTATATCTGAAGTATTATAAGAAGATGAGTTCAGATGAGATTGCGCAGGTAATGGGATTGACTTCCCGTACCGTATATAACACGACTCACACGGCAATATCCAGGTTAAGAGAGCAGTTGAGTAAAACTTTCCTGCTTGCGGTGGGAGCTAATTTATGGATTTTTAATTGATGTGAGGCATGGAGGATAATACGGAACTTTTAGAAAAATATATCGAAGAAGGTAAGCTTCCTCTGAAAGGCGAGTTGTTTTCCCGTAAGGCGAAGATTGCTGAGAAGTTGAGGTTGCATCGTGAAGAAAGTCGTCGGATTACTGTAAGCCGCCAACGGAAACGGGGAGGTGAAAGGTCGGCAGCCCTGTATTGGGGAATAGTGGCTATGTTTATTGTTCTTTTGGGAATAGGTGGTTACTATTTCTCAGAGGAAAAACTAGTAACGGAAACTACGGCAATGGATTATGAACTGCCGGATGGCAGTAAAGTAAAGCTGATGGGAAACTCTTCTCTGTCTTATAATCGCGTCACATGGTTTTGGGAACGTAAACTTCAACTATTGGGAAAAGCTTTGTTTAAAGTGACTCCCGGAAAGACTTTTACGGTTCAGACCGAAGCCGGAGACGTTTCAGTGCTCGGAACCAAATTCCTGGTGGTACAACAAGGAAAGAAAATGCTTGTAAACTGTGAAGAGGGCAGCGTGAAAGTTGCGACGCCGGTGGGACAACGGACATTGACTGCAGGACAGAGTGTTCGGTGTGACGAAACTAAGATAGTACCTGTGGAAAGAAAGGTACCAACACCGGAAGCCGAATACCCGGAAGTTCTGGGCTATGAAGACGACCCGCTGATTAATGTAGTGGCGGATATCGAACAAATATTCAAATTGACAGTTATCGGGCATGAGAAATGTGAAGGGCTGACTTATAGTGGAACGGTTCTGACTAGAGACTTGAATGCGACGTTGGAAAATGTCTTCGGTTCTTCCGGAATCGGTTATCAACTTCGAGAGAAAGAAATTATTTTAGAATAAAAAAGAGGCTGAATTCAGCCTCTTTTTTATTTAAATCGATTTTTTTTCGTTTTTTCTTGGTAAAAATGGAGTAAAGGCTTCTCTTCCTAATATAAGTACTCTATGAATAGTAAGATTAAGATTAGAAAAGAATTTGAGTTGCTGTGAGACTAACATGAAAAAAGTCAAAACAAACAATAGATTTTGGTAGCAGAATGAGTAACTACCAAAAATAGTGAGTCGGAAATGGTTCCCTCGCCGGAAGTTATAGTTGTTGAATTAGCTTAGTTTTCCGACTAAAAAGGCTGGGTTGAATTTTAGAAGGTTTACAACCCAGTCTGACACTAATTTTTTTAGAAAGCCGATGAGGCCAGAATGTTGTATTTATGTTGTGACCGGTTTTCTTCTGGTAGTTTGATAGGTTAAGAAGGTATGAAACCAGAAGTAGGGCTAAACCGGGTTGTTATCAGTCAGTGCATTTATTTAATAATTGTTTTATCCAAGGTGTGAGAGAAGCAGGAGGGAGTTTCTCTCATACCATTTGCTTTTATATGCCGAGGACATTTTGTTGTCAATCCTATCCCAAACTTGCGGTTTTATACTTTATTATCCCTTTCTTAATTAATTTTATAATAAAAAAATGGTATTTTCGGACGCTTTTTAGACAAACGGCTTAAATTACTAATAGTTTATTATATGGAAAATATCGAAACAGCGATTCTGCTGATGGTGGTCGGAATGGCTACCGTATTTGTTATTCTGCTGATTGTGATTTATTTAGGTAAATTGCTGATTACTTTAGTCAACAAGTATGCTCCCGAAGAAGTGGCTCCTGCCAAACAGGAAACGCCGAGAGGTCCTGCGCCTATTCCGGGGAATATCTTGGCTGCCATTACTGCGGCCGTGAATGTTGTGACACAAGGTAAGGGAAAGGTCACCAAAGTAGAAAAGTTATAATTAATCAAGTATATCATTATCATTGAAAGACATGAAAAGAGAAGTAAAGTTTAGTTTGGTATTCCGAGATATGTGGCAGTCAGCCGGAAAATATGTACCTCGTGTAGACCAACTCGTGAAGGTAGCTCCTGCCATTATTGAAATGGGCTGTTTTGCCCGTGTAGAAACTAATGGCGGAGGTTTTGAACAGGTAAATTTATTGTTTGGCGAAAACCCGAATAGAGCCGTGCGCGAATGGACAAAGCCATTTCACGAAGCAGGCATTCAAACCCATATGCTCGACCGCGCACTGAACGGACTCCGGATGAGCCCCGTTCCGGCGGATGTCCGCAAATTGTTCTACAAAGTGAAGAAAGCGCAAGGTACAGATATCACCCGTACATTCTGCGGATTGAATGATGTACGCAACATTGCTCCTTCTATTACATACGCCAAAGAGGCAGGAATGATTTCACAATGCTCGCTTTGTATCACTCATTCGCCCATTCATACTGTAGAGTACTACACCAATATGGCGTTGGAACTTATCAAATTGGGGGCGGACGAGATTTGTATCAAAGATATGG
This sequence comes from Bacteroides caccae, assembly GCF_002222615.2. Taxonomy (NCBI): domain Bacteria; kingdom Pseudomonadati; phylum Bacteroidota; class Bacteroidia; order Bacteroidales; family Bacteroidaceae; genus Bacteroides; species Bacteroides caccae. The sequence goes on along the minus strand of NZ_CP022412.2, from coordinate 4,060,538 downwards.
CAGGCATCGGTCGCCCCGTTTCATTGGGCAAGATTGTGGCGAATATCAAAGCGGCACATCCCGAAATACCTGTACAGTATCATAGTCATGCAGGTCCTGGATTTAATATGGCAAGTATTCTTGAGGTATGCGAAGCCGGTTGTGATTATATTGACGTAGGTATGGAACCACTTTCATGGGGTACAGGACATGCCGACCTGCTGAGTGTTCAGGCTATGCTGAAGGATGCCGGTTATCAGGTGCCGGAAATCAATATGGAAGCCTATATGAAGGTGCGTGGCATGATTCAAGAGTTTATGGACGATTTCCTCGGATTGTACATCAGCCCGAAAAACCGTCTGATGAATTCTCTGCTTATCGCTCCCGGACTTCCCGGCGGTATGATGGGTAGTTTAATGGCAGACCTCGAAACGAATCTGGAATCTATCAACAAATATAAGGCAAAGCATAATCTGCCGTTTATGACGCAAGACCAGCTTCTGATTAAGTTGTTCGACGAAGTTGCCTATGTATGGCCTCGTGTCGGTTATCCTCCGTTGGTGACTCCGTTCAGCCAGTATGTGAAGAACCTTGCCATGATGAATGTGATGGCTATGGAGAAAGGCAAAGACCGTTGGGGAATGATTGCCGATGATATTTGGGATATGATTCTGGGGAAAGCCGGACGTTTGCCGGGCAAACTTGCTCCCGAAATCATCGAAAAGGCCGAGCGCGAAGGTCGCAAATTCTTCGAAGGAAATCCGCAGGACAACTATCCGGATTCTCTCGACAAGTACCGCAAGTTGATGAAAGAAAATAAGTGGGAAGTGGGCGAAGATGACGAGGAACTCTTCGAGTACGCCATGCATCCGGCTCAATACGAAGCTTATAAGAGTGGAAAAGCGAAAGAGGACTTCTTGGAAGACGTTGCAAAACGCCGTGCAGAGAAAGATAAGTCTCCTGAAGAAGATGCAAAACCAAAGACATTGACTGTACAGGTAGACGGACAGGCTTACCGTGTGACCGTAGCTTATGGCGATGCCGAACTTCCTGCTACACCTGCTGCCGCTGCCGCACCGGCAGGAGAGGGACAGGATGTTCTTTCTCCGCTTGAGGGTAAATTCTTTTTAGTGAAGAATGCGCAGGAAACTGCTATGAAAGTAGGTGACGTGGTGAAAGAAGGTGATGTGCTGTGCTATGTGGAAGCAATGAAAACTTATAACGCCATTCGTGCAGAATTTGGTGGTACAATTACTGCTATCTGCGCTAACCCGGGAGACACTGTTTCAGAAGATGATGTATTAATGAAGATAGGATAATGAACGAGATATTTGAGAACTTATATGAGATGACTGCGTTCAGTAATATCATTGCCGAACCGCAGTTCCTGATAATGTATGCTATCGCGTTTGTCCTGCTTTATCTGGGTATCAAGAAACAGTACGAACCGTTGTTGCTTGTCCCTATCGCTTTCGGTGTGTTGCTTGCCAACTTTCCCGGTGGTGATATGGGAGTGATTCAGGCAGACGAGAATGGCATGGTAATGATAAACGGAGTGATGAAGAACATTTGGGAAATGCCTTTGCATGACATTGCCCATGAATTGGGACTGATGAACTTCATTTATTATATGTTGATTAAAACCGGCTTCTTGCCTCCGATTATCTTTATGGGTGTCGGTGCATTAACGGACTTCGGGCCGATGTTGCGTAATCTGCGTCTTTCTATTTTCGGTGCTGCCGCACAACTCGGTATCTTTACCGTACTGTTGGTATCTATCTTAATGGGATTCACTCCGAAAGAAGCAGCTTCTCTCGGTATCATCGGTGGTGCGGATGGCCCTACGGCTATCTTCACAACGATCAAACTGGCTCCTCATCTGTTGGGCCCGATTGCTATTGCCGCTTATTCTTATATGGCATTGGTTCCGGTGATTATTCCGTTGGTGGTGAAACTTCTTTGTTCTAAGAAAGAGTTGAGTATCAATATGAAAGAGCAGGAGAAGAAATATCCTTCAAAGACCGAAATTAAGAATTTGCGTGTATTGAAGATAATTTTCCCGATTGTAGTAACTACGGTTGTAGCGCTTTTCGTGCCGAGTGCAGTACCTTTGATTGGTATGTTGATGTTCGGTAACCTGGTGAAAGAGATCGGAAGTAATACTTTCCGTTTGTTCGATGCAGCTTCCAATAGTATCATGAATGCCGCCACTATCTTCTTAGGATTATCAGTGGGTGCTACAATGACTACAGAAGCTTTCCTGAACTGGACAACAATCGGTATCGTTATAGGTGGTTTCCTTGCATTCGCCCTTTCTATTACAGGTGGTATTTTGTTTGTGAAACTGGTGAATCTCTTTTCCAAAAAGAAGATCAATCCTCTTATTGGTGCAACCGGATTGAGTGCTGTTCCAATGGCAAGCCGTGTGGCGAATGAGATTGCTTTGAAGTACGACTCCAAGAATCACGTCTTGCAGTATTGTATGGCAAGTAACATCTCCGGAGTAATCGGTTCTGCCGTGGCTGCGGGTGTGTTGATTTCCTTCCTTGCATAATAAAAGAACAACCGGCTTAGAGATAAGAATCCGGAGATATGGGCAGAGTTATGCTCGTATCTCCGGATTTACTTTTTTGATTTGCTTTCTATTGTTTACAATACTGTTTTCAGACTATTTATTCACTGATAACCTTTCTATATTCAGCTATCGCCATTTTCTCCGACAAATATGCGTTAATTAGATTTGTGTGTGCCTGTGTCCACGATAACTGCGCCGAGAGAACATCCACCATACTTGCTTTACCTTCATTATAAGAGAAGGTAACTAAATCAAGATTTTCATTAGCCAGATTCATGTTCTCTGTTGCAGTTTTCACCTGATATTCCGTTTCCGTCAGTTTAGTTAATGCACCGGACAATTCTTCGTTGATATTATCCGTTATATAACTTTGTTGCAGTTTCTGTATTCCGATGTATGCTTTCTGCTGGCGGTTTGTTTTGAAACGGGCTCCCCAGTGGAAAATAGGAATATTCAGATTAATGCCGACAATAGGATTGAAAGATACGTCATATCCAAGGTTAGGCGTTCCCGTTGCCCAGCCGCCGCTAAAATACATATTTAGTTGAGGGTTAAACTGGCTGAGAGCGGCTTTACGTTGCGCTTGACTTTTCATGATATTTACTTGCGTACTTTCGTAATCAGCGCGCCGTTGCAATACATTTTCCAACGACAGAATCTGTACGGGGGTAAAAGCTGTGTCAATCGAAGAAAGACTGTCTACGGGAGCATTAGGTTCCATACCCATGAGGATATTCAACTTTTGCAGTGCTAACGTATAATTCTGACGGGCCTTGATATATTGTAGTTCAGCTTCTTTTAAGCGGGTGGAAATCATCAGTAAGTCTGTACGGCTAATCATTCCATCGTTAAAACGGTCCTGAATGATGTTATATTGCTGTTTGACAATGCTTTGATATTTGTCTGCTGACTGTAACATAGCTTGTGAAGCGGAGGCATTCCAATAAACAGCATCGCTCTGATAATGAATCTGGTCCAAAGTTAGTTCCTCGTTCAGTTGATTCAGCTTCTCATCCGCTTTCGCAATCTTATGTTGAGCGTTAAGGGTACCACCTGTATAGAGAGGTTGAGAGACGACAAACACCCCTTGATAAGTGTGGTTCCGGTATTCTCCCAGCGGTTCGTTCCATGCTTTTAGGTCGCTCATATTCAGAGTACCGTCCGCATTTACGTCTATTTTGGGTAAGAATCCCGTATGAGCTATCTTTCGTGCTTCCGCACTTGCCATTGTCTTTAGTTTTTGTTGTTTCAATATCTGGCTGTAAGCCTCCACTTTGTCGCGATAGGCTTCCCGGCTGAGATAAGGTTGTTGCGCCCGGGCAGTGAAGCCGAGAAGCAACAGTGATATAATTATAAATTGAGTTTTCATTTTATCCATTATAAATAGTAAATTCCCATTTAATCCTTAATCCGTTGAATGGCACAATAAGCCACCGGCAACACAAACAGTGTCAGTATCGAAGCTACCAGCAAACCTCCCATGATAGTGGCTGCCATTCCGCCGAACATCGCATCGAACAGCAACGGCAACATACCCAGAATCGTTGTCCCCGATGCCATTGCTACAGGAACGATACGGCTCGTTGTGGCACTAACCACCGCATCAAGCGGCTTCTTTCCCATCTTAGCTTCCAAATCAATCTGTTCCACAAGTACGATTGCATTCTTGATATTCATGCCGATTAATCCGAGTAATCCGAGGATAGAGAAAAAGTCGAATGATTTGCCAAGTAATAGCAATCCTAACACGATACCGATGAATATCAACGGTAACATCAGCAAAATCACTGTCGGTTTACGATATGTCTTGAATAGGAACAGTAGCGTAACAAACATCAAAAAGAACGTCAACGGAAGATTCTTGGCTAATGCTTCGTTGGATTCTACCTGGCTTTCCTGCTCTCCGAAATATTTCATCGTATATCCTTCCGGAACTTTAATCTCCTTTTGTACCTGCGACCACACTTGGTTGAAGGCTGCAATCGCATTTACTCCGCGGCGCGGGTCACATTGCGCCATCATCACCATTTGTCGGTTGTAATCTTTCACATTAGAGAACCGGTATTGAAAATCAAAATCCGACACTACTTGTTCCAGGCTTGTTGTCTCGTTTCCCGTGCCGAACACCGGAAGCGTGCGTAAGTCATTGATACGGAACGAATCCACCGTATTATCCTTTAGCAGAATAGGGAGCACCTGATCGCCCTGACGGTATTCTCCCAACGTCATTCCCGTTGTACCAATCTGGATACTTTGTGCCATTCCCTGTCGGGATACTCCCAACGGTTGTGCACGTTCCGGACTATACACAGGTTTCCATACCGGAATTTTGTTCCCCCACGAATTGCGGATATTAATCAAATCCGGATTCCGGTGCATAATCTCCAACGCTTGGTTGGTTAGTGCCACAAGCGTATCTGTATTCGGCCCTATAAAACCGATCTCAATAGCAGCGTCTACGGCAGGGGATAGTTTGAACAGGCTCGTCCGGGTAATCGCATTCGGATAATTCCTTTTCATATATCCGTCGAAATTCTCCTCATATTCCTTCGTATATTTGCTGTCCGTCAGTTCTACCAGTACATTGGCGAAGTTCGGTTTCGGTCCTACTGAAGTAGATGCCAGATAATATCTCAATGGTGTGCTTCCGAAAGTAATTGATACTTTCTTTACTTCCGGCTGTTGCACCAAATGTTCTTCCACCGATTTCATTTCTTTCACCACATCGTTGATACTATACCCGTCCGGGTAGAATACGTCCGCACGGAAATAAGGTTTGTCCAAAGAAGGGAAAAAGTTTTGTGGCATCGTCCCCATGATGACGAGTGAGATGATGAAAAGTGCTACCATAGAACCCAGCGTCAACACCTTGCGGCGGATCAGCGTCCGGAGAATAGAAGCAAACTTATGATAGAAAGGCTTGTCATATGGGTCTTTTGCATCGCCGTTCGCTTTGGCTTTCAGGATAAAATTACCGAATACGGTCGTCTGTGTCAATGCAAGTATCCAACTCAATCCCAGTGAAATGGCGAGTACCACAAACAACGGCTTCACGATTTCCGCTACCGAAGACGGGGCCAGATAAAGTGGCAGGAATGAACAGATAGCAATGAAAGTGGCTCCGAGTAATCCCCATTGCGGTCCTGTGGCACCGTCTATCAATGCCTTTCGCCTGTTTACTCCACGAGCAATGGCAATCTGTGCATTATCCGTCACCACAATGGCATTGTCTACCAGCATACCCATTGCGATAATGAATCCCGCCAGCGATGTACGATTCAGTCCGACACCAAAGAAAGACATGATAAGTAGTGTACCTCCGATAGAAAATATCAGCGATGAGCCAATCAAGACACCGGCACGAAGTCCCATTACCAGCATGATAATCACAATTACAATTAAGATGGACTCAATCAGATTGATGATAAATCCGTTATTGGCTTCGTTGGCTATTTCGTTTTCCAGATAAAGACTTTGCAATTCCAGTCCTACGGGCATAAGCGGGAGTAGTTCACTCAGTTTTGCTTTTACGTTTTCACCTGTCTGCACTACGTCTCGTTGCGGGTCGGTAGAGACACCGATACCGATAGCACGTTTTCCGTTTACGTGCATGATATTGGAAGGAGGATCGAGATAGCCCTTTTCGATAACGGCAATATCTCCCAACTTTACCTGTCCCGCTTTCGTGGTGATAACCTGATTGCGGATATCATCTATGGTCGTATACATACCATTAGCAGTTACCCGTAGCTGTTGTTCCCCTGCGCGGATTTCTCCGGTGTTGATAATCTGGTTTTGTGATTGCAGCAGGCTGGCGAGCTGTTTCGGGTCGATGCCCATGCCTACCAGTTTATTGGTCGAGATGAAGATATTTACTACCTCTGTCTGTACTCCGAACAGTGCCACTTTCATCACACCGTCGGCAGTGACGACTTGTGTTTTAATCCGTTCCGCCCAGTTTCGCATCTCGTCGTAGGAGAAACCATCATCGGCCGTCAGACCGTAATAGATACCGAATACATCGCCGAAATCGTCCGACACAGTCGGCGTAGATGCACCACTCGGCAACTGCGGTTGTATATTGAGTACCTTCCTACGTAGCTCGTCCCACTTTTGCGGAATGGAACTTGCCGATAGTGACGGTTGCAATTCAAATGTGATTTTGGAAAGCCCGTACATAGATTCCGATTTAATCTTGTACACACCACTCATACTTTGTATCTCGCGAGAGATAGGCTCTGTTATCAGACGTTCCACTTCTGCCGGCTCGGCTCCCGGATAACGGGTCATGATAACCGCTGACTTGATGACGAAGGGAGCATCTTCTTTCTTCCCTAGCTTTCCGAAGGAAGAAATCCCTCCGATAAGCAACACAGCAAGAAAGAAATAGATAATCTTCGTGTTGTCTAATGAATATTTGGCTAAGTTCATTTCTCTATATCTTTTACGTTTTCCCCTTCTACTAACTGATATACTCCGGCAATAACAATTTTCTCTTCCGGTTTCAACCCTTTGGAGATAAGTACCTGTGCTTCTCCGGTAGGTGCGTTAACAGTCACTTCTCGTTTGTGTACCTTGTTGTCTTCCACCACCCAGACGTACATCTTCTTTCCTTCGCTTTCACCGAACACGGCGCTTAACGGGATAATTGTCCAACTATCCTGTACCAACGGTCCTACATCTGCCGTGAAACGGATACTGCACGTAAATCCCGGTTTCACTGCATATAAATCCCGGTCGAAAGACGGGTCATCAATAGTAATACTGACCGGAATCCCCGTTCCGTCTGTCGAGATATCAAGATATTCTTCAAGCTTTGCCTGGAAAACATGTCCTTTGAATGTGTCGAACTCTACTAGAAAACGCGGGTCTTTGGTGCGGAGCAGGTAAAGGTAAGCGTCGGGAATTGTAAACTTGATGCGCAGATTGTGTGTATTGACCAACTGCACGATACCTTCACCCGAGTTGACACGCTGATAATTTTCCACAAGACGTTTTTCGATGGAACCGTCGAAGGGAGCCGTCAATTTAGTGTCGCGCATATTATTGACGGATAACTCATATTCTGATTTCGCTTTCTGGTAATTAGCCAGGCTGATTTCATATTCCTGAACCGATATGGCTTGGCGGGAGAGGAGGCGCTTATTGCGTTCCACTTGTGCGGCAGCCGTCTCATACGCCGATTTGGTAGCGGCATATTGCAGGGCGATGTCCCTGGGGTCGATAGCTGCAATCAATTGTCCCTTCTTTACTTTCTCGCCTTCTATGACAGGCAGGTTGATGATTTGTCCGCTGACCTGGAATGCCAGCTTCACATACTCCACGGCTTCTACAATTCCCGAAAAATCTTTTCTGATGATCGATCTTGACTCTACAATCGTGGTTTTCACCGGACGGGCCGTTATAACACTCGTTTCTTTTTTTTGTCCGCAGCCCGCTAATAGGACGGCTACTGCGAGCATAAATCCATATTTCTTTTTCATACAGCACACTGATGTTTAGAGTTTTTGCGTTGATTCGTTTCTCTTTTTTAAAGAGAGTAAACAACTTACAAGTGTTTATGTTCAGGATTTGTGTGCTTTTCGTTGATTGTCGCTACGAGTTGGATTCTTAATTTGTTTTATTGGGGAGTGCGGTAAAATAGAGGCTCTGTTTGAGGAAAATAGAGTGTCTGTTTGTGGCAGTTGGAGCGTCTGTTTACATCAAACAGAGCCTCTGTTTTGGGGAGAGTTCATGTGTTCTCTAGAGACAGGCTGAAAGGGGGGAGCTGATATGAAAATAGTATTTTTATTTCCGTCTTCTTGTCGGTTTTCCTGAGAAGATAGTCAATTCAAAAATCGTAAATATGATTTCTGTTGTTGTATATCCGTCGAGAGTGTATTCCAAATTCTCATCTTCGGAGAAATACTTGAGGTAAACGGTTGGCACACCCATATAAAAGTCAAGAAAAAGATAAGAAGTATAGTTATAAATGCCCAAGTCGGCAAATTTATTTAAAATGTCATTGTTAAAAACAGTACACCATCCTGTTTGGGTTTCGAATCCCGACATTTCGAATCTGCGATGCTCTTTCATAAATTTGTCTTTGTCCACATGCCTTAATTGTTGCTGCAATTCGTCACCAAAAGAAAGGCGTTGTCTGATAAGGTTAAAAACTTCCTCCTTTGTCATTTGTTTTAAGTTAGTTATTTCCATTTTTGTTTATTAATTCTGTAAAGGTACTTCCTTTATTTTGTAATAAACGGAATCCGGACATTTTTCTTTTATTTATTTTTCGGCTGATAGTCCTGAAAACTTCCGGATATATTGTTGCCAGTGTAATGTCTCAAAACGAAAAAGAGGAAATTCCTTTCGGAATCTCCTCTTTTTCATCTTACAAGAAAGACTAATTATTTCTTCTTACGGTCACCGTAACGGCTCATGAACTTATCAACACGTCCTGCAGTGTCTACCAATGTAGATTTACCAGTATAGAACGGGTGAGAAGTGTTTGAGATTTCAATCTTCAGCAACGGATAAGTTTCACCTTCGAATTCGATGGTTTCTTTAGTTGCTACAGTTGATTTAGATAAAAACATGTCACCATTTGACATATCTTTAAATACTACCGGACGGTATGATTCTGGATGAAGGCCTTTTTTCATTTCAGTATCTGTTTTTTAATTTATATTCTGTTACTATTTTGGTAAGAAATAGTGTAATGGTCATTTTCAGAGCGCAAAGATAATGCTTTTATATGAAATAGAAAAAGAATTCTTTTAAAATTTATAATATATAGCTTCGAATTACTGATTTACTGTGTATTGTTTGGGGGCACTGAACTTGTTCTGATGCTATGACGATAAATTAAACTGATTGCTAGCTCGACATTACAATATAATGTCATTGTGTCTTCCTGCTAAAAAAATACGGTTCTATTTAAACCTTTTTCTGCTATATTTTCCTTTCCGATGTTCGTTATTCGGGGGATAATGCTTACTTTTGCGTAGAATTTTTATTCACTAACAATAAACTTTAAACAAAATGGTAAATTACAAAGATTTAGGATTGGTAAACACAAAAGAAATGTTTGCTAAGGCTATCAAAGGTGGATATGCTATCCCAGCATTCAACTTCAACAATATGGAACAGATGCAGGCTATCATCAAGGCTGCTGTTGAAACTAAATCTCCTGTGATTCTTCAGGTTTCTAAAGGTGCTCGTCAGTATGCTAACGCTACTTTGTTGCGTTACATGGCTCAGGGTGCTGTAGAATATGCTAAAGAATTAGGCTGTGCACATCCCGAAATCGTTCTTCATCTTGACCACGGAGATACTTTTGAAACTTGTAAATCTTGCATCGACTCAGGTTTTTCTTCAGTGATGATTGACGGTTCTCATCTTCCTTACGAAGAAAACGTAGCACTGACTAAGAAGGTAGTTGATTACGCTCACCAGTTTGATGTAACTGTAGAAGGCGAACTTGGCGTATTGGCAGGTGTTGAAGACGAAGTTTCTTCTGATCACCACACATATACTGACCCTGAAGAAGTAATTGATTTCGCTACTCGCACTGGTTGCGACTCTTTGGCTATCTCAATCGGTACTTCTCATGGTGCTTACAAATTTACTCCGGAACAGTGTCACATCGATCCGGCTACTGGTCGTATGGTTCCTCCTCCGTTGGCTTTCGAAGTATTGGATGCTGTTATGGAAAAACTTCCGGGATTCCCTATCGTTCTTCACGGTTCATCTTCAGTTCCTGAAGAAGAAGTTGAAACGATCAACAAATACGGTGGTGCTTTGAAAGCTGCTATTGGTATCCCTGAAGAAGAATTGCGTAAGGCTGCTAAGTCTGCAGTTTGCAAAATCAACATCGACTCAGACTCTCGTCTGGCTATGACTGCTGCTATCCGCAAGACTTTTGCTGAAAAACCGGCAGAATTTGACCCACGTAAGTATCTTGGTCCGGCTCGCGACAACATGGAAAAACTGTATAAGCACAAAATCCTTAACGTGCTCGGTTCTGACAACAAGTTGGCACAGTAATCTTCGGATTATTTCATAAATAAAGAGAAAGGCTGCTTCCGGTTGACGGTGGCAGCCTTTTTAGTTAGCGGTAAAACGCTGATTTTATTCTTTCTTTGTAGTCTCAGGATTTCCATTCTGAAAGAAATCCTCTATTTTCTGTTTGCTTTTCAGGTCTTTCAGCCAGTTGTCAGCAGCGTTATAATAATTGGTTATTCCTAAAACGAGTTCTCCCTTTTCATTCAGTTTTGCCTGTTCTGCTTTCTCATCTTTGGGACGTGTTTTTAGAAATGCTTCCAGGTAGCGTTCTGTGCTTTTTCTGTCTTTTAAGGCGAAAAAGGAAAGATGTGCCATGTCATATAGTAATTTATGATTTTGTCTGTCGTATTTCTGATACCGTTCTTTTATAGACGCTAATTGTTCTTTATACATTTGCGCCATTTTATAACAGTCAGTCATGCCTATATAAAGGCGTACCATGCTGCTGTCTTTCGGTATTGACAAATTGATAGCTTGTTCCAGATACTCTACTCCTTGTTTCTTCCATGAAGTCTTGGCACAGGAACGTCCGAGGTAATAGAGGAGGTTTACATTCTCCGGATCATATTTCCGGGCAGCTTCCAGAAAATCATGTGCTTCATAATATCTTTCAATGGCATAATAACTGATACCGAGATAGTAACAGGTATGGAAGGTACTGTCTCCCTGGTTTACCAGGTACTGATAACGGCGGATTGCGGTTGGATAATCCTGTTTTAGACAGTACGCCAAAGCATTCTGGCGATTGACGGCAATGTTGGTGGTATCAATCTTCCGGTATTTCTCTGTTGCTTCTATTGCTTCGTCATAGTAAGAGGCTGCTATATTGATTGCCCCTAATTTGGCGGCGGCAAGATAGTCGGCGGGATATTTTTCCTGAATATTGTAGTAGCAACCCGCGGCAGGCAGAAGTTCATTCATACCTTCGAAACTCTGTGCTTGCAAATGCAGGGCGATAGCAGAACTGTCTTTTTCTGTCATTAGGCTGCTTTCACCCAATGCTTCGCGGAACTTTTGTTGGGCGAGAAGCAGGTTGATATACTGTATGCGTACATATTTATTCTCCGGAGTGAGGTCGAGCACTTTTTCATAATATGCTGATGCTTGCTTATATTTGGCAAGGGTGCGGCAACATTCGGCGGCCTCAATCAGTGCGCGAGTGTTAGTGCTATCCTTGCCTATGATTTCCTGATAGGTGGAAAGTGCTTCCGCGTTCAGTCCAAGGCTACGCAGGGCTTTGCCTTTCTGTAGCAATAGGGGAGTGGCGGGCTTTTTTTGTGCAATGAGCGAGAGTGCCGTTTCGTAGTCGTAACTTGCCATAGCCTCTTGGATAGGGTCAGTCTGCTGTGCCATTAATAGGGTGGTGGAACAGAGCAGGAGTAGTAGAAGTATCCGTTTCATAAATTGTAATTTTAGTGTGTCGTTTATAAAGCGCAAGTTACTAAAATTATTGTACTTACGAAATATTCGTAATATGTTTCAGATAGATTAACGTATCGATAACACAGGATAACATAACAGAGAATATGACATAAAGAAAAGAAGAACAATAAAAAATGCCCCTTTCCGCAGAAAGAGGCATTTTCGTAGAGAAGAATTCTACTTTTATAGTTTAAGACATGCCGAATGGAAATCCGGCAGGGCATCTTATCTCTACATTAAGAATCCTAACAGGATACCGGCGGCAACAGCCGAACCGATTACACCTGCTACGTTCGGACCCATAGCGTGCATTAACAGGTAATTGGTCGGATCGTATTCCAAACCGATAACTTGTGAGATACGTGCCGAGTCGGGAACAGCAGATACACCTGCATTACCGATCAACGGATTAATTTTGTTGTCCTTCTTCAAGAAGAGGTTGAAGAGCTTAACGAACAGTACGCCGGATGCAGTTGCAATGATGAATGACAAAGCACCGAGGGCGAAAATCTTGATAGAGTCGAAAGTGAGGAACTCGGACGCTTGCGTAGAAGCACCTACTGTAAGACCTAACAGGATAGTAATCGTATCAATCAGCGGACCGCTGGCGGTGTTTGCCAAACGGCGTGTTACACCACTTTCTTTCAACAAGTTACCGAAGAACAGCATACCCAACAAAGGCAAACCGGAAGGAACCAGGAAGCAAGTCAGTAACAAACCGATAATCGGGAATATTACTTTCTCTGTGTGAGAAACAGCACGCGGCGGTTTCATGCGGATTACGCGTTCGTGTTTTGTGGTGAGCAGACGCATGATAGGCGGCTGTATCACCGGGACCAACGCCATATAGGAATAGGCAGACACCGCAATAGCTCCCATTAAGTTAGGGGCCAGTTTGGATGAAAGGAAGATAGCCGTCGGACCGTCTGCACCACCGATGATACCGATAGCACCGGCCTGCATCGGGTCAAATCCCATTTCCAATGCAATCATGTAAGCACCGAAGATACCAAATTGTGCGGCTGCACCGATTAGCATCAGCTTCGGGTTAGAGATAAGTGCAGAGAAGTCGGTCATGGCGCCGATACCCAAAAAGATGAGCGGCGGATACCAGCCGGACGTCACTCCCTGATACAATATGTTCAATACTGAACCTTCTTCATAGATGCCGACTTTCAGTCCCGCATCCATGTTGAAAGGTATATTACCGATCAGAATACCGAATCCGATAGGAATCAGCAGCATTGGCTCGAATTCTTTGGCTATAGCCAGATAAATAAAGAACAGGCCAATAAGGAGCATAACGACGTGTCCTCCTGTTGCGTTGGCAAATCCTGTATACGTCCAGAAATCGGCAAGGTTGTTTCCTAAAAAGTTTATAAAATCTCCCATATTATTCAATAATTACGAGGTCATTACCTTCAAGGACAGAATCTCCCTTGTTTACGTTGATAGCGGTAATCTTACCGTCTTTGTCTGCATTGATATTGTTTTCCATTTTCATGGCTTCCAATATAATAATGGTTTGTCCTTTCTTCACTGTGTCGCCTACGTTCACTTTTATGTCGAGTATAACACCCGGTAGCGGAGATTTGACACCTGATTTTCCGGTAGACTGTGCAGCCGGTTTCACTACCGGTGTGGTAGGAGCAGCCGGAGAGTTCGGCAATGGGCGTACTACCGGTTTTGCAGGTGCCGCCTTCGGCTGTTTTTCCATTTCTACTTTATAGTGCGTACCGTTCACTTCTACATGAGCGATATTGTCTTCGATATCTCCAATGGTCACTTTATATGAGTTACCGTTGATTTTGTATTTATATTCTTTCATCGTTTTATCTTTTTAAGGGTTGACTTACTTTTTGGGAGTTTCACGCAAGGTGTAAATCTTCGAACTCCACGGTGAATAGCTACGTTTCACACGAGTGATAGTCAGTACCGTTTCTTCTACGTCGTGTACCTCATCTTGCATTTCGTGCAATGCCATAGAAATTGCGGCATAAACTTCGCCCGGAGCTTGTGACAGTTCTTTGGCTGTTTCCTTGTCGATACCTTTTGACTTCATCGTATTGCGTTTGCTCAAGTTCACGGCTACTTTACCTACAATCTTGAAAGAGATATAAAGAAGTATCAATCCGCAGAATACCACACTCATCGCCGAGATAGACATACCGATACCTACAGAGTCATGTTCTTCGAACTTCTCCATTTTAGCATTGCTGTCGAGCGTCTTGTTATTCGTACTTGGAGTCACATATTTGTCACTACTTCCACCTTTTACTTCCCAATTTGCCGCTCCGTCACTTATACGTGCGTATGATTGGTTAGGACCCAGAACTCCTGCCGGTACTACAATCTGATCAAGTAACTTCTTGCCGGAGTCGAATAAGCCAATCCAGTTGGCAGTCTCAGGGTTCAATTTGCAACTTGTGTGAAAGGTACCACGGTTAGGTTCACCATCCGCCCAGAATAGAGCATGCTGGCGGGGTTTAACTAACGTTAGTACATCACCTTTAGGGATAAAATAGGTAACTGTATCACCCGGCTGATTGCTTACTTTCAGTAAACATCCCGCCAAGTCTGCGCTACCGTATGATTTGTTGAATACTTCGATCCATGCGCTGTGCAGTCCGTAATCATCCTGAAAATTACTTTGATTGTCTATCAGGACTTCGTTCAGCATTAGCTTACTGTTTGTCTTTTTCTCTCCGCAAGAGGTCAGTCCAACCAGTAACAGCAAAGAAAGGAATATTCCAATTTTGGTTTTGCTCATAATCTTTCTTGTTTTAATGTGAAAAGTTGGATTACAATGGAATATTGCCATGCTTCTTAGCCGGGTTAGTCAGCTTCTTAGTCTGCAACTGCTGTAAAGCGCGGATAACGCGGAAACGTGTGTTACGCGGTTCAATCACATCGTCAATGTACCCGTATTTCGCTGCGTTATAAGGATTGGCAAACAGTTTCGTGTATTCTGCTTCTTTTTCTGCAAGGAACTGAGCCGGGTTTTCCTGTTCTTTTGCTTCGCGTGCGTATAACACTTCTACTGCACCTGCACCACCCATTACAGCAATTTCGGCTGTCGGCCATGCGTAGTTCATATCACCACGGAGTTGCTTACAGCTCATCACGATGTGAGAGCCACCGTAAGACTTACGCAGAGTGATAGTTACCTTAGGTACAGTAGCTTCACCATAAGCATACAGCAATTTGGCGCCATGGAGGATAACGCCGTTATACTCCTGACCTGTTCCCGGAAGGAATCCCGGTACGTCTACCAATGATACGATAGGAATATTGAAGGCATCACAGAAACGTACGAAACGTGCGCCCTTGCGGGAAGCGTTACTATCTAGTACACCTGCCAGGAACTTCGGCTGGTTGGCTACGATACCTACGGACTGACCGTTGAAACGTGCGAAACCGATAATGATGTTCTTTGCATAGTCCTTTTGGATTTCGAGGAATTCGCCGCCGTCTACGATCGCACCGATTACTTCGTACATATCGTATGGTTTGTTGGGGCTGTCGGGGATAATATCGTTCAAAGAATCTTCCAGACGGTCGATTGGATCTGCACAATCCACATAAGGAGCTTCTTCAAGATTATTTTGAGGAATATAGCTCAATAGCTTGCGAATCAGCGCCAGACCTTCTTCTTCTGTCTGAGCGGTGAAGTGAGTCACACCCGATTTAGTAGAGTGTACGCTTGCGCCGCCGAGGTTTTCCTGGCTTACATCTTCACCTGTAACGGTTTTCACAACTTTCGGTCCGGTGAGGAACATATAAGAAGTACCTTCCATCATCAGCGTGAAGTCTGTCAGAGCCGGAGAATAAACGGCACCACCGGCACAAGGGCCAAAGATACCTGATATCTGCGGGATCACACCGGATGCAAGAATATTGCGTTGGAAGATTTCTGCGTAACCTGCCAAAGCGTTGATTCCCTCTTGGATACGTGCACCACCCGAGTCATTGATACCGATACATGGAGCACCCATTTTCATAGCTTGATCCATGATTTTACAAATTTTCTGTGACATGGTTTCCGACAACGAACCGGCGGAAACAGTGAAGTCCTGAGCGAATACATACACCAGACGTCCGTCGATCGTACCGCAACCGGTCACTACACCGTCACCCGGATAGTGTTTCTTTTCCATGCCGAAGTTCGTGCATCTGTGCTCAACGAACATGTCCATTTCTTCGAAACTACCTTCATCCAGCAACATAGCCAGACGCTCGCGCGCTGTGTATTTCCCTTTTTCGTGTTGCTTCGCAATTGCTTTTTCACCGCCTCCGATACGTGCTACGGCACGGCGTTCAATAAGCTCTTTAATTTTTTCAAGTTGATTACTCATGAGTTCTTGTTGGTTTTAGAGTTTATAGATTAATGTTCGCAGAGTTCTGTCAACACACCCAGAGTTGATTTTGGGTGAAGGAAAGCGATGTTCAAACCTTCGGCACCTTTGCGCGGAGCTTTGTCGATTAGGCGGATTTCCTTGCTTTCTGCTTCTGCCAAGGCATTGGCTACACCATCTTCCACGGCAAATGCAACGTGATGAACACCTGCACCTTTGTTCTCAATGAACTTAGCAATAGTGCTCTCGGGGCAAGTGGGCTCCAACAGTTCGATTTTGGTTTCGCCTACTTTCAAGAAAGCAGTTCTTACTTTCTGGTCTTCTACTGTTTCAATGTTGTAACACTTCAGACCTAATACATTTTCGTAGTAAGGAAGGGCTTCTTCAATGCTTTTTACAGCAATGCCCAGATGTTCAATGTGTGAAATCTTCATAACTATACTTTTTTATTTGGTTTTAATTATGTGCTTATACGGCATAAAACAGCACAAAGAAAGACAATTCTTACCTAATAAAGAAATTTTTCAGCATTTAATTATTGGGATATAAAGTATAAAAAATGGTAGGGAGGGAGCATGAAGAATGGTTTTGTAATCTGGAGATTGCATTTAAACGTAAAATTTGACCATTAACTTATTCAGCCAAGGCCAACTGACGCGGAACCAACGTCGGGTACTGCTTTGTTTTCCTCCGAAGCGGAGTACGAAATCGCGATAACCATGCCGACGGAAAGGAAGTCCCACATCCATGAACTCCAGATGGCGGAAACCTCGTTCGTGAGCATCCTCCAGAGCTTTCCAAACGGCGAGTACGCCCGGGTATTGCAGTGCATACGTCTTTCGCATTCCTCCCGAAAACCAGAGGAAAGCATTGTCTCCTGAGTAAATGCATACAGAGCCGCCGATAATCTTTTCTTTGTAGCGGACAATAAATATTTTAGCTTGCTTTCCCTTGATGAGCATATTGTTCATGTGGCGGAAAAAGTCATTGGCAGGGAAATACCGGCGTATGCGGGAAGAGTAAACCTTATGCAGCATACGTGAAAAATCACGTATCTCGTCTGTGGTGTGCGCTTCTTCTACTTTGGCTCCATTTTTAAGCCCTTTTTTTATCTGGCGGAGACGTGACGGGCTGAAACGGTCTTCCGCTTTTTTCGAACTATGTAACGAATTGCGTACCCGTAACCAGTTGACC
This sequence comes from Bacteroides caccae, assembly GCF_002222615.2. Taxonomy (NCBI): domain Bacteria; kingdom Pseudomonadati; phylum Bacteroidota; class Bacteroidia; order Bacteroidales; family Bacteroidaceae; genus Bacteroides; species Bacteroides caccae. The sequence goes on along the minus strand of NZ_CP022412.2, from coordinate 4,042,967 downwards.
GGAAAATAGTCGTTGTTCCGGAAAGAACGGTAACCGAACATAGAGTTGTCCAGATTGCGGAATTCGATAAGGATACAGGTACGGGATGCCTCTTGCGTGAGATGTTCCAACATTTCGCCGAACACTTCTTCCTCTCTTTCCCTGATGTTCGGAAGCGAATCTTTCTGTTCGGCTGTAAATGTCTTTTCCAGGAATTCACCTTCTCCATATACCACACATTGTTTCACAAGACAGGAAGGAAGCCATTTTTTAGTTTTGCGGATCGCTGCCAAGAGCCGTGCCACAGGTTTTCCGTCTTCTGTTGCCACTATCAGTAAGGGCGAGTATCCGGGCGTTGCTTCGTATATTTGAAACAACTCCTTGGAATGGAATGTGTTATTTCCCGGCAGGTCAGGAATATCCTTTCCGTGGTAATATGTAGTTAGTTTAAGTGGCATGTGGGACAAATTTACACTTTTTATTTTTCATTCAACAAAAAAACGGAGATTTTGTTGGCGACCTTTAAAACGAACAGTCTATTTTTCTTGCGTAATATTTCTATTTTTTATCTGATTTTCGTTACTTTTGCGTATTGGCAAACACTTTAAAAGAAGCAATTTATGTTAGAAGAAATATTGGCTTACAACAAAAAATTCGTAGAGGACAAGGGATATGAAGCGTATATTACAAATAAGTATCCTGATAAGAAGATTGCTATTCTTTCCTGTATGGACACTCGTTTGACAGCTTTACTGCCTGCTGCGCTGGGAATTAAAAACGGCGATGTGAAAATGATAAAAAATGCGGGAGGCGTCATTTCCCATCCTTTCGGTAGTGTGATTCGTAGTCTGCTCGTGGCTATTTTTGAGTTGGGAGTGGAGGAAATTATGGTGATTGCGCACTCCGACTGCGGCGCTTGCCATATGCATAGCGAAGAAATGTTGGAGAAGATGAAGGCAAGGGGCATTAATCCTGATTATATCGACATGATGCGTTTTTGCGGGGTCGACTTTCATTCATGGCTGGACGGCTTCGAAGATACAGAGAAGTCGGTAAGAGGAACGGTTGATTTTATTGTGCATCATCCTTTGATTCCGGTGGATGTGAAGGTATACGGATTCATTATTGATTCTACAACCGGAGAATTGACGCGGATTGTGTGAAAAGGACAAAAAAAGAAGGCAACTCTTTGTCAGTTGCCTTTATCTTTTTACGGTTATATACTTTCTTTGACTGGTGCACCCTTTTGTGACAAATAGGGTGTCCGTACATCTCAATTTCCGCCTCACGGCTTGCTTTACGATTCGCTTTAATGTAATCGTCCTGTGTAATTCGCTTTTTCATGATGATATTGTTTATCGTTGCAAAGATACTGTTTTTATTTCCTATTACGCTCGGTTTGCACTATCTTTGCATACATTAATTAAATGAAACCGGAAATAATATGGAAAATTTCAGTGAATTGATAAAGAATCGTCGCAGTATGCGCAAGTTCACCGATGAAGAACTGACACAGGATGAGGTTGTAACATTGATGAAAGCAGCTTTGATGTCACCTTCTTCCAAGCGCAGCAATAGCTGGCAGTTTGTAGTGATTGATGATAAGGAAATGCTGAAAGAATTGTCTCATTGCAAGGAACAGGCTTCTTCTTTTATTGCAGATGCGGCTTTGGCTATTGTGGTAATGGCTGACCCGTTGGCAAGCGATGTATGGATTGAAGATGCTGCTATTGCTTCTATTATGATACAGTTGCAGGCGGAAGACCTCGGGTTGGGCAGTTGCTGGGTGCAGGTACGTGAGCGTTTCACGGCAACCGGAATGCCTTCCGACGAGTTTGTGCATGGAATTCTTGATATACCTTTGCAGCTTCAGGTACTTTCTGTCATTGCGGTCGGCCATAAGGGGATGGAACGCAAACCTTTCAATGAAGAACATCTCCAATGGGAGAAAATCCATATCAATAAGTTCGGAGGAAAATAACAATGGGAGCTGCCAAAGCAAATAATAGTAAAGATACTTATCTCGCGACTGCCGTTACCTTTATGGTGATCGGTGCACTTTTTCTGATTGATAAACTGATTCATTTTTCTTCTATCGGTTTGCCCTGGGTGATGAATAAGGATAATATGTTGCTGTATGCTGCTGCCTGTTTCCTTATTTTCAAACGCGATAAATCAATAGGTCTTGTGTTGCTGGGACTTTGGCTGGTGATGAATATCGGTTTGGTGATGTCATTGCTTGGTTCATTGTCCGGTTATTTGTTGCCATTGACATTGCTTATCATCGGTATAATCTTATATTGGTTTGCAAAACGCTGAAAAAACGATGAAAAGAAGTATAGAAGATACCCCGGTTGTATTTATCGGTGCCGGAAACCTGGCTACCAATTTGGCAAAAGCACTTTACTACAAAGGTTTTCGCATTGTGCAAGTATATAGCCGGACAGAAGAGTCCGCCCGTGCGCTGGCGGAGAAAGTAGAGGCGGATTATACGACTGACTTACAGGAAATATCAAAAGACGCCAAACTCTATATCGTATCCCTGAAAGATGCGGCTTTTGTAGAATTATTGCCGCAGATAACGGAAGGTAAACAAAAATCTTTACTGGTTCATACGGCGGGGAGCATCCCTATGAGTGTCTGGGAAGGTCATGCAGAACGTTATGGAGTATTTTATCCGATGCAGACATTCAGTAAACAGCGTGAAGTTGACTTTCAGGAAGTGCCTTTCTTTATTGAAGCGAAAAGGGCGGAGGATACGGAACTATTGAAAGCGATTGCCTCGACCCTCTCTGAGAAAGTGTACGAAGCTGATTCAGAACAACGCAAAAGCCTTCATTTGGCAGCCGTCTTTATCTGTAATTTCACAAATCACATGTATGCGCTGGCTGCCGATTTGCTCGAAAAATATAATTTACCTTTCGAAGTGATGCTTCCGTTGATTGATGAGACTGCACGTAAAGTACACGAACTGGCTCCGCGTGATGCGCAGACCGGACCGGCTGTACGCTACGATGAAAATGTGATGAGTAATCATCTTGCGATGTTGGTGGACTCTCCGGCGTTGCAGGAAATTTATAAATTAATGAGTAAGAGTATCCATGAGCACCATAAATTATGATTTATCACGCATCAAGGCACTGGCTTTTGATGTGGACGGTGTGTTGAGTTCGACAACCGTACCGTTGCATCCTTCCGGGGAACCGATGCGTACTGTGAATATCAAGGACGGATATGCCATTCAATTGGCAGTGAAAAAGGGGATCCGTATTGCTATCATTACCGGTGGGCGGACGGAGGCCGTCCGTATCCGTTTTGCCGGACTGGGCGTGACGGACTTATACATGGGTTCTGCGGTGAAAATACACGACTATCGTACTTTCCGTGATAAGTATGGACTTGCTGATGATGAAATCCTGTATATGGGGGATGATGTGCCCGATATAGAAGTAATGCGTGAATGTGGCTTGCCTTGTTGTCCGAAAGATGCCGTACCGGAAGTAAAAGCGGTGGCGAAATACATTTCTTATGCGGAGGGGGGGCATGGCTGCGGACGCGATGTAGTGGAGCAAGTCCTGAAAGCTCATGGAATATGGTTGACGGATGATGCCTTCGGCTGGTAAGAGAACTGTCAATTGTAAATCATTCAATTTTTTAATCGTAACTAAAATCATGCTTAGCAATTTAAAGAAATATCAGCTTATATTGGCTTCCAATTCTCCCCGTCGGAAAGAATTAATGTCTGGGTTGGGAGTGGAATATGTCGTCAGGACATTGCCTGACGTGGATGAATCATATCCTGAAACTTTGGTGGGAGCTGCAATTCCCGAATATATATCGCGTGAAAAAGCGGATGCTTATCGTTCTATGATGAAGCCCGGCGAGTTATTGATTACGGCCGATACCATTGTATGGCTGGAGGGGAAAGTGCTCGGTAAGCCGGAAGGTAGGGAAGGAGCGGTGGAAATGCTGCGTGCTCTTTCCGGGAAGTCGCATCAGGTTTTCACAGGTGTCTGTCTAACGACAACCGAATGGCAGAAAAGCTTCACGGCAGCTTCCGATGTGCTGTTTGATGTACTGTCCGAAGACGAAATCCAGTACTATGTTGACCGTTATCAGCCAATGGATAAAGCAGGAGCCTATGGTGTTCAGGAATGGATCGGATATATTGGAGTGAAGTCTATTTCCGGTAGCTTCTATAATATAATGGGACTCCCCATACAGAAGTTGTATGGGGAGTTGAAAAAGTTATAATAAATCCAGCATTAACGGAATATCCTCTTCTCGAATACCTTGTTTGAGAAGGGGTTCTTCGTCTTTATGAAACATTTCGAGGAATCTTTCTCTCGTTCCACAGGCTGTAATTGCCTTTCCATAGAGAACAGCCGCTTTCTGAATATTTCCCATTACCCAGGCAACATGTCCTGCATTCATATAATCAATAGCTAACGGTTTATGCTCGATGATCTTTTCATAATACTTCATCGCCTGCTCATACTTCAAGCTGATGAATGAACACCAGCCGATACCGCGCCATGCTTTCACACAGTTACTCTCGATAAAATCCAGTTTGAAGAAATAGTTCAGTGCTTCTTCATACTGCCCGAGTTCGGCCAGGCAACTACCGATATAGAAAACTGCAGTTGAAGCTTCGGGGGTAGCTTCTTCCACCTTTTTATAATAAGCAAGGGCTGCCTCATAATTCCGGTTCAGCCGGTAGCAGGTAGCCAGGTGACGGTTATTCCATATATTATCCGGTTTCAGCGTATCAGCTTTTAGATAGGCTTCGATAGCTTCCGCATATCTTTTTCTTTTTTGCAGAGCATATCCGAATTTTTGGAAATATTCTGCACCTTCTCCCTCAAATCCTCCGATTTCAATCAATTCTTTATAAATGTCGATAGCCTCATCCCAACGTTCCTTTGAAAGATAAAAATCAGCAATAGGAAACAATTCTTCTTCACAATATAGTAGATTGTCGAGTGCGGGAACATGATGAAGGTCGAGTTTTTCTTTGAAAATATCACGAAATTCATTCCGGCGCACACTAAGTTTGAAGAAACGGTACAGGTCGTGCAGGTATTGATTGCTCGCTGTTCCCGGGCGTGCGTTGAATTTCTTCATAGTTTCGGCGTTCGACTTTTCCGCCAGTTCTGCTACCTGCTGTTCGTTGAGTTGGCTCAACATCATTTCCTGTTGCATTTTAGGCAGTTGGTGAATGGTGAAAAAGAGCGAATATTTATCGCTATTACTGAAAAAGCCCGATTGGAGAATTAAGTCAAGCAAACTGCTTCCTTCGTTCCCTACTTGTTTCAGTGCCTTGAGTACATTGGACTGTTGCTTGCTGAACGGATAAAACCAGTTCTGTACCTCACGAAAAAACGGATAACTTTTCAGAGAAGAAAAAGTGCTCATATACACATCGGCTCCTTCCAGTTGGAGTTCGTTCATTTCGCGCAGCTTGTCTCCCAGTCCGGATTGTTCGAAGGCATCTTCCCAGTCCGGGTTCTTGTCATCGTTTTCTTCATCGTTTTCCTCAAAACCGAATCTAATGTTCTTCATGGAAGAAACATTTTTCAGCATCTCGGGAATAATCTCTTCCCTCATCTTCTTATCAATCTTTTCCGTTTCCTGACATAACAGCATTTGGCGGTAGATACGGGCAACATCTTCCCGGAAAGAAGGAATTTCGTCCATAAGGTCGACCCTCTTGATAAGTTCTGGGTAATAAAGAAGCCGGGTTCTGTGAATGTAGAAGATGAATATGACACCAACCAATGCCCGTTGGCTGACATTGACATCTTTATGACGGTAAGCATCCAGCAGCCACATGATTTTACGTAAGTCAAAACATTCCATTACGCTCAGTGTGACAGCACTGACAAATAAACATAAGTCGTCGGGTAAAAGCAATTCCGAACCCAGCATGGATTTTGCGTCTTCTTCGTCTTCAGAAGTCCACGAACTGTTTGTCCATGTTCTTACAAACATGAATTTAAGAGTGTTCTCATGCCGTTGCAGCACTTCATCCATTTTAGCATCGGAGAGTAATCCGCTGATTGCTAAGTCATCATTAAAAGATTCAAGTATATGAAGTATTTTTTTTAGGCCATATTCTGCCAAATCTGCCGGTTCGGGTGTACGACGTACTTCGTGATAATATTTTGATGAAGCGTTGTCCAGCATGAGTAGGCGTGACTGGTCGGCAATACTCCATGTGTCCGCCACCAACTTTTGGTATAGGTTCCACCGCTCGGGATCGTTGGCTCCCTGTTTCATGTATTCCAACATATACTTGTAAGAAGTCTGCAATTGTTCCAGACGGGTACGTAAATCCCAGTCGGGACATTGCCAAAGCAACGATTCCAGCTGCATCAAGGCCTCCTTGAGTCTTTTTTCTTCAAGTAAGGTACGTATATATGCGTATTGTTCATTAATCGTTTTCTCGTTCATCATAATTCAATTATTTGTTTTTTCCAATCCAGGTCAGGCGTTTCCATAAACCTTCGAAGGGACCATGTTTATGGTGACGGAGCCACCACGAACAAAATACCATTTGTAATATAACAAAAAGAATGCCAAAAAAGAAACTATAAGTGATTCCTAAATAGCGTCCCAGTTCGAATCCCCAATGATAGAACAAAAGAGAGCCGAAAATTGATTGCCCCAAATAGTTAGTTAAACTCATTTTACCATAAGATGTGAAACGCATGAAAAAGCTGCGGTCTTTTACGTGATAGAAGGTGAGCAGCAATCCTGTTACCAATAACACCATAAAACTAAGACTGCTGAATGAGCTTAGTATGAGCTGTAAGGGTACGAGGATAGCACTTCTCTCGATAAATTCCGGTAACATATTGTTGAGCCCGTAGATAGGGAAGAAGCAGAGTAGGGCGATAGCCAGTGCTTTCAGCCACAGGCGCTCGTTCTGTTCGCTGTATAGGAAATATTTCCGGCGTCCGATAAGCATACCGAACAGGAATAATCCCGGAGTTTGCAGGATGCGTCCGTGTTCCAATGCCCAAGTCATGTTGGCAAGTTGTCCTTCCCACATATTCATGCGGATGGTTTCGAGGAAGGTTCCGTTCTTCTGTACATCGAAAGCTATGCCGAAATAATAACGTGCCAGACTTTCACCTGCCACATAGTCAGGATTACATAAAGCATAGATTAATTTTGCCCAGTCGATAGGTTGCAGGATCAGCAGGGTGGCAAAGATGACGACGATACGGTCGCTCACGCGGCAGAATATCGGAAGAATAATACCGAGGATAGCATACATGGTTAATATTTCTCCGGTAAAGAAAGCAGCATTGAACTGTCCGATGATAAAAAGGATAAATAGCCTCCATAGGAAACGGAGCCGGAAGTCCTTTCCTTTGCGTTGTTGATTATTATCCTGAATATAAAAACTAAAGCCGAAAAGTAGGGCGAATACTGCATACGCCTTATTACTGAACGTGAAGAATAATCCCCTCCAAATAGCTTGGTCGGTAAAGTTCATCCATTCAAAAGGTACTTTCTCCGGAAAAGAATAAAAATTGAAGTGTTCAATACTGTGTAAAAGGATGATTCCCATTACGGCAAGTCCTCTTAGTACGTCGGCTACGTCTACTCGGGCGTTGGGTTCGGCGATTTTGTGTTCCATGATTTCCAGTCTTTCTTTTATAGGTTTATTATATGATGATTCTCCATAATACTTGCTACTTAAAATCTGACCTGTACCTGTGCCTGTATCAGGTTAGAATCTTTCTGTCCGTTTCCTTTTTTGTCACAAAAAGTGTATTGTGCCTGCAAGCGGCATCTGGGGTAGAACCAGTATTGCACACCGGCAATGTAGTTGTTTTGTTTGAAATCTGCCGCTTTATTAGGATTAAAATAATCAAACGAAGCGATAAAGTCGAGGTTTCGTGCGAAACACACACTTCCTGTTGCATAGAATCCTTCACTTTTTACGTTCCGGTCCTTGCCGCCGAGATATTCGGTACGCAGATTGAAACGGGAAGTGGTAACAACCCCTCCTGCGCTCCAACGCTTTTTGGCATAGTTTTCTCCCGTTTTGATTCCGGTATATTCGGAATCGGCTATTGCGTGTCCGGTTCCCCGGATAAACGATCCGCCCACGGATAGCCATTCCAAGGGATAAATCATAAGATTCCCGACAACATCTTTCTGGCTGTTCTTATCCTTTGTATTTATCCCTTGTCCGTTCATCACGGCAACTTTATATTGTAGGAAGTCGTGGAATAGTTTACCATGAATCATCATGCCGATGTCTCTACCCGAAGTCATGCCGTAACATTTGTCACTGCCACTGACGCCTGCCAGATAGCAGACGGATTGGGAATAACAGTTGATTAGCTCTACCGTAGTAGGAGATAATTCATTTTCAATCGTATAAGGAACTTTGAATTCTCCGATACGTGCGGTAAGTCCGGGAAGAAACTGATAATCTGTGTACACTTCGAGCAGCATACCACCGTTGTAAAAGTCGTACATAAAATCACAAGTCCAGCGTTTGGTGATTTTTCCGTGTGCCATGAAAATAATTCGTTTGATATCGAATGTATTGTCCGGTTTGGCTGCATCATCGTACGTATATCCCAACTGGGCATATCCGGCCAGGCTGATACGTTCTTTCAGTGTGTTGACAACTTGGTTCAGTGATGTTTTTTCTTGTGCAATAAGGGACTTTTGTATACCCGGCATGCTTGATAGCAAGATAATTGAAAGTAAGAGTGTTTTTCGCATGGGATTAATTTAGTTGTTATTGAATGGTGGTTGATACTGTGTGAATATAAGTTGTGTCTATCAGATTGCTTTCCGAGTACGTTTGGGGTATCCGGTGATTTGCTTTCAGCCACTGGGTTGCTTTTTCTATGGCTTCTGCCGAAGGTCGTGTTGCTTTCCGATAGGTAGGGAGGGCGATCAGTCCGGTTAGATTCTCCGGTACACCGATTTCCATTAATACTTGTTTCCACTCTGATTGCGGATGCATTTTTATATGGTTTACTCCCAAGTTATACCCCGTAATGAGCAGTTCGATTTCTTTTCGTTTCTCTTGGAGAGCTTTTCGGGAAAAAGCGGTGGCGATAAATTCAATTCCCAGTTCCTGCGTACTTATTAATGATTTGTTCTTGCTGTTCATGGCGATAGAAGCGGCAGGGTCAGGCAAGAAAGAAGCATCAATCTGGTTATACTGTAACATTTGCAGGCGGAGGGGAAGTTGACTGATTTCCGGTTTGTTTGTCTCTGTATACTTGATTCCCGCTTTGTTTAATAGTTGGTCGGTCGCATATTCGACAACGGTATTGCGGGATACGGCTATATTTTTCTCTATAAGTTGTTCCGGTTGGTTGATACGGCTTTCTTTAGAGACGATAAAGCAGAGATAGCCGTCATTCTTAAAGATAAAGCCCAACTCCGTATGATGAATAGCTTGTAGTGTTATCGCACTAGGGTAATCAGTTACCATACCATCCATTTGTCCGGTTTGGAAAACGGCGTCACGGTCGTTGGCAGAATTGAATGGGAGAATAGTTAAGTCCAATCCTAATGAGTCATAAATACCTTCGGAGCGGGCAATGTAAAAAGGTAACCCTTCGAGTGTAGGCATCATACCCAATGTGAGTGGTTTCAGTTCGGATAGAGGCAAAAAAAGACTATCTCCTTTTTTACTCTGACAGGAGCAAAGGAAGAAAAGGATGAAACAAAAGAGTAGTATCGGTCTTTTCATACCTCATTTTTATGAATGAGGGCAACTCTTTTCACAAAGAACTGCCCTCTTATTTAACCATTGTAAAAAAATTAGCTATTATAAATTTTCTTATTCTTGAATAGCAGCAATACCCGGAAGAACTTTTCCTTCGATGGCTTCAAGCAATGCACCACCACCGGTAGAAACATAAGAAACACCGCTAGCCAGACCGAACTTGTTAACACAAGCTACAGAGTCACCACCGCCAACGAGTGAGAATGCACCGTTCTTCGTTGCTTCAACGATTGCTTCACCTACTGCACGTGAACCGTGAGTAAAGTTATCGAATTCAAATACACCTGTCGGACCGTTCCAAAGGATAGTCTTAGACTCTTTGATAACGTTAGCGAAGATTTCTTCAGTTTTAGGACCGATATCAAGGCCTTCCCAACCATCAGGAATTTCGTCAACCGGACAGAATTTAGTATTTGCATCATTAGAGAAAGCGTCAGCAATTTTAGCGTCAACAGCCAATATCAGGTTCACACCTTTTTCTTTTGCTTTCTTCATCAAATCCAAAGCCAGGTCAAGTTTGTCGTCCTCACAGATAGAGATACCGATTTTGCCACCCATTGCTTTAGTAAATGTATATGTCATACCACCTGCGATAATCAGGTTGTCCACTTTGCTCAACAGATTTTCGATGATTTCGATTTTAGAAGAAACTTTAGAGCCACCCATGATAGCAGTGAACGGACGTTTGATGTCGTTCAATACTTTATCAACAGCCTTCACTTCTTTCTCCATTAAGTAACCGAACATCTTGTTGTTAACGTCAAAATATTTAGCGATCAATGCAGTAGAAGCGTGAGCGCGGTGAGCTGTACCGAACGCGTCGTTTACGTAACAGTCGGCATAAGAAGCCAATTTCTTGGTAAATTCTTTCTGGCTTTCTTTTACAGCTTTTTTAGCAGCCGCTTTTTCTTCGTCTGTTGCGTCTTCTGCCAACCCTCTTGGTTTACCTTCTTCTTCAGCATAGAAGCGGAGGTTTTCGAGCAACAGAACTTCTCCCGGTTGCAGAGCGGCAGCTTTAACAGCAGCTTCTTCGCCCATGCAGTCGTTAGCGAACTGAACTTCAACACCCAGCAATTCAGACAGATGCTTGATGATATGTTTCAAAGAGAATTTATCGGCAACGCCTTTCGGACGGCCCAGGTGAGAACCGATGATGATGCTACCACCGTCAGCCAGAATCTTCTTCAAAGTAGGAAGAGCTGCACGCATACGGGTGTCATCTGTAATGTTGAAGTTTTCGTCCAGGGGTACATTGAAGTCCACGCGAACAAATGCCTTTTTACCGGCAAAATTGAATTTGTCAATTGTCTGCATAATACTCTATTTTTATTTAAAAGTGTTTTAAAGATTTTCTTTTAGAACGCCTGCAAAGTTACTATTTATTTCGTTTCTCTGCTATTAAAACGTTATTTATTCTTGGCTTTTGGTGCCTCTTTCGTTACTTTATAGGTGTTACAGAAATATTTGCACATCATTTGCAAACCGCAGGTGTCACATTTTGGGGTGCGTGCCTGGCAAACATAACGGCCGTGCAGGATAAGCCAGTGGTGTGCTATGGGAACCAGTTTTTCCGGGATATTCTTCATCAGTTCCTTTTCCACACTGAACGGGGTGGTACAACTGTCCGGCACTAGTCCGATGCGGTGACTGACGCGGAACACATGGGTATCCACTGCCATTGCCGCTTTATGAAATACAACCGATTGTATTACATTGGCTGTTTTCCTTCCTACACCGGGCAATTTTATTAAATCTTCCATATTGTCGGGAACTTGACTATTAAACTCATTTACCAACATTTTAGCCATGCCGACCAAATGTTTAGCTTTATTGTTCGGATAAGATACACTCCGGATATATTCGAATACCACTTCCGGGGTGGTGGCCGCCAACGCTTCCGGAGTAGGAAAATCCCGATACAAAGGCGGAGTGATGATATTCACCCGTTTATCCGTACATTGTGCGGAAAGGATAACAGCAATCAGTAGTTCGTACGGATTGTTGTAATGCAGTTCTGTTTCGGCTACTGGCACATTTTCCTGAAACCAAGCGATTACTTTCTCATAACGTTCTTTCTTTCTCATCGTAATTTGTTTTTATGATAATGAGGCGTTACTTTAATTTTGAAATAAATGGCGGAGACTACCGTCAGACAGGCACCGAAAAGGTAGGCTTTGTCAAACGTGCTGATTTCGGCGATATATCCTCCCGTCAGCATACCGATACCGATTCCCACATCCCAGGAGGTCAGGTAAGTGGAAGTTGCCGTTCCTCGCTGACTGTTGGGGGCAAGGTTGACGAACAAGGTATTGAAAGCCGGAAACATGATTCCGAATCCGATGCCCATTAATAAAGCGATTCCGAAAAACAGAATCGTACAGGCTGTGTCGCTCCATTGAATCAGATACACGCAGCCTGCGAGCAGGAAGAAGCTGAACACTACTAAATATAATCCCGCTGCTATCACTTGTGTGATTCTTCCTCGATCTACCAGCTTTCCCGAAAAGATACGGGAGATAGCCATGCCGACTGCCATAAAGGTAAAGAAGAATCCGGTTTGTGTGTGTAGTCCTATCTGTCGGGCATACATAGCGACATAGTTGGTTGTCATCCCATAAGGAATGGAAAGTAGCAACAAGCTAAGTCCCGCAGGCATTCCTTTCAGCAAGATAAAACGATCGAGCGAAATCGGCTCACGCTTTACAGGAGGCTTATAAGGTGTCTTTACCAGACTGGCTGATAAAAATCCTAATATACATGCCCCGAATGCATAACAGAATATTGTTGCAAATGAGACTCCGGCGTCATGCAGAAAAAGTCCGAACATCGGTCCGATAGACATTGCCGTATTATTGGTTAGACCATAATATCCCAATCCTTCCCCTCTGCGCGAAGAAGGCATAATGTCGATTACTACTGTATTTCCGCCTACGGTAACCATTCCGAAAGAGACACCGTGAATGATGCGGAACATAATAAATAAGGTAAGAGAACCTGCAATCAGATATCCGCCGAACATCATCATAAATATGAAATATGCGAAAAGATAGAGAGGTTTACGGGCAAAGGTATCGAGCAGATAACCGGAAAATGGGCGGATGCAGAGTGCTGCTACCGTATAGCAGGAAAGAACAATACCAATAGTAGAATTTCCCGCCTGGAAGAACTCGGACAGATAGAACGGCAAAACAGGGATTAGCAACCAAAAACCGAAGTAGAGCAAAAAGTTGGCTGCCAAGATGAAACAATAACTGGAAGTAGTGAGTCTATCCTTCATAATTGGAGAAGTTAAGAATGGAGAGTTGAGAGTTAAGGGTTAGCTACATTATTCTGCATAGCCACTCTCAATTCTCAACTCTCAACTCTCAACCTGTTTTTAGTATGCGCTCTCGAATTCTTTCAAGAAGCGTGTGTCGTTTTCGGAGAACATACGGAGATCTTTCACCTGATATTTCAGGTTTGTGATACGTTCGATACCCATACCGAGAGCATAACCGCTGTATACTTTGCTGTCAATGCCGTTGGATTCAAGTACGTTCGGGTCTACCATACCGCAACCGAGGATTTCCACCCAACCGGTATGCTTGCAGAACGGGCAACCTTTACCACCGCAGATGTTACAACTGATATCCATTTCAGCACTGGGTTCTGTAAAGGGGAAGTATGACGGACGCAGGCGAATCTTAGTATCTGCACCGAACATCTCTTTAGCGAAAAGCAGCAATACCTGTTTCAAGTCGGTGAATGATACGTCTTTGTCTACATACAGAGCTTCTACCTGGTGGAAGAAACAGTGCGCACGGTAGCTGATTGCTTCGTTACGGTATACACGTCCCGGACAGATGATGCGGATAGGAGGCTGTGACGTTTCCATAACGCGGGTCTGTACGGAAGAAGTATGTGTACGCAATACAACATCCGGGTGAGCCTCGATGAAGAAAGTATCCTGCATATCGCGTGCCGGATGGTCTTCGGCAAAGTTCAGTGCCGAGAATACGTGCCAGTCATCTTCTATTTCCGGTCCTTCAGCGATGCTGAATCCCAAACGGGCGAAGATGTCGATAATTTCATTTTTTACAATGGTAAGCGGGTGACGTGTACCGAGTTCGACGGGATAAGCCGAGCGTGTCAAATCCAATCCGTCACAACCGTTGTCTTGACTTTCAAACTGTTCTTTCAGTGCGTTGATTTTATCCTGCGCTTTTGTTTTCAGTTCATTCAGTCTCATGCCGACTTCTTTTTTCTGTTCGGCAGCTACGTTACGGAAATCCGCCATTAAGTCATTAATGGCTCCCTTCTTGCTAAGGTATTTGATGCGGAGAGCTTCAAGTTCTTCAGCATTGGAGGCATGCAAGGCCTCTACCTCTTTCAGAAGTTGTTCAATCTTAGCTATCATATTTTTGATGTATTGTTATTCAGTTTCTTAGTAAAAACCGTGCAAAGATATAATTTTATCACGAACCATCGAAATAATTTGTATCTTTGTTGCCGATACGCATTGAAAATCCGGCAACTTATGAAAAAGATTGTTTTCTTTATTCTACTTTTGACCTTATCTTTTCGTCTTACGGCACAGATTGATTATCTGGAGCCGGTGAAACCTTTCACTACTTACACAGGCGAATTGGGCGAATATTATCGCAATGTATTTTCTTTATTGAACACAGGCTTTCAGCAACAACCGTATGCTCGTTTTGTAGCAATTCCTTCTTTCTCGCCCGAGTATGCCATGTCGGTAGAGAAGAAGGGTGGGCGTTATTGTTTGGTTTCGAACACATTGTCGCGTACCTATTGGCAAGCAGAGAAAGGAACAGTGACGGTAGATACGAGATCGGTGGTTATCAGTTCGTCCCTTTATCAGTCTTTGGGTGCCATTTTTCGTACGGTGACGAGTCAGGTGCAGGATTTGGACGGTTCTACGGCAGGTTTGGACGGAGTCGTTTATTATTTCACTTCGACGGATGCGAAAGGTACAAATCAGATGGGACGTAAGTGGTCCCCGAAAAAAGGTTCTTTAATGGATCGTCTTGTGTTGGTCTGTCAGTCGGCTTATATGTTATCCAGAGGAGAAGATATTTCGGAACAGGCGGTGGCGGAAGAAGCTGCTGCTTTATTGAAGGAGTTGCAACAGCGCACTAAGGAGCAACCGGATGCTTATAAGAAACCGATGTATGTCGGAATTTATCAGGTGGGGCCTCAGCAGAGGTCGCTTTCCGGCAAACAGATAGAAGAACTTGCTCATTTGTCCGGCACTACTCCGGAAGAATATATTGCAGATCAAATGGTTTATCCGGCAAATCTTTTAGCCAAGAATATATCGGGATATGCTTTGTGTGAGTTTACGATTGATAAGGAAGGAGTGATTCTGCGTCCTCATATTTTGAAAGCTACTCATTCCGAGTTTGCCGAGGAGGCTCTTCGTATTGTAAAGGGAATGCCGAAATGGTCGCCGGCACTGGCGGGAGGAAAGCCGACGGATAGTAACTATACGCTTTATATTCCTTTCCGTCCAAAGTTATATAAGCCATAGGAAAATGCGTTTACGTTCCTTTCAGGAGATAAGCATTTGAAAAACATTTAGTTTTATGAAGAGTTTTTTATTTACCATATTTCATTGTTGCAAAACGAATTATCCTCAATTTATATTTGTTTACGAATACGGCCAACAAATTAAAAAACATAGAAAGTAAGATAATACATATAATAGCGGCAAAGACATAGGTGGTATCGTATAAGCCACTTGCTTTTAGAATGATATATCCTAAACCAGCTTCAGAGGCTATAAATTCGCCAATGAATGCTCCCAAAACACAGAAGCCGGCATTCAGTTTGAGTGATTGGATAACCCAATCCAGTGAGGCTGGGAATGAGAGCATCCAAAAGCGTTGTTTGTTGGTAGCATGATTGATTTTGAAAAAAGTATCGTCACTTTCAGAGATTTTGCTTGCTCCTTCATAGGTTTGAAAAGCAGTAATAAAAACAGTAGAGAGGAATGCCAATACAATTTTCATTTTCAATCCGGTTCCAAACCAAATAATCATTAGAGGAGCCAATGCGAAAGTAGGAATTGAACTAAGTGCTATTATATAAGGATGAGCTATTTTCGAGCATTTTGGAAAATAGACTAAAATAAAACCTATAATACATCCAATGAATAGCCCAAACAGCAATCCGACAAATGATTCATAAGCAGTTATGAATGTATGATATGGCAGGTCGCCAGATACCGTTTTCTCATATAACAATGTTATTATTCTCACAGGGGAAGAAAACATGGTTGAAAAGCCTGACTGAAATTTGGCATATGCTTCCCAAGCAATCAGTAAAACAGCCAATGGTAACCATTGTAATATTTTATTTCTCATATTTCAAATTCTCAACGATTTCAAAAAAAAGTTTCTTATATTCGCTTGTGTCTATTCTTTCGTCAGGGGAAAGTGAGCAATATTCTTTAGTGGGCTTTATTTCTAATAATTCAGTTGGACTTCTCATAATTAGAATACGGTCGCTTAAAAGCAATGCCTGATCAATATTATGGGTGATAAAGATCATTGTTTTATTACTCTTGATGAGGTATTCCCATATATAGAGTTTAATACTGTTCAGTGCATTAATATCAATGGCGTTAAAAGGTTCATCAAGCAAAAATAATGAAGCGTCGGTGAGTAGAGTTTGTAACAATCCGATCCGTTGTTTCATTCCTCCGGAGAGTTCTTTGGGGAACTTGTTTAGAGCTTCCGTTTCTATGTTGAATAAGTCTAGTATTTCTTTGGCAGCCTGCTTCTGTATGTTGTCAACAGGTATTCCCCGTAGTTCACAAGCAAGAAAAGTGTTTTCCCACGCTGTCCTATAAGGCAATAATGTGACATCCTGCATCAAATAGGCTATATTCTTATCCGATTTCTTGATTTCTCCTTTAGAAGGTAGTAAAACTCCGGCAATAAGATTCAGCAATGTCGTTTTTCCGCAACCGCTATTGCCGACAATAGATACAATATCTCCTCTATCAATATAAAGATTTAAATTAGAAAATACTGTATGTTTGTTATTGTAGGCAAACCCTACATTTTGTAGTTCAATCATCATAACGACTCGTTTTTTTCAACTTAGGGAATACCCCCAGACTAGTTAGGATACCCCATATTAAAGATAATGCACCAAATATTAAACCGACATTCGATATGTAATCATGATTATTGTTATAAAAAGTCTGGTATACCACATACCCTACAACACATACAAATAAAATAAAGCACAGGATATACCAAAAATCCTTTTTCATGAAAAACAAAATCTTATTCTTCAGTTTTCTGATCAAATGATATGGTATTTCTTTGTCAAAAGTATTGCAATCTACTCCAAAATCCTCAACAATCTTTCTTTCTGCAGTGTGTGCAGGATTTTTGAAGAACATTTTTTGATATATACCTGCAACATATGCTTCATTCTCATTGGGTCTGGTTGGCGAGTTGTGCTCCCTCATATATTCAAATATATTTATCCCATGCGAAAGGTAATAATTTACTGTTTTTTTCCAATCAGAAAATGAGATATCGGTAGTCATCGGATATAGATGATCACTGTTAATAATTGATATAATGATTTCTGTTTTTTCTTTTTGAATATTTTCGTCAGGCATCCGATAACTATCAATCTCATCACTGATTTTATAACATACTTCTGTGGCTATTTCAGGTGATGAATATATAATAAAAATGGCTTTCTGAATAGCCTCCAAGACAAGTGCCAGCATGTCCTCGTACTGCTTACATATATATCTGCTGGTTATAATAGTTGTAGCTATGCTTTCATCATTATTATTCGCCATATGGCTGTAAATACAAATTTTGTTCTCAATATATTTTCTTGCCATTAAATTTAAGTCACCCGTCAGAGCTATGGATTCGGAATCATTAATGCATTTCTCTATTTCTTCGGAAAAATCAACAGGTTTGATTTTATAATTGTTTTTATTTAATAGTTGAGAACAGCAAGAGTTGGCAGTAATGTATGAACTATTAGGTGTATAAAGACGTTTGGCTTTTAATTCCTTAATATCCATAAACCCATTATGCGAATTATTATCTAATTCCTCATTATAGGGACAAATAACCCAAAAAGGCAATTTGTTTATCAATTTGCCTATAACTTTTATATCTGTTTTGTTATCAAAACTTTTATGTTGCCGCAATATAGAAGTCGGGTCTGAAATAGCAATTGCTATTTCGTCTAATTTGCATTTACGTGCATTCCTGTTAAAATCCAACATGCTGTCAATAGCGTCATCATCGCCATCACAAATGCGAAACTCTATATCATCCTTTATTCTCTTTGCCTCAAATACAGATTTAAAAATACCTTTTTCTTTTGCCAGAAAAAGAGGAAGGTACATATATGTTTTTGCGGCTAACATAAATATGATTTTCATATTCAATAACTTTTTTGTCAACGTGCTTTTTCAGCGAAATTCATATCTAATACACTTTCTATATTATCCAATGATTTTAAATCTCCCATACGGTGACGTAATGCAACGGCTTGTTTCCAAGCTTCCGGTGAGATTACTGCGTTTTGAGGTAATGTGTTTGAGTCTACCATGCGTTTGATGGCCTGTGCTATTATATTCTTATTCACATCAGGGTATAGTTCTGCCATATAGTAAGCGGCACTATCAGGATACTCATGTGCAAATTTTTCAGCTTTGGTAATAGCATTGATAAAATGCTGGACTATTTCAGGTTTTTCATCGATAGTCTTTTTACTTGTTGTGATACCTGTGAAGGTAAAATCCGGATATTTATCAGCAAAAGAATAAACGACCTTTGCTCCATTGGCTACCGCTATTGAAACATTCGGTTCCAATTCAAGGGCGATATCAGCATTGCCGGTATCAAGCATAGGTAATAAAGTTCCAAATGCACCTTGTCTGATATTTGTAGGCAAATTAGCTTCTTTGAACATTTCAGTTTGAACTGTATATGCTGTAGAAGGAGCAGAGAAGGTAGCTACGCTGTAAGGAGCTAACATCGCGGAATTCGTAATCTGAGGAACATTGGGATTTTTTGTCAGAGCCCAAAAGGGAACACTGTTGACAATACTTCCTATCACACATCCATCTATTCCTTGTTCCTTAGCAATAGCAACAAAAGTAGGATCTGCAATACCAAATAAAGC
The DNA here is from genome assembly GCF_002222615.2 of Bacteroides caccae. Taxonomy (NCBI): domain Bacteria; kingdom Pseudomonadati; phylum Bacteroidota; class Bacteroidia; order Bacteroidales; family Bacteroidaceae; genus Bacteroides; species Bacteroides caccae. The sequence goes on along the minus strand of NZ_CP022412.2, from coordinate 4,024,042 downwards.
GGAACCACCAATTACCGCTGCATAGGTTTTATCGTCCCCTCCAGTGTTTATCAGATCAACTTTCAAACCTTCTTCTTTGAAAAATCCTTTGGTATTTGCCAAATATAGAGGTATATATATGAATACATCTCCAAACTGTGCAACTTTAATTGTTTCTAATTCTGATTTATTGGTATGACATGCTGAAAGAAATATAATCAGCACTGACAGATAATAATATACACTTTTCATAATTGATTATTTTTATATTCCTAAAAGCATAAGTGGTGGATATTTAATTCCATGTCGAAAATATAAAGACATTAGTTAACTACAGACATTATAGTTGTATAAATAAAAGCACGGACTTTCACAAGCCCGAGCATTTATATTCTTAAAAACATCTCCTTGTCTTGGGGAAATAAGGGACTAGTAAATTGCTTTCTAGTACGATAAGTGAGATGCATTAAGAGCAGAAAAGGGATGCCCGTGGGAAATAAGGGAGGCATCCCTTCCAAGAGACAAACATTTGAAAATATACTTTCACAAGCATAATTTTCAGTTGATCTCTCAGTATATTTCTTTTAAAGAATTTATTGTCTCGTATAATAGAGAAGGCATCTCTAGTCTCAAAGAGAATTAGGATGCCTCTCAATTATAAGTCTTTCAATCTAAATTATTTGTTCACTTTAACATAGATTGATGCTGTTTTCGTCATACCCCACTTGTCAAGAATATTGATGTTGACTTTACAAGTAGGAGCATTTATAATGGCTCCTGCGGTCTGATTCTTTCCAATAGTAACAGTGTTCATTTTTTGTTCTGTTCCAGACTGTGCAGCAACTTCAGTTCCCATCTTAAACTCAGTGTTGTCAATTGTCAGATAAGTTTTAGCGTCATCATCTGCTAACTCAACCTTAACCGATACAATTCTATTATCATCAAAGCCATAGTCATTAGCACGAGCATCTTTTCTGATGAAATCACTTTCTAGTATTTCGACAGTACCTGTTCCTTCTATTTCAATCGGATTATCCTCTTTCTCACCTTTCTGTACATCTTTTCCGTCGATTTTGAACTTCTTCACAAAATCGAAACTACCTTGATAAATTTCAGATAATACTTTCAAGTTAAATTTGTCAACAATAGCATTCAAACGAGTATTTCCGAATGGTGCATAAGTAACCGTAATACTACGACTTGTATTAACACCACCGTGTAAAGGAGAAGGTTCGACTGAAATTGCCCCATTATCAGTACCTTGTTCTGTTAACCATGCTTTAGCTACTTTGTTACCACTCTTTTCCGGTATTACTTCTGTGAATTTCACAAAGCTATTAGTTGTTGCATCACCTTCAAGAATAGAATTAGCTTGATACAAGGTATAAAGGTTGAAAGAAATAAGTTTAGGACTATTACCTTCATATACTTTACCGTAAGCTACAGCATTCTCTTTGTCCTCAAAGTAAGCAGTTGCATGTTTGAATGTATACAGATTCTTCGGCTGATCTACAGTAATTTTGAATGTAGTTTCATACAAATATTCATTACCCAGCTCTGAATTGTTTTGATCATATTTTTTATTCTTGAATTTAACTGTTGCGGTATGAGGTACAGCAGCAACATGTTCATGATCGAATGTAGCTTTGATTACATACTTAGTAATGTTTTCCGCTGTAGTCGTTTCTTCACCTTTTGCATTCAGACCTACCAAAGCTAATGTAATACTATTTTTAGCATCTTCGTCTGAGTATTGTAAATCCTTTACTCCATTGATTGTTACCTTACCGTCAGTATATTCAATTTCGGAATCAATGCCATTAATAGACTTTTTAATTTCATCTACTGAAGGACCAACAATTTCAGAAGTAGCTGTTAATTTCTTGCCATCTACAACCCAAGTCATATCTTTGATTTCAGCCTGTTTAGCTACATAAGCAAAAGTCAGTGTTACTTCAGTACTAGCAACTGTTCCACTAACAGGAAGATAGTGAATCTTAATCTTCATTTTACCTTCCTTCTTTGCAATAATTGTATTCTTATCTTTATCAAATGTTGCATCCACCTTAGCAGCTTCGTCCTTAGTAACTTCATAATAGTAAGCTACCACCTTATCTAATTCACTGTTAAACAGTTCATCCAAATTATAGCTCTTCTGATAAGTCAAGGCTTCGTCAGGAGCAGTAAACTCGACTTCTGGTTGGTCTTGTTCTGTAGCAGCTTTAGCCGCAACCTTTACGTCATATCCGGAAATGATTTCATTACCCCATGCATCTTTTGTTGTAAGAGCATAAGCAGTATTCTCTTCCAAGGCCTTCAATTCTGTATCAGTTACTCCATTTGCAAATCTGAGAGTCAAATCATAAACACCTTTGTTAGCAGTAGGTTCTTTTTCTGGGTCTGCTACACGAGTCAAAGCATCTACACTAAAATTATCTGCAATATTAGCTACAACAAAGCTAGTATTACCTTTAGAATCTGTCAGACCGATTTCGTAAGCCTGAATATCTGCAGCTTTCAGATTCACCGGATTAATCAAAGCGTGAATCTTACTACCACCTCTGGCAATAAGTAAATCACCTGCTTTCTTAAATTTATCATTTCCATTAAATTTGATGTCTGTGGTTGCTTTATGATAATACAGAGTCGCTTCAGCTTGTGTAGAGCCTAAATCAACAGTACCATCCTCTTTTACACCTAGCACACTCATACCGGTGATACGAGCAGATTTCGGCATAGAAACCTTTTCCCATTCTCCTGTTTCCTTATTGAGAATATTCAATACCCAAACCAATGGATTGCTAGCGTCAGCACTTACATAGATATCTGTAGCAGCTTTAACATTTGTTTTTTTAGGTTTTCCGTCTTCTGCATCCCAAACTATCCAATATCCATCTTCAGAAATTTCCGGTGCATATCCAGCTTTGCCCGGAGTTCCTACTCCCGCATCACCTTTTTTACCTTCAGCACAAATACCTAGGTCATTGCCATTGACAATCCAGTTCTTTGTTACCGGATCAATCTTGATTGTCGTTGGAGTAGCATCCTTACCGCTTGTGATAGAATAACTTTTATTATCATTAAAAGTTATCTTAAATCCACCGGTAATGTCTTCAACATTAGTCACCCATTTACCTTCTTTTACAAAACTCTGCAACTTGGCGATGTCGGCTTTGTTTGCGTCAATCTGTGTTTGTAGATTGTCGATGTCATCATCGTAGTCCTTACAGCCTACATAGGTGACAGTAGAAAGTGCCAACGCCCCGAAGAACATCACTTTTACAAATTTTCTTTTCATAACTACTTAAAAATTACATTAATAATATATTATTAAACACTAAGTTTCAATAATAGACAACCCGTTACTTTGTAGGTAACGGGGAAACCTTTGTTCCTGCTCTTTTAGAGTAGTCAATACAGAAAAATGATACGATAGATTATGAAAGTTCTTTACCCCTGCTTCTGACGAGCGGCAGAGGGGAGGAAAATCTTTGGCATAATTTAGAGGTTAACAAAGCCCTAAAATAAAGAATCCGCGTGTTTTATCTATCCTAGTTCTGTTTTTGAGTAGTTTATTGGAAAAAATGTTTGATTTCGTTTGGTTGTTTTAAGAAATATGCTCATATTTGCACCGGAATTTCTCCCCGTTACCTACAAAGTAACAGGATAATAATCAGGTATTTAATCCTATTACTGAGCGCTTTATAAAATCGAGAACTTGTTTATTTGCTTCATCAATTTTTTTGCTTCGGAAAGGCTTGAGGTATGTTTCCGTTACAGTGATAGACGAATGTCCCATAGCTTCGGAAATAATACCCGGATGAATTTCGCAATAATAAGCCGTCGTAGCCCAAGTGTGGCGGGCGGTGTACGAGCTTAATTTATCGCCTAGTCCTAATAACTCTCCCAGCAACATTAGTTGTTGATTAAAGCTGCGCAACGCCAACTGATATTCCCGATACGCTTCTTTTGTTCCTTCACGGCTTTCCAAAAAAGGAAAGAGATAAGGAGAAAAAGAATCGCGGTTCATGTATTTCTTTACCAGAATCATTGCTTCCGGAATTAACGTCACCGACAGGGGACGGCCTGTTTTACGCCGACGATACGTGATCACATTATCACGCAAATCACTCTTGCGTAGATAAGCAAGATCGACAAACGGCATACCTCGAAGTAGAAACATAAGAATGAAAAATTCTTGTGCACGGCGCATATTCGAAGATGCACCCGAAGATTGTGACAATTTGCAAAAGACCCTTTTCATATCTTCATTACCCAAAGCCCGTTTATGGTCGGCACGAGTTCCCGTATACACCGAACGGAACAGATGCGGCACGTATGGTGCCCGACGAAGATCGACGGCACGATTGTAAACGGCACGAAAAGTGCGCAGATAGGTAGAAACCGTATTCCAACTACACCCACGACTACGAAGATAAACTTCGAACCCTTTTAACCACTCTGAAGTTACCTCATTGAAGGCAAAATCATCTTTCCCACGATAAGCAATAATGGCATTGAGACTGCTGCGATAGACATGAGCAGTTCCAAAGTTTCCCTCCATTTGTAGCCCACGGGCTACTTGCTTCATAAATCCTAATACTTTTGACATCTCACAATTTATTGATTAATTCGACAATAAAGATACAAGTATTCTCATTAATATGGCTGGTTTTGTGCCAGGATTTAATAAAGGTATTGTTTCTTTAAAAGGAAGAAGTCGTTCCTCGGTGAGAAATAGGTCGTTTCTTTTAAAGGAACAGGGGCTTGGTTTTAAACCCAAAATAGATGTAAATAAGATGTTGAATATCAAGATGCTGTGTTATGGCTGATTTGGGCCGATACATATATGTTTGTTAGGGAGAATAAAAATGATTAAAACTAAGAACTTTTTGCCTGTTTTATTGTCTTGTTTCTATAACCTATTAAAATAGAGAAGATATGGATGATATGATTAACAGACACGATTCGATTGCCGAAGAGAATATCGAACCGAATGGCCGTCCGGCTAAAAATCAGTTTGAAGAATGGAGCAGTGAAGTAACTGACCGTGCAGATAATGTTTTCAAAGATGATACGAAAGACGGTCCTATCAAGAACCGCAAGAAACGTATAAAAGAAATGGATGAAGTAATTAAAAAGGACCTTGAATAAAGGTCCTTTTTTTATTTGGTGGGTATAAAATGTAGTAAAGACACTTCATATAAGTAAATCAAAAAAGAGTAACTCGTTGCCGAATTACTCTTTTGAAGAAGTGGAGCGTATCGGACTATAGCTTTGACCACAATTGCTTTGGATTAATTTTGTATACTATTGTAGATCAGTAATGTATGTGGCGAATTGCATCTTTTTATAGCACATAAAATCATGTACGCTCAAAAAAAGGGGGAGTAGAAATAGACGCTTACTCCCCACGATTTTTTCTTTCTAAATTTGCTCCAAAATAACAAATAAAGTAGTAAGATATATGATGGGAATTAGTCACAGTTGTAGAGCTTTTCTACACAAGAACGGACAGGTTATGATTCGCGTCAGATGGAATAACAGGAAGTGTGAAGTTGGCTTTTCTGTAGGTTGCAATGCTGATCTTGAAAAATGGGATAATGAGAACCAGAGAGTCAGATACAACACTACTCATAAAGTTGGTGGAAAGGTATATGTTGCCCGTGATATTAATAATCGCATTTCTCAATTTTTGGAATGTATTGAAGAATCTTTCACAGAGTATGGTGTACATTCCCAAATCCCTACCACAAAAGAGTTGGTTAATGAGAAGCTGGGGAGAATAGAAAAGGAGATAGTAGTAGTTGGTTCAATAGAGAGAGAAAAATCTTTTCGTGAAATTTTCAATGATTTCTTAGAAGTTTGTTCTATAGAAAGAAGTTGGAGTGGATCTGTACATCACAAATATGTTCAAGTATGGAATCAATTAAATAGCTGTGATCCAGACATTTCTCTAGTGATACTTGATGAGAATAAAATGACAGAATTAAAAAAATGCTACGTGAAGAATGGATATCGTAATCGTACCACTGTAAAACAATTCAGAATATTAAAATCTTTTCTTAGATGGATTGCTGCCAATGGTTATCCTGTAGGACAAGGAGTACTCAACTGTAAGGTAAACTTAACTGTGACTAAAAAAGAAGTTACTTTTCTGAAATATAAAGAATTACTCCATTTTGCATCTTTCCAATTTCCTAAAAGTAAAGAGTACTTAGATAGAGCTAGATATATATATTATCCAGAGTTTTAATAATGCTTCTTTTCAATTCATGATAAATGTTGAATCCCATAATGCTTAATTGCTTGGACGTAATTGATAATTCTAGGGTACTTGGTTAGTCAATATCTTAAAATCTTTAGCAAACCAATCTGCTGATTTAGTTTTGTTGTAAAACTAAGATGGTCAAGGTAATCAATGAAAGCTTGCCATTTACTGCTGTCTATGCTTCCTAAATTGAAAGGAAATCCACTATTTAAATTATTTATACGAATCAGCAGTTGACAATCATCTACCTTTTTGCTTGTTAAAACGTTATTATTAAGTTAATTATCTCATTAATTATTTATCAATCTTATTGATAATCAGTATATTATAATAATAAAGTCCTCGTTGTTCTAATAATGATTCTCAAGGAGAAAGAATTAAAACTTATAAAAATATATATGTATATCTGCGATGTTTACGAGTCTTCACTCAAATTCTACTACCAGAAGTTCAGTAATAACAATCATCCTTTTGCCAAGGAATACCTGCTTTCATGGTTCCTCGACTTGTCTTCTTCTTACCAAGCATTCAATTATAGATTGATTTTGATGCCAGAAGCAATTAGGGAACTTGTCTGGCTGTTAATTCATTCAAACCTCAAGATTGTGGCAGTATGAAATCATTAGTCGACCCAATGCCTATCATTACTTGCTCGGGAAAGAACAGAGCAGGAAAGATGTCCACTGAGATTACTTCCAGAGGATATTATTCGACAAAAAACGTATATTACTTCGGACTAAAACTCCATGTAGTGGCTTTCCGTAGAAAAGGAATTATACCTTTTTTCTTGAAATGCTTATACTTTCCGCTGCGGATGAAAATGACTCAACTGTATTGTATTCAAAAGAGTAAGGTGTGGGAAATCAGAACAATAGAGAAATATATGCCGATAAAATATATTCAGATATACTATTCTATAAAGAGACGCAAGAATGCAAAAAACTTTCGTTATTTACTCCTGTAAAAGCTATCAAAGGAGAATCACCTGAAATAACCAAAAGGGAGAAAGTGGCAAGAGACTTGTTTTCAACGGCAGTTTCTAAAGTCAGACAACCCATTGAATAATTGTTCAACTGGTTGAATGAAAAAACAAATATTCAAAGAGCGATGAAGGTCAGATCTACATCTGGGCTTCTAGTACACACGATGGGAAAAATAGCCATCACATTGATTACCCTAATTTTTAACTAATGAATCAAATATAGATTCGCATTATTTATACTTTCGGTATAATATATGGCTACATTGTGACTGTCATAATATAGGCGAAGTTCTTGCCGAGTAGTATCAAAACTTATTCCTATTTGATGCCAATCTCCCTCGTTTAGGGTGTTTTTTCTACAGTTGGTCGGTAATCATGTTGTACTCCATTTCTATTGCTTACAGATAGCATGTAGGAACCATTTTTTGAGTGGTTAATAGTTATCCTTTATTTTTATTGGAATTAAATTTTTTATTACTTAATAACGCTTTTGCTCCTAGATGGTATTTCGAACTACTTTTCGTTCAGAGATGAGAAAAAAAGAAACGCTTGCCTGATTATTCAATTGATTCAGTTCAATTCTATGTCTATAGGTGGCATTAATTTCCAATAGACAAAGCTTTGTCTGAAGTTCCGGTGATATATCGGTAGGGATCATTATATTCATCAGGGATTCCAAATTCGATGTTGGTCTGTTGTGTGGAATGAATTTGGTTGTTTCTTGTGGGACCATAAATAATTCCTTGTTTTTTCCAACGTGTCAGGAAATACTCTAATGATTTTCGGAAACGGACGTAATCTTTTTGTATTGGGAGCGTCCAAAAAACTTCTGCATATGCACCTATGCGAGGGTAAATATGATAGTTCATACTTTCTACAGTGGGGATCCATTCTCCCCACATCTGACAACTGGCTCCGAGAATTTGAGGAACTAAATGTACTGGGAAGTTTTCCGGTACAGGCTTGAATTCATAGGCACGTTGCAATGAAATAGGTTTGAACTCGTATGTCGCTTGTAAAGAATCATATTCATAACTATAATTTAAGTAGGTAAAATTGTTGTAAGAGTTGACTATATGCTGCCCTTGTTCGGCAGTACGTTGCAGTATGTCGGAATCTCCTTTCCAAAATTGTACGATAGTACCTGGTGCTAAACGTTCGGTTCCTTCTTTATCTCCGCTTTGAAAGTGGTGTAGTTTTTCGCCTGTAATGTCATTCCACCCCATCATACGCCACCCCTTTTGAGCAATTACTTTCGACATTTGGTTTGTGAACCATACTTGTATGTCGGAAGCGGAAGAAAATCCTTTTTCTTGAATAAATTTTTGGACAGAAGATGATGCATTCCATTGGTCATACCGAACTTCATCTCCACCAATATGTAATATTCCCGAGGAAAATAACGTGGTCACTTCATCTATGACATCATTAAGAAAATTCAAAACTTTCGGATCTGTAACATTGAACACGTCGTATTGAACTCCGAAATTGCAGGGTACTTTTATTTCTTTTCCTGTTGCACTTAACCAAGGATAAGCTGCAATAGCAGCAGCACTGTGACCGGGCATTTCAATTTCAGGAATAATAGTTATATGTCGTTCGGAAGCATATTTTATAATACTACGGATTTGTGTCTGGGTATAGAATCCGCCATGTGGCTTGCCGTCGTAATGGTGACTTTCGTACCATTCCATTTGGGTAGAGTCGCGAAATGCTCCGATTTCCGTGAGACGAGGGTATTTTTTTATTTCAATGCGCCAACCTTGATCATCGGTCAGGTGCCATTGAAACACATTCATCTTTAGCAAAGCCATTTCATCCAGAATTTGCTTTACTACCTTTTCTCCTTTAAAATAACGTCCTTCGTCCAACATAAATGAACGCCACGAAAGTGCAGGATAGTCAGTTATGGTCAATTTTGGGATTATCCATTTTCCTGCTTCCGATTTGATAAGTTGGCGCAACGACTGAATGCCGTAAAATATGCCCGTTGCCATTTGGGCGCGGATAGTTATTTTCATGTCAGTTACTTCCAACTGATAGGCTTCTTTTTCTTCCTGCATGAAGGAAGCATCGTAGCAAAGAGAAATATCAGCTTTGGAAGGTTTTACTATTTGGGATTTTAATCCGAAGTCTTCTGTGAGTACCTCTTGCAGTTTCTTCAGTTCTTGTGTAAAAAGCGGATCTGCTCCTATTTTTACGTTGTCTGTTAGATTATAGTTACCTTGTTTTATTGATACTTGTTGTGGATATGGAATAAGAAGAAGGTTCCTCTCGGTAGCCTTTCCTGAGATACATATTAATAACATTGTAACGCATATAAATAATACTTTTTTCATGGCTAAATAGATTTAAATAAGAAAAATTGAGGACGTGCGTAAATGCGGAAGTCACGAACTATTCCCGTTAAAAATGCGCCTTCACGTGAAGGTAGGCGGATAGATTTTACTTTATATATTTCATTCATGTCAATGATTATACAGTGTGGATGATGTCCCGGTTTATTTGGACTCGTATGCCAAAAAGAAGAAATGTCGCTATCTATTAGATTTTCAGCTATGCCAATATTTTTATCTGTTTGTTCATTATCAGCGTATACAATTCTGCAATAAAATAGGGACCACCTTTTTGGTATCGATCTACAATCTTAAAATATCATCTCCTAAGACTCCATTGATAGCAGGAAATACTCCCTCAAGATGACCGGCTTCTATTTGCCCTCCTCTGTCACATGTGAGAAGTGGAATGTCGAATCCTGCTTTTTGAATCATATTTTTTAAAGCACTCAGATATATCTTATCATCGCCATAAGAACCATATTCATTCTCCAATTGTACCATGAGGATGTTGTCCCCTCGGTTAATAGTTTGTGAAGATAGTTCTTCTCCCAATCGCATAATATACCTTTCACATGCTTTTAAAAAGTGTTCATTTCTACTTCGGAAAACCATACCTTCTTCATTTAAGAGCCTATAAGGATATCCTCCAAAGTCCCATTCCGCACATACATAGAGGCCTGGACGTAATAATACATAAAGACTTTCTTCTTGTGTCAATTTTATAAAATGAGATAAATCAGCTTGACCTTTGAAGTCAAAAATATCTGGTTGCCTTTTATGAAAATTCCCCAAAACGTAAGTAGATATGGTATTTAATCCCATTGCTTTTGTTCTTTTCAAACGGTCTCTCCAATATTCGTGAGGAATACACGAATAATGCATTTCACCACAAATCAGTTGTGTCCTTTTTCCAACAATGAGGAAAGAACCATTTTCTATTTTAAAACGTTGCTGGGCTGATGTTAATTCGCAACATAGTATAAACACTATTAGAAAGAATACTTTTATCAATTTCATATTTTAAATAAAAAGCTTAATCACTTTTGAAGTATTATGGAATGATTGCTGGATTGTAAAATATACTTTTGCAATATTTTTTAATACTTATTTCTTTTAAGTTGTTGTTGTATAATGTAATTTTGCGATACAAAGTTAGAAATACACTATGGTTATATGTGTTATTTTTTGATATATCTTTTTATAAATTTGATACAATATGAAAAACTCTGAAAAATACCTTTTACACTACCTGACTGCTAATTATTCAAATACTGCTAAATGGGGGATTTTATGTACTACAGTGGGATATCAGATTGTGGCCCCACGTTGTCATTATCCATTGTCTATACATCCAGACAATTATAACTTTAAGAGATATGGTAGGATACTTCATGAATATCAATTTGTCTATATTGTAGCAGGGAGTGGGTATTTCACTTCTGATTCTTGTGCAACTACCAAAGTATCTGCAGGTACGATAATTATGTTGTTTCCAGGCGAGCGACATACCTACCGACCGGATGCAAATACAGGTTGGACTGAATATTGGGTGGGTTTTAAAGGGGATGGAGCAGATGAATGGATACGTAATGGTTATTTTTCCCCTTCAACTCCCTTGTTGAATATCGGTATTAGTCAATCTATTCTTGAGCTCTATACAAATATTCTTGAAGTTGTTGAGGAAGAACGTACCGGATATGCAGTTTTTATTGCGAGTATTATATGCCATATGTTGGGAGAAGTGTATTATAAAAGTCAATGCCGGATTAATACTTCTGTTTTGGATAAAATAAATCTGGCAAGAATTATGATGCGGAAAAACTTACATACGAATAAGACATCGGAAGCAATAGCAACAGATTTAGGAGTTAGTTATTCATGGTTTAGGAAAGCTTTCAAAGAGAACATCGGAATTTCACCTGCTCAATATCAATTGCAACTTAAATTGAGTAAGGCCAAGGAGCTTCTTACAAATACGGATGATTCCATATCGGAGATTGCTTATCAATTAGGATTCGATAGTGTTAGCCATTTTTCTTTGTTTTTTAAGACAAAAGAGGGGGTTACGGCAAGTGAGTTCAAAAAATATGCAAGACCTAAATATTGATTAGGGATATTCCAAAAATAACTGAAATAAGGGGATCAGATAGAACTTTAACATTTTTGAAGTCAGGCTTATTTAATATGTTTTACAAAGTAGTTTTACTTATTAATGAGATATGCAGAATTTGCAAGACTTCGTATGTCGAACGTTCTAGTTACATATCATATTGGATAATGGCTACGAGACAGTAAGTGATGATAGTCACGCTAATCTGTATTCGGACAGCGTTCTCAGCGGTTCCCTGAAAAATCTTTATCTTGAGGTGTTGCTTCAGCCATTTGAAGCACAGTTCGACTAATCACCTTTTATAAAGATTGGCAACATTGAGTGTGGATAAGTGTTTGGTGTCTATCGGGAAAGTGAATCATGTTCATCTTCTTCATCACAGAAGCGGACGAACTTGAATGTTTCAGACCGGAGTTTTGGATAAGAAATATACTTAAGAATTAGTTAGAATACTTTATTATATGTATCATTATAGTATAAAAATCAAATAAAGGTTCTTCTTCAAATTTGGTGATAATCTTTTTTTATTTCTTAGCCTCACCTCTTTTTCCTCACGGTCAAGGAATTGTTCCCCAGTGAGAAACTGTAATTTTCCCGGTATATAAAAAGAAAATCCCCGAAAATAGGGGATTATTCCATAATTTCAGATTCAGTCTTGGCTACGATAATCTACAACAAGATGGTATCTCTGAAGATGTTGGTTCATTGACGGTCTTTCTATATACGGCCGGCAAGGGGGCTTCCTGTCCTTATTGCGGACATTTCAGTCACTAATTGCACAGTTGCTACTCCTAACATATTCAGGATTTTGAAGTTTACGATCATACTTTGGAGTTAGTCATAAGGGTTGGTAAATATTATTGTGACAATGTTTCTTGTCTGTAAAAAATATTCTGCGAACCATTGTCTTTTCTGGTTCGTCGGTATGGTAGACGGAGCTATCTTGTTGAGGAACGCATCAGATCGATAAGCTTGAAACTTACCTTCCGAAAGGTTTCTTTTCTTTTGCAATTGTTTCATATAACGGTCAGTAGCTCTTCCTGCTTACGCATCCTACAACAGTACGGGCAACATAATCTTCTAATGCATAATAAAAAGTATTGATGTGGGTATTGATGATTTTGCCTATAAAAAAGGTAAGGATTATATGGGGGTGGTCGTAGGCCAGATGACACCTATTGCTTTGTTAGAGGATAGAAGCGGAGAAGCACTTGATAACTGGCTCATCTGGAATCCTCAAATACAATATATGATGAGAGACCGTGGAAGATGTTTCACAGAGTCTATAAACAGAATAATCCCCGGTGTTACACAAATCTGCGACCGGTTTCATCTAATCAAGAATATGACGGATACGATGATACCGGAAATAGAGAAAATAATTCGTCAGACCAAGTAAAAGCTCAAATATGAATATCCTGACAGAGATACGGCTTCTTCGTTAATTCTCCAGAACATATTTACCATGGGAGATGCCCGACACAGAGAAAAATTGAGGATATACAGGGAAAGTCTGAATTTAAAAATGCAGGGGATGATCATTGAGCATACAGCCACACATTTGGGCAAGAAAAGCTGCTACATTTATAAGAACATTCACAACAGAAGAATAGGAGCATACTTGAATGGGAAACAGAAGACTGCTCTTAAATATGTATCCGAACTGGTTACAATCATTAGTGCGGGTTGTATTAACCGGAAAATATTGGCAAAAAATGGGGAGTAAAATCAGTGGGGCACTTATTGGAAGGATAGCATCTGGCTTGCGAAGAATGTATCACCAAAAGAGGAAGGAAGTCAAGGAGCATAATGAGAGAATTGAAAACAGAAGTAAAATACAGAGAGTTTCACAGAATCAGATATGCCAATACATTCTAAAGGGAAAATCGGATAATTCTAAACTAGCGGAACTGTATAAGTCCTCACCATAGATTAAAGAATTTTTAAACGTATGTACGAATTTCAGAGGTATGATCAATGGGAATACTTATGATAAGGATATTAGAAAATAGATTGAAAAAGCGAATGCAACACGTAACATGGCACTGACGAACTTTGCATATGGTATTGAAAAAAGACAGGGAGACAGTACAGGCAGTCATTGATGTCCCCTTCAGTAACGGATTACTGGGAGACCAGTGAATAAAATTAAAGCGGTCAAAAGACAAATGTTCAACAAAGCCGGAATAAAACTACTAAGAGCTAAGATTCTGCATTCATAATAAGAGGAATACCACCAAATTTGAAGAAGCCCCCGATGTAATATCAAAAAAATATGAGTGAATAAAAAATACATGTACGGTCAGAATCATAAATTAATATATCATTTTCATAAACACAATGCGTATATGATTGCGTAATTTTGCATTATTAATTATTTATATCAATATTAACCTTGCTAAAATTTAAGATTATGGGCACGTGAAAAGCAATTAAAAAAATCTACTTAAATGAAGTACTCGCATTTTTAATATACCGGTATTATTTATAGCGTTAACTTTTATATCTATTAATTTTAAGCTATTGAATATGAAAAAAAAACATTATTTAGTTACGTTGTTTGTAACGTTGCTTGTTCTCTTCGCCATTTCGTGCGGAGATGACAATGAAAATGCTAATGATACTCAGCCTCCCATGATTGAGTTTCTTGGCGAGGAACTTGAAGGGTTGCCTGGTGAAACCGTGAATATTAAGGCTAAAGTGACGGATGATGCTGGTATTAACTATATTCAGATTGAATGTGCAGAGTTTGAATTTAGTGAAAGAATTCCTTTTAGCGATCAGAATTATATTACAGAATATGACTTGATACAAGCTGTGATTATTCCTGGAAATGTAGAAAGAGGTTCTGTGGGTGAAGTAAAGGTTGTTGTTTATGATCATTCGGGTAAATCGAAAACTGAAATACTGAATGTATTGGTTACACCTGAAGCTCCTCGTCTTGAAATCAGACAGGAAATGGGTTTTAATATTGTATTGAATGGTGGTGTCGCTCACGTCGATAATAATGATGTAACATTCAGTGTTGCAGATAATTTGGTATTACCTGTTAGCCTTATCATGGAAAGTAATAGGACGAAATTAAAGACTCTCACAGTGAAAGGCACGGCATTGGGTATTGATGAAACAATTGATTTAACCGCTATAGCAACGGACGAAGGACGCCATGTTGAATTTACTAAAGATTATCCGATAAGTACAAGCGGTGATTTGGACAAAAAACAGGTTGTATTTACGCTGACGGATGAAGACGGAAATACAGCTAAATATGATCCAATGGTTTCTGTCAAATCGACTTTTGCAGAGCATAATCAGAAACACACTAAGATATTTACGTTGGATACTTCAATTGATTTAAGTAAAGTTGTGTTTGGACTTCCGATGCTGGCGGAAAAGAAGAGTGTGGAAAGCTATAAGTTTACAGCTTCTTATTTTGCTCCGGTGACTAATACAAGAATTATCTTTGTAAGTAGTAAGGATCCAGAGACTCAAGTAAAGTATGGAATTAGTAATGATGGACAGTATATCATAAAGTCAGATAATCCGAATCCGATTATATTGGAGAATGTGGGACATTACGAAATAACTTTTGATTTGCTTATGGGTACTTACGATATAAAAGCTTTGGATAAAAAGGCTTCGCAATTTGAAGAAATGTATTTTGTTTTTGCTTGGGAGGATTATCCGCCAATGTCGCAGTTTGACTCTGAGAATGCTCCTGCAGTTTGGACGATTGATTATAATTTATCTCGAAGTGGTGTTGATGTATCTTTTGGTAAAGGTGGCGCTGAATGGATTGTAGCTACAGGTGATGATAATCATGATCCGGAAATATGGTTGCTTAAAGAAGATAAAGACAAGTATCCAGGAGCGTGGTTTTTTGATACAACTTTAAATGATAAGATGTATGGAAACTGCCATATTGTCTTTGATAATTTCTTAATGAGGGCTTATGCCATTCAAAAATAGTTCTAACCTCTATTAAATAACAGGATTCCGTAACATTCATCGATGATATATATGACCTATCAATGTTGCGAGAGTTCAACAAAACCTTATTCATATTATGAAATTTAATATTATTCGAATATTGCTAATTACTTGCTTACTATCATCACAGGTAGGGATATGGGCACAGACCAAAAGCATTACGGGAACAGTCTGCGATACAAATGGAGAAATGATTATTGGAGCTAATGTGACCGTTAAAGGAACTACAAAAGGTACTATTACCAATGTCTATGGTATTTATACTGTGAGTGCTACTCCGAAAGATATAATTGAGATATCCTTTATCGGATATAAAAGTGTACAGAAAAAGGTTGGCAACAGAGGAATTATCAATGTAGTATTGGAAGAAGATAGTAAAATGCTGGATGACGTGGTGGTTGTCGGTTATGGTACGACGAAGCGGGCAAACCTTGCCGGAGCAGTAGCTACTGCCGACCAGAAAGCATTTCAGTCTAAACCTTCAGCTACACCGATTAATGCGCTTCAGGGATTAATCCCCGGATTAGTCGTTAATAGAAGTAACGGTCAGGGAAGCCGTCCCGGTGACGAAGCTACTTTTAGTGTTCGTGATGTCTCTTCTGTAAATGGCGGTTCGCCTTTGGTACTTATTGATGGTGCAGAGGGAAATATAAATTTTTTGAATCCTAATGATATTGAGAGTGTCTCCGTATTGAAAGATGCTCAAGCCTCTATCTATGGTAATCGTGCTGCTAATGGGGTTGTATTGGTCACTACGAAATCTGCTGCAAAAGGTAAGGTGAAAGTTGATTTTAATGCTTACTATGCTTTTAAAACACCTGGAAGGGTAAAAGAGAAAGTAAACTTACTTCAGTTTGCCGAAATGGACAGAGAAGCTTGTTCCGACGGTTCGGATAATCCTGTATACTCTGAAGATGAGCTGGACTTGATTCGTGAAAATAATGATAAGGTAGTGATGGGTGGGTATCTTGGTTTTGCTAAGCATTATCAGTATCATGACTGGACGAAATCTCTTTTGGGAAAAAGCTCAGGGCTGCAAAATTACTCTTTGAATGTATCCGGGGGAACAGACAGATATAACTTTTATGTATCTGGCTTCTATCAGTCGGAAGATTCTCCTTTAAAATTTGGTCACGATGATAGTAAACGTTATTCACTGCGTGTGAAAAATGAAGTGAAGGTTCTAGAAAACCTTTTGTTCCATTCCAATATTTCATATACGGCACATGATCATGATTTTTCTTCAGCTATCGGCACTGCTTTGGCATGGGGGTATAGACAACCACCTTGGGCACCGCTTTATACTCCGTCTGGTAAATTTTATTCTTGGCAAGGATATGGTAATCCAGCACAAGAACTGGAAGAAGGAGGAAATACCCTTTATGCCAACGCTATTACTACTTTCAATTTTGCATTGGACTGGAATATTTTACCTGAACTGAAAATTTCTGGACAGGCTATCCTGAGAAGACAGGTAAATGATGATACCACTAATGGAGGAAAATATGCTCAATGGAATTGGGATGATTCGCTGAATAGATATAATACGACTGAAAATTGGGCTTCAAGAGCTTTCTCTAAACAATGGTACCGTAACTATAATGTTTATGCGGAATATCATAAACTATTCGCTGAGAAACATGATTTGAAGGTCATGGCGGGTGCACAACATGAAGAATTCTCTTATGATACTTTCTCGGCTACGCGTAAGAATTTTACAAGTGATAATTTTAATCTGGCATTAGGTAGTTCGAAGGATCAGGAAACAGGTGCTGCCACTTGGGCGGAAACGTTGCGCTCTGTGTACGGTCGTTTGAGTTATGTATACAATGACCGTTATATTGTTGAGATTAATGGCCGGTATGATGGAACTTCTCGTTTTGCTCCAGGGCATCGTTGGGGATTATTTACAGGATATTCTGCTGCCTGGCGTCTGTCTGAAGAAGATTTTATTAAAGATTTGAACATTTTTGACCAGTTAAAAATAAGAGGTTCCTGGGGGCAAATGGGTAATTGTCAGGGGGGGATCGGACGTTATGACTATATTCCGATTATTAACATCAGTTCGGATTGGCCTTATCCATTCAACAAAGAGGAGAAGAGTCAGCAGGCATCTTCCAACATGGTCTCTTTGGCACGTACTTGGGAGAAACTGGAAGTAACAAATATCGGACTGGACATAGCAATACTTAATAATCGTTTGAGCGCCAGCGTAGACTGGTTCTATAAGAAAAATAAAAATATGTTGATTGCTGTAGATTATCCGAGTCTGTTGGGTGCGACTGCTCCGGCATCCAATAACGGTTCTCTTGAAGTGAAAGGTTGGGAAGTTTCTTTGGCATGGAGAGATAAGGTGAATGATTTTTCCTATAGTGTTCGTGGTAATATTTCTGATTCTCGCAATAAGGTTACTAATTTGGGTGGATTTTCCGGACTGCGCTCGGGCTTAATATCAAATATTCAGGGTTATTCTACCAATGCATATTTTGGATATCAATCAGGAGGAATTATTCGAGACGAAGCTACTTTGCGCGAGTATAAAAAAATGAAGGGAGTTCCGGATAATCTGCGTGTGGGTGATATGATGTATCTGGATCTCGACGGTGATGGAGCGATTACTGCGACGGGTGATCCTAAACGTGGATATCAGGGTGATCTTGTGTACTTAGGTACCAGTAATCCCCGTTATAATTTCGGTTTGAATATCGATATGGAATGGAAGGGGTTTGATCTAAGCATTTTTTTTCAAGGAGTGGCCAAACGTAAAGTTGTACAAGACGGAGAACCTTTGATACCTTTCTATCCTGACTGGCATTATCCATTGTCCGAATTCTATCATAATACTTGGTCTGCTGACCGTCCGAATGCTAAATATCCGATATTGACTCATGACGATGACCGTAACTTATGGAACTATCGTACATCGGATAACCTGTTGGTGAATGCGGCTTATGTACGTTTAAAGAATTTACAGTTTGGTTATACCATTCCTCGCTTTTTGACTCAGAAAATAAAGGTAGATCGTTTGAGAGTTTATTTTAGCGGAAATGACTTGTTTGAAATTGATAATATTCCTTTCAAATATGATCCTGAAGATAATGGGAATTATTCTGGGTATCCGTTTATGCGTTATTTCTCGTTTGGTGTAAATCTTAATTTTTAATTGATTATGAAAAAGAATATATTTTATAGTTTTATAGTGGCTATACTATTGTCTTCCTGCCAAGGAATGGATCTGATGCCCGCAGATAAAATGTCGGATGGTGACTATTGGCTGACGGAAAATGATTTTAAAATTTATGCGAATGGCTTATATCCTTCTTTAATGAAATTTAATGGGGATGATAATTTAGCCCAATATGATCAGAAAGCGGATTTGTCAACTTCTTATTTTGGATTTAACAGTGTGAGTAATGGTCGTTGGTTGCCATCGGAGAGTGATGGAGTATGGGATGATTGTTATGCATATCTACGCAAGATTCATATTTTATTGGAGCATGTCGATGCCTTGCATACTACTGATCCAAAGATTCTTCGATACAAAGGAGAAGCGTTGTTCTTCCGGGCATACCAGTATTTTAAGTTGCTCAATCGTTTTGGAGATGTCCCTTTAGTTACACATTCTTTGGATATTGATTCTCCTGAACTGTTTATGGAACGTACGCCCCGTAAAGAGGTAGAAGATGCCATCTTGCAGGATTTGTATGATGCTTCACTATTATTACCAAAGAAGTCTGAAATGGCAGTAGCCGAAACCGGACGTATAACCAGTGGGGCAGCCGTGGCTTTCAGGGCAAGAGTAGCACTGTATGCCGGAACCTGGGCTATAAATCATAAACATCGTAGTGATGGACTGGCATTATTGGGGATTGCCAAAGAATGTGCCCGGCAACTTATTTTCGACAAACCGGAATATGATTTATACTACGAAGCGTCATTAGGTGCGGATTCATATCGTAAATTGTTTTTGGAAGATGGTGATAATTCGTGCGAGTCTATTCTTGATTATCAGTATGCTAAGAACATGAAAGGAACTTTCCATGATATGGCTGATAAGGTTAGCGCTGGTTATCTTTTGGCAACCAAGAAGTTTGCCGATATGTTTTTGGATAAGAATGGTGTTCCTATTGATAATGTAGAAACGTGTTTCCAGGGTTATGAAAGTGTGCAATCGGAATATGAAGACCGTGATCCGCGTATGACTTGTGTCTTGCAGGTGCCTGGCCGTAAATATATTTATGTTAGTCAACATGGTGTGGCTACTGAATGTCCGGTTAGTTTTATGGGTATTTGCTCTACAAATACCGGATATCGTGTGTGGAAGTATATCAGTGAACTACCTGATATTTATCATGTAGGGGCTTATTACAATGCCCACATTATCCGTTTTGCAGAAGTCCTGTTGATTTATGCAGAAGCTACCTATGAGCTGGAAGGCGAGATTAGTGATAATGATTTGAATAACTCTATTAACCGTATCCGTAAACGTGTAGGAATGCCGGATTTAACTAATGAGTTTGTTACAAAGTATGGCTTGGATATGCGTGAGGAGATCCGTCGGGAACGTACGATTGAACTCTGTTTTGAAGCCAACCGGTATGATGACCTTCGTCGTTGGAAAACAGCTGAAGTAGAGATGCCGCTACCGTTGAAAGGCGTAAAGTTCTCTAATTATGCAGACGAGAATGAAGAATTGAGTCCATCTTTGGATAGTGACGGATTTGTAATAACCGAAGATAACCGTAAGTTCCGTCCGGGACGTGATTATCTAGCCCCATTGCCTACCAAACAGATAAATATGAGCAACGGTCGACTAAAGCAAAATCCGGGTTGGTAAGTAGAATCTGATTGAGTATATTTGAATGCCTCTCCTTTGAACTTTTCCCCTTTTTAACAGAAGGACGAAGGAGGGGGATTCAATAAAACAAATAAACTTTTATATGATGAACCGATTTTTTATAGTTCTGATTTTTGCTTTTTCCTTGAGTTCACTTTTGGGAATACAAGCAACTGAAGGAAAATGGATCGCCCCTTCCGATGCCAATCATCCCAATACGTGGATGACTTTCCGGAAAGACATTATCTTGCCAAAACGTCCGGAGAAGGCGGTTGCACAGATTGCCGTGGATAGTAAGTATTGGCTTTGGATTAACGGACAACTTGCTGTTTTTGAAGGAGGAGTGAAGCGTGGACCGACTCCGAAGGACACCTATTACGATGAGGTGGACTTAGCCCCTTTCTTGCAAAAAGGGAAAAATCAGATAGCTATATTGGTCTGGTATTTCGGTAAAGAGGGCTTTTCGCACAAGAGTAGCGGACAAGCTGGATTGCTATTTAATTTAGAAAGTAAGAAATTTGTTTTGGGTAGTGATGAAACGTGGCTTTGCCGGATTCATCCTGCTTATGGGAGTGCGGATGCACCTTATCCTAATTTTCGTTTACCGGAATCGAACATTCGTTTTGATGCTCGTAAGGATATGACGGGGTGGCAGACAACTGAATGTCCGGAAACGCTGGGATTTAGTAACGCACTGGTGTTAGGAACATGGGGAGAAGCTCCTTACAATAAACTTATAAAACGTCCTATTCCGCAATGGAAAGACTTCGGTATACGTTCTTTTGAGTCTATGCGCAGATTGAAAGGAGAACAACAGGATACGCTGATTGCCTTGTTACCCTATAATTTACAGATGACTCCAATATTGGAAATAACGGACCCTGTAGGGGGAAACTGCATCGGCATTTATACGGATAATACATATGCAGCGGGAGATATTAATCTGAGAGCTGAGTATATTACTCGTCGAGGTCGGCAATCTTATGAATCACTAGGCTGGTTGAATGGACATGAGGTTTATTTTATTCTGCCTAAAGGTATCGAAGTTAATGGATTGAAATATCGTGAAACGGGCTATAATACAGAAATGACCGGAAGTTTTAGCTGTGATAATGATTTTGTGAATCGTTTTTGGAAGAAGGCCTTGCGAACCCTTTATGTTAACATGCGCGATACGTATTTTGATTGTCCGGAACGTGAACGTGCGCAATGGTGGGGTGACGAAGTGATTTTAATGGGAGAGTGCTTTTACACTTGTTCATCTTCCGTTTATGCTTTGATGAGTAAGGGCATCAAGGAGTTGATTGCTTGGCAACATTCTGATGGAGCACTTTCTTCACCGATTCCGGCGGGTAATTATGATAGTGAATTGCCGGGACAGATGTTAGCCAGTATCGGATATTATGGCTTTTGGAATTATTATATGAATACCGGTGATCGCGAAACGATAGCGCAGGTTTATCCGGGAGTGAAACGCTATTTGGAGTTATGGACATTGGATAGCACGGGGTTAACAAATTTCCGTGGAGGCAGTTGGACTTGGGGGGATTGGGGAGAACAACGGGATATTCGGCTTATCTTTGCCGGTTGGCATTACTTGGCCTTAAAAGGTGCTCGGCAAATGGCACAACTTTTGGG
This sequence comes from Bacteroides caccae, assembly GCF_002222615.2. Lineage (NCBI taxonomy): Bacteria > Pseudomonadati > Bacteroidota > Bacteroidia > Bacteroidales > Bacteroidaceae > Bacteroides > Bacteroides caccae. The sequence continues at coordinate 4,001,896 of NZ_CP022412.2, read as the reverse complement.
AGAAACAACTGATGCTAATAATTACAGTCGGCAGATGAACAAGGTGAAAGAGGGGTATAATCGTTGCTGGAACGGATATGCGTACAGGCATCCAGAGTATAATGATTGTACGGACGATCGCGTACAGGCCCTGGCTGTTGTTTCCGGTATTGCTGAACAAGATAAATATCCGTATATCATTGACTTGTTTAAGAAGCAATTCTATGCTAGTCCGTACATGGAGAAATATGTTATGGAAGCACTCTTTGTAATGGGTGAGGGCAAGTATGCTATGGAACGTATGCAAAAACGTTTTGCTCCTATGGTGAACCATCCTTTCTATACCACCTTGTTTGAAGGCTGGGATATCGGTCCCAATGGTTTCGGTGGCGGAACTGTAAATCATGCCTGGAGTGGTGGTCCTCTGATTGTCATTGCCCGTTATGTCTGTGGTATAGAGCCCTTGGATGCAGCTTATAAAACATTTCGTATAGCACCGGATGATACCTATTTGCATCAGGCGGCTATCACCATACCTACTATAGCCGGTGAGATACGTTCTTCTTTTGAATCGTCGGATAAAGATTTTAAAATGGAAATAACGGTTCCTAAGAATACACAAGCTATTCTGCAACTGCCAAATTCGGTAAATGGAGAGGTTCGTGTGAATGGTAAGGTTCTCTCAGAACAGGGCTGTGCTTTATCTGCCGGAACATATACCATATTAGCAAAAAAAATAGATAAATTTAAAAATTTAAAACCATGAAGAAAATGAGTATATTTCTTTGCTTTTCATTCCTGCTTTTACCTTTTGCAGGATGTTCAGATAGTGATAACGGTACAGGTGAAAGTAGTGGAGGCGATGGAGTTTCCCTAGAAGATATTAGAGTCATTCCATTGCCACAATTTATAAGTTATGGACGTGGAGCATTTGCAGTAGATAAAGATGTTACAATCAGTTGCACAGCGGCAATAGAAGATGAAGCCACTTTGTTGGCAGGTTATTTAAAAGAAGATCACGGTATGGAACCGGTGGTCAGTAAGGATAAGACAGATGCTACCATTCAGTTAGTAATAGATCCGGCGTTGACGGTGAAGGCCGAAGGCGGATATCGGATAGAAGTTGCCAATAACAAAATCGTGTTAACGGCTAAAGATAATTTGGGGATCTTTTACGGATCACAAACTGTTCGGCAATTGATTACGTTGCAGGGCAATTTATTTGTGGTACGTGAAGTTAGTATCTCAGACTATCCTGTTTTTTCATGGCGTTCGGTGATGCTTGACGAAGCTCGTTATTTCAAAGGGAAAGAAGCTGTGAAGACGCTTCTTTATGAAATGGCACGCTTGAAGATGAACACCTTTCATTGGCATCTGACGGATGATCAGGGCTGGCGTATTGAAATAAAGAAATATCCTAAATTGATTGAAGTCGGTTCTAAACGTAAATGCTCCGGTTTGGGTTGGGAATGGGAAAATGATCAATTTGATAATATTCCTCAGGCTGGTCACTATACTCAAGAGGATATCAAGGAGATCGTGGCTTATGCCAAGAAATTGAATATAACGATTGTTCCGGAAATAGAGATTCTGACGCATAGCTCTGCAGCAATTGCTTCCTATCCTCAGTTGGGAACCACTAAAAAACAGATAGAGGTGGAATGCAGAATGGGGGTGTTTAGTGAAATAATTGATGTCTCGGATGATTTCGCTATACAATTTATGCATGATGTGCTGGATGAGGTGATGGCTTTGTTCCCGGGTGAATATATTCATATTGGTGGTGACGAAGCACACGGAAATCATTGGGCTAACTCGCAGTCTATTAGGAGCCTGAAAAATAGTCTGGGCATTACGGAAAATTTTGAATTACAGATTTGGTATTTCAATCAGATAAATAAATATCTGAATGAAAAAGGACGAAAAATGATGGGTTGGAGTGACATGGCAGGCCCCGTAGGAGTTGCCTCTAAGATGGCGGTAGATATGCCTGGAGCTATCTCTCAATATTGGGCAGGTTCGGTAGATGTCTTGAATCATTCGTTAAGATTAGGCTTTAAAGTCGTGCAGTCGCACACGGATTTTGCTTATTTCAATGCAGGGCTACAGAATGCCTATCTAACAAGTTGTATTCCGGAAAGAGTAGATGCTACTAAAGTAAAGAATATAATTGGTTTTGAGGCTTCTTGCTGGAGTGAATGGGATTCAACATTGGAAAAAACATTTGACCATATCTTTCCCCGTATTGCAGCTTATGCCGAGACGGCTTGGAGCAAGCAATCGGCAAAAGATTACACAAACTTTAAGTATCGTTTGTCTCCGATGTGGGATTTATGGAAGGCACGCGGTATTTATGTCGGAGGAATGGATGAGAAAAACTATCCGGGACCCGGTTGGTGAGGAAAAAAGGGAGAACTGAATATTATATAATGTAAAAGTATACGACCATGAAAACCGTAAATGCAGTATACTTTCGGCGAAGGACTATCTAATGAAAGAATCCTTGAAGGCATGGTCAAGCCTTTCGCAAGTTAATCTTTTAATACTAAAATTACATATAAGTATGAAAATGAATCTCCATTGTTTTGCGAATCTTATTTCAATAATGATTCTCGAGCTTTTCTCAAATAGCGGACTGATAAACGCAACCGAATTCGGAAAACGTACTGACGCATTGGAAGCATCAGCCTGGAACGAATCCAAATGGATTTCCGCAGTAGATGCCCCTGTAGTGAAAGGACATAACAACGGTCGCGCAGCCGATGGCGCGAGTTGGTTCGTGTCCACCGTGAAAAACGAACAGAAAATTGTCTCCGCCAAGTGGATGACCGCTGGACTAGGAGTTTACGAGTTATATGTGAATGGGAAACCCGTAGGCGGGGAATTCCTGAAACCGGGCTTCACACACTATGCCAAGACTAAACGTTCTTTCACCTATGATATTACAGACATCATCCGTACCAAGCCAAACGCCGAGAATATGCTCTCCGTACAGGTGACGCCGGGATGGTGGGGTGACAAAATCATAACCCCCGGAGGATATGACGGCATGATAGGTAAGAAATGTGCCTTCCGTGGTGTACTGGAACTGACTTTCTCTGACGGAAACAAGAAGCGTTACGGTACTGATCTTAAAAACTGGAAGGCCGGAATTGCCGGTCCGGTGAAACATGCCGGTATCTTTGACGGAGAAGAGTACGATGCACGCGAACCGATGGGTTACGAATGTGTGGACAAACTCTCCACACCCGAAGAGAACACCGAATTCTCCGGTGATATCCTGCCTTCGGACGGGGCGGAAGTCTATCTGCGTACAGATCTCGCCCTCGCTCCTGTCAAAGCATACGTTTGGAAGAATGTAGAAGGAGCAAAGGAGAATGAGTTTGGTAAGGTGATTATCGCCCGTGAGTTCGCATCGGGTACGGAGATGACCGTAAGTCCGGGAGAGACATTAGTGGTGGACTTCGGACAAAATTGTGCCAGCGTACCTTCTTTCGTATTCAAAGCTGCCGAAGGAACAGTGCTGACCTGCCTTCCCGCGGAATTGCTCAATGACGGCAACGGCGCCAAGATTCGTGGAATGGATGGTCCGGAAGGAAGTTGCCACCGTGAAAATCTGCGCATCCCCCACACTGGTATCCGTCTGGATTATACCTTTGCTAGCGGAGATAACTATGTGGCCTATTATCCTCACTGCACCTTCTTCGGTTACCGCTATGTCTCCATAACTTCCACTGGGAATGTTGCCATCAAGTCGTTGAAGTCCATTCCCGTTACTTCCATCGCAAAGGAACTGGAAACCGGCACTATCACTACAGGCAACGACCTTGTGAACAAGCTCATCTCCAATACTTATTGGGGGCAGCTATCCAACTATCTGTCTATACCCACCGACTGTCCGCAACGCGACGAGCGCCTGGGATGGACAGCAGACACACAAGTGTTTGCCGAAACCGGTACGTTCTTTGCTAACACTATGAAGTTCTTCCACAAGTGGATGCGTGACATGCGCGACACCCAGAACAGTTTGGGCGGATTTCCCGGAGTGGCTCCCTTGGCACAATACGGCGATGAGAAAATGCGTTTGGGTTGGGCCGATGCCGGAATCATTGTGCCTTGGACGGTATGGAAACAATTTGGTGACACGCAAATCATTGAGGAGAACTGGAACGCTATGGATTTGTTTATGAACTACATCAACGATACAAAGTATAACCACGAGACCCTCTGCGGGGAGAACGGTAACTACCAATGGGCCGACTGGTTGAGCTACGAACCGCTGGAAAGTTGTAGCGGACTGGCTTTCTCTCCCCAAGGTCCGCTTCCTGATGCCGTCAGCTACTGGAACTACTTGAGCGCTTCCTATTGGGTGATAGATGCTTCCATGATGCGGGATATGGCTGCCGCCACGGGGCGCGATGCTGCCAAGTACCAGCAAATGTCTGATTCGGCAAAGGCATACATCAAAGAGAATTTCCTCAATGAGGACGGTACCTTCAAAACCGCCATTCTCAACACTATGCAAACTCCTGCCTTGTTCGCCCTGAAGAACCAGCTTTTGGAAGGCGAAGCCAAAGCGAAGATGATAGACCGCCTGCGCAAAAACTTCGCACAACACGATCTTTGCTTGCAGACCGGATTCCTAGGCACATCTATCCTTATGGCCACCCTTACGGAGAATGGCATGGAAGACATTGCCTATGAACTCCTCTTTCAACGTAAGAACCCAAGCTGGCTATATTCTGTGGACAATGGAGCCACCACCATTTGGGAGCGGTGGAACAGCTATATGATAGACAAAGGAATGGGACCACGCGGCATGAACAGTTTCAATCATTATGCCTACGGATGCGTATGTGAATGGATTTGGGAAACCGTTGCCGGCATCGCAGCCGATCCCGCCACCCCTGGCTTCAAGCATATCATTATGAAGCCTATTCCGGACAAGCGGTTAGGACACGTGACTGCCGAATACCGTTCCGTCTCCGGACTCATCAAGAGTGCCTGGAAATATGAGGGGGACACCTGGATTTGGGAATTTACCATTCCTAAGGGCGTTATCGCTACCGTAATCCTTCCCGGAGAGATGAAGTCAAAGGAGTATGTAAGTGGAACTTACAAGGTGACCAAATAGTTTCTCATGTAGAATTTTATATTAAGAGGTTTTATAAAAATACTTGTTAATGAAAATGAGGTTGTCTAACAAGTGCCGAAAAAAGAAATCTCTGTCAGAGTTCAGTTCAGAAGGGGGTGAAATCGTTGAGAAGAGCCTTGTTAGACAGTCTTAAATTTTTTAATTTGGGTATTATGACACACATTCTTTTCTCTCGTTTTGGCAAAATGTATGTCTATGTATTTATTTATTATTTGGTAACTATGTACAATCTTACAGCTTAATTCTTGTTGAAATATTTTGTTATAATATAAAGTTTTTATATAGATATGTAATTAAAAAAGTCGGAAGATTTAAGAGCAAAACAATTATAAATATATTCTTTTGTATATGACTACCTAAGTTTATAAATATTTCATTGAATAATAGACATATAGCGATAAAAGTATTAAATTTATAGTGTCTAATTATAGAGTTTAAACGATTACCGCTATGTTCCCAAAATTTAAAGTTACGGAAATTTATTGTATGGCAGATGATTTATGCAAGGAATTTGCATTGCAACAGAAAAAATATATGGTTGAAAACAAGAACTGCAAGCACCGGAATAAGCTGAACCGTATGAGCGATACGGAAATAATGGTTATTCTTATCCTGTTTCATTCTAGAGGTTTCAGATGCTTCAAGCATTATTATAAGGAATATGTCTGCAAGCATTTGAAGGGTATGTTTCCTCAATGTGTATTTTACAACCGTTTTGTGGAATTGGAAAAGGAGGTACTACTTCCACTGACTATTTTTATAGGATGTGAGGATATTTTGGTGGAAAACTGTGTGGGTTGGACGGATTGCACCAATGTGTTTTTGGCCGACCCGTGGAGTGCGGAACGTTTCGTGAATCTCGTCCGGATTATATCCAGAATGTGACTTTTAGAAACTGTATCGTATTGGAGACACCTACATTGTATGATAACAAGGAAGGGGATGAGGGCTGGAGAGGAGGATGTGCGGCTATTAATCATGTGTTGGCATATACGAGGAACTTGGCGGTGGGGTGGACGGATGTCTGACATTCCGTTCGAGAATATACAATTTGAGAACTTGTATGGCGGACGACCAATTGCTGTGGAGATAGTAAGTGACGGTAAAGATACGGGAAGTTTGTCCAAAGTTGTCTTTCGGAATATAACTTTTACAGACGACAAATATCTGCCTGCTCAAGTGCGGAGAGTGAGTCGTGAGTTTCCTTTGCGGAATGTGGTATTTGATAATGTCATGTTTAACGGAAGACAGATAAAGAAGGCTGATTGTAGAAAATATCTGTTTGTCAATCCATATATAGAGAATTTACAATTTAAATAAATACAAATTACCATGAAAAAACTATTAACAACTTTATTGTTTGGAAGCTTTTTTTCGGCTTGTGCTGAAAGACAACCGGTTCCTGCCATTCCATCAGATCCGGAAATAGAAGGAAAAATAGAGAAACTGCTTAAAGGCATGACCCTTGAAGAGAAGATTGGCCAAATGTGTGAACTGACCATTGGGGCAGTGACAGATAAAAACGATAATAAATTGAGTGAAGCGTTACTGGATACGGTGATTGGTAAATATAGGGTAGGTTCGTTACTGAATATTCCCTTCGGAGTCAGCCAAAAAAAGGAAGTATTCGCAGAAGTGATCACACAGATTCAAAAGAAATCTTTGGAAGAAATTGGGATTCCATGTATTTATGGTTTGGATCAGATTCACGGGGCTTCATATACACAAGACGCTACTTATTTTCCTCAAGGCATCAATATGGCGGCTGCTTTTAATAGGGAACTAACTAGGTATTGTGCGGAGATTACGGCTTACGAGACTCGCGCTTGTTGTGTACCATGGACGTTTGCTCCTGTAATGGATCTCGGGCGCGATCCTCGTTGGCCGCGTATGTGGGAGAGTTTCGGGGAAGATGCCTATGTGAATGCGCAAATGGCTGTGCAGGCTGTACGTGGTTTGCAGGGGGATAATCTGAATAAAGTGGATGAATATCATATTTCTTCCTGTATCAAGCATTTTATGGGATATGGGGTTCCTGTATCCGGTAAAGACCGTACCCCTTCTTCTATTACCGATATTGACTTGCGTGAGAAGCACTTTGCTCCTTTCAAGGCGGCGATCCGTGCGGGTGCGTTGTCATTGATGGTCAATTCCGCCAATAATAACGGGGTGGCGTTTCATGCCAATAAAGAGCTACTGACAGGCTGGTTGAAGGAGGACTTGAACTGGGATGGAATGATTGTGACCGATTGGAATGATATTGATAATCTGTATTTTCGCGATCATATTGCAAGCAGCAAGAAAGATGCTATCAGATTGGCTGTAAATGCGGGTATTGATATGGCAATGATTCCTTCGGAAGAACAACAGTTTTGTATCGACTTGAAGGAATTGGTTGAGGAAGGGGCTGTATCAATGAAACGTATTGACGATGCCGTGCGGCGTGTGCTACGTTTGAAATTCCGTTTGGGATTGTTTGAGAATCCTTACTGGGATATTCGGAAATATGACAAGTTTGGAAGTCGGGAGTTTGCAGAAGTGGCATTGCAGGCTGCCAGGGAGTCGGAGGTCTTGTTGAAAAACGAAGGAGAACTTTTGCCTTTACGTAAGGGAACGAAGATATTGTTGGCAGGTCCGAACGCCAATGCTATGCGTTGTCTCAACGGAGGATGGTCTTACAGTTGGCAGGGAGAGTTGGCGGATGAATTTGCGCAGGCTTATAATACTATCTATGAAGCATTATGCAACAAGTTTGGTACGGAAAACATTATCTATGAACCGGGAGTGACGTATGTTGCTGATCCTAATGATAACTGGTGGAAAGAAAATTGTCCAGAGATTGGAAAGGCAGTTACTGCTGCCGGTAGGGCGGATGTGATAATAGCTTGTATAGGAGAGAATACGTATTGTGAGACTCCGGGAAATCTGAATGACTTGAATCTTTCTTCCAATCAGAAAGAGTTAGTGAGAAGGCTTGCGACAACAGGAAAGCCGGTAATATTGGTTCTGAACGAAGGACGGCCGCGTATTATTCATGAGATAGAACCTTTGGCAAAAGCGGTGGTTCATATTATGTTGCCGGGAAATTACGGAGGAGATGCATTGGCTGACTTGATTGCTGGAGATGTGAACTTCAGCGGTAAATTGCCTTTTACCTATCCGAAATTCATCAATTCGCTTGCTACGTATGATTATAAGCCGTGTGAACAGATGGGACCTATGGAAGGGGAGTATAATTATGATGCGGTCATGGATGTTCAATGGCCCTTTGGATATGGATTAAGTTATACGTCCTATGAGTATAGTAATTTTAAAGTGAATCGTACGACTTTCAATGCGGATGATGAACTGATATTTGAAGTGGATGTAAAGAACGTGGGAGAAAGAGCAGGTAAGGAAACGGTCCTGTTGTATTCTAGTGATTTGGCAGCTAGTGTTTCACCAGATGTGATCCGTCTTCGTTATTTTGAGAAAGTTGAATTACAATCGGGTGAAACAAAGAAGGTTGTTATGAAGTTGAAGGGAAGCGACCTGGCTTTTGTCGGTCAGGATAGAAAATGGCGGTTGGAGCAAGGACGTTTCCGCATGAAATGTGGTAGTGAGATACTGTATATAGACTGTGAAGAAGACAAAATTTGGGATACTCCCAATATTGACTAAGCAGAAACAGTATAAAGAAACTGATTGCAATAAGTGTAATATCCGTTGTTATAGCTGCGTACAATACTTTAGAAAGGGTGGAGGATTATAGGAATGTAATTCCTCTATCACATGAAATAGTAATGGTAGCTGGGAATCCTTTTGTTATTGAAAAAGATACCCGCATTCTTTATCTTGAAGATAATATTCTTTTAGAAAGGAACACACAATTCCTTGCCGGATACATTAAAGAAGCGACAGGAAGGCGGTTAAAAGTGGAATCCGGACAGGATGTGAATGACAAGAATATGATTATATGAGGATGTAAATTAAACTGTGTCAGCAAAAAATAAAATATTAATTTTGCTGACACAGTTTAATTTACATCCTCTATATTTCAGTTCAAAAAAATGCGTAAAAATATTCCAGAAGAATTATGGCAAATGAGTGAGCAAAGAGAATTGTATGTTGTATAATATTGTATCTACACAGTAGACGTGTAATTTTAGCATGGACTTCTAAATAGAATTATTAATTCGATCGATATTTATATTCTTAAGTATTTGAGGGGCTTTATATTCTAAAAAGTACTTTACTCTTTGGAATTACAAGGCATTTTGTTTGCCTTTGTGTTAATCAATATATTGAATATGAATAATAGTAATAATAATCAGATAATTCGTTTTGACTGGGCGATGAAACGTCTGCTCCGGAATAAGGCAAACTTTAGTGTACTTGAAGGTTTGCTTACTACGTTGCCGGGTGAGAAGATTGTTATTCAGAAACTCCTTGAAAGTGAAAGTAATCAGGAGGATAAGTTTGACAAGTAGATATGCTTGCCGAGAATTCTAAGGATGAGCTTGTCTTGATCGAGGTACAGGATAATAATGAATATGCTTACTTCCAGCGTATGTTGTTCGGTACTTCTAAAAGTATATAAATAGAGGAGAGAGTTATGACAAGGTACGTAAAGTATATAGTATTAATATCGTCTATTTCTCATTAGGTCATGGGACGGACTTCGTATATCATGGAAAGACAGAATTCAGGGGTATTTATCAAGGGGATATTTTAGAACTGACTCCATTTCAAAAGCAAACATTCAAGGTGGATACAGTTAGTCAGTTGTATCCTGAATACTATATCTTAAAGGTAAATGGCTTTAATCAGATAGCCAAGAGTCCGTTGGAAGAATGGATTTACTATTTGAATACAGGTGAGATTCCTTCTAGTGCTACAGCTCTAGAGCTTGAAGAGGCACGGGAGAGATTGAAGTTGGATAGCATGACTAAGGATGAATTGGTGGCTTATTATCGTCACTTGGATAATATAGTAATTCTGCGTGATAATATCTATACCGAACGAGAAGAAGGAAGGGCGGAAGGGCGTGAAGAGGCTAATTGGGATAATGCTCGTAATCTGAAAAAAACTGGGAGTAGCTATTGATATAATTTCACAAGCTACGGGATTGTCTAAAGAGGAAATAGAAAAGTTATAGGGTAAATCTTGAATAAGTTATTGATTGAGGGGACATACAGTTTACTGTGCATTCCCTTTTTTATTGCTGTTCGAAATAGAGATGATGAGAACGAAAAAAGGAATTTTAGTTTAATTTGTTAGGAAATGGGGGATGAATAGAGTTAAAGTAATATAAGTATAGTGCTTTCTGAGTGGGGAGTAAAGCCATTAGTGAAAAAGAAAAAGCTCTGAAAATCAGAGATTTAAATCTTTTGTAAGTGGAGCGTATCGGACTCGAACCGATCACCTTAACACTGCCAGTGTTACGCTCTAGCCAGATGAGCTAACGCCCCTTCTTTAATCTTATATGATAACGTTTGTAAACGAATCTTTTTTGTTGGTGCAAATATAATGCAATATTCTGAAATAATTGCTATGTTTGCGGTAAATAATAGTTTAAAATAAAGAAATGCTGATTTATAATACGACTTTTCAGGTGGATGACGACGTTCACGATAATTTTCTGATTTGGATCAAAGAATCCTATATTCCCGAAGTACAGAAGCATGGTGCATTGAAGACGCCGCGTATCTGCCGGATATTGAGCCACCGGGAGGAAGGAAGTGCTTACTCCTTGCAGTGGGAGGTAGAGAGTAGTGGGTTGCTGCACCGCTGGCATCTGGAACAGGGAGTGCGCCTGAATGATGAACTTACAAAAATATTTAAGGATAAGGTGATTGGTTTTCCGACATTAATGGAGGTGATAGAGTGATTCAACCGGTAAAAGAAAAGATAATCCTGGGTATTGACCCCGGTACTACGATCATGGGATATGGGATCTTGAGAATAAAAGGAACCAAGCCCGAAATGGTTGCAATGGGGATTATCGACTTGCGTAAATTTGCCAATCACTATCTGAAACTACGTCATATTCATGAGCGTGTATTGAGTATCATTGAAAGCTATCTGCCTGACGAACTGGCTATTGAAGCACCATTCTTCGGCAAAAACGTGCAGTCGATGTTGAAGCTGGGGCGTGCGCAGGGAGTAGCAATGGCAGTGGCCCTAAGCCGTGACATACCAATCACCGAGTATGCTCCTTTGAAAATTAAAATGGCTATTACCGGAAACGGACAGGCCTCGAAAGAGCAAGTGGCGGATATGTTGCAGCGAATGCTTCACTTTTCGAAAGAAGATATGCCTACTTTCATGGATGCGACAGACGGTTTGGCGGCCGCATATTGCCATTTTCTACAAATGGGACGACCGGCATTGGAAAAAGGATATAATAGTTGGAAAGATTACATAGCAAAGAACCCGGATAAGGTGAAATAATTGAGGATATAAGTTCTATGCTATAAGTTTATAGGTGCGATAAAGCACTATACATCAAAGGAAAGGGTTAAGATGAAGATGGGAACTAATTATTTAGCAATACTGGGAGTAACTACGATGACAACAGTGATGAGTTGTTCTTCTGCAAAAAAGGAATACGCTTCTTATGAACTCTATCCCGTTCGTTCGGGGAATCTTGTCGAAATGGAGTATGCTCCGGGGGCTACCAGGTTTACGCTTTGGGCGCCTACGGCTGATGAGGTACGCCTGATGCTTTATGATGCAGGGGAAGGTGGTCATGCTTACGAAACGGAGAAAATGGAACCTGCTGAAGACGGAACATGGACGGTGACCGTAGACAAAGATTTGCTGGGTAAATTCTACACCTTCAATGTGAAGATTGATGATAAATGGCAAGGAGATACACCGGGTATTAACGCTCGTGCTGTCGGAGTAAATGGCAAGCGTGCTGCTATTATCGACTGGAAATCGACCCAGCCGGAAGGGTGGGAGAATGACCGGCGCCCTACCCTGAAATCTGCTGCCGATATGATTATCTACGAAATGCATCATCGTGATTTCTCGTCGGATTCTACTTCGGGGGTAAAGAACAAAGGAAAATATCTTGCCTTGACCGAACGAGGAACCATGAATGCTGATAAACGTCTGACAGGGATCGACCATTTGAGAGAACTGGGGATCACGCATGTACATCTGCTTCCTTCTTATGATTATGCTTCCGTAGACGAGACGAAGTTGGAAGAAAACCACTATAACTGGGGATATGATCCGCTGAATTATAACGTGCCGGATGGTTCTTATTCGACCGACCCTTATCAGCCTGCGGTTCGTGTGAAGGAGTTCAAACAAATGGTACAGGCATTACATCAGGCAGGTATCCGAGTGATAATGGACGTAGTGTACAACCATACGTTCAATACGATAGAGAGTAACTTTGAACGTACCGCTCCCGGTTACTTTTATCGCCGGAAAGAAGATGGTTCTCTGGCAAATGGCTCGGGATGCGGCAATGAGACTGCAAGTGAACGTCCTATGATGCGTAAATTTATGATCGAATCTGTCCTTTACTGGATTAATGAATATCATATTGACGGCTTCCGCTTTGACCTCATGGGAATACACGACATCGAGACGATGAACGAAATCAGGAAAGCTGTCAACAAGATTGATCCTACTATTTGCATTTATGGAGAAGGCTGGGCTGCTGAAGCTCCTCAATATCCGGCGGATTCGTTGGCCATGAAAGGAAATGTTGCCCGTATGCCGGATATCGCTGTCTTTTCGGATGAACTGCGTGATGGGCTTTGCGGACCTGTATGGGAAAAAGATAAAGGTGCGTTTCTTGCCGGTGTTCCGGGAGGAGAGGCGAGTGTAAAGTTTGGTATTGTGGGTGCGATTGAACATCCGCAAGTGCGCTGTGATTCGGTGAATTATAGCCGGCAACCTTGGGCGAAGCAACCTACACAGATGATTAGTTATGTTTCCTGTCATGACGGATTATGCCTTGTTGACCGAATAAAGGCAAGTATGCCGGGAATTACTCCCGAACAGTTGGTCCGTCTGGATAAATTGGCGCAAACGGTGGTCTTTACTTCACAAGGTATTCCTTTTATTTATGCTGGCGAGGAAGTGATGCGTGATAAGAAAGGAGTGGACAACAGCTACAAGAGTCCGGATGCGGTAAACGCTATTGACTGGCGGCGCAAAACTACGAATGAGGATGTTTTCACCTATTATAAGCGTTTGATTGACTTGCGTAAATCTCATCCCGCCTTCCGTATGGGAGACGCGGAAATGGTTCGGAGACATTTGGAATTCCTGCCTGTCGAGGGGAACAATCTGATTGCGTTCCTTTTGAAGGAGCATGCGAACGGTGACCGTTGGGAAGATATTATCGTTGCTTTCAACTCCCGCACTACTCCCGCACGTCTGGAAGTACCTGCCGGCAAATATACGGTAGTATGTAAGGACGGTGTGATAGATGTTCGCGGACTTGGGACGCAAACCGGACCGGAAGTAATTGTTCCCGGCCAGTCTGCACTGATTATGTATAAATAGATAAAAATAAAAGAATATGAGCCAAAATACATTCAGCATGGCGGGGGGCGTAGCACGCAACCCGCTTGTGCGTTTAGCCAAACCCGTCACGGCAACTATCGGGGCAGACGAACATATAGCCATTGTAGGACCGAACGGTAGTGGTAAAAGCCTTTTTGTAGATACGCTGATCGGTAAATATCCGCTGCGTGAAGGAGCGCTGCAATATGATTTTTCTCCTTCTGCTACTCAGACCGTTTATGATAATGTAAAATACATCGCTTTTCGTGATACCTATGGAGCTGCCGACGCCAATTACTACTATCAGCAACGTTGGAATGCCCATGACCAGGATGAGGCTCCCGATGTCCGCGAAATGCTGGGCGAGATCAAGGACGAGCAACTGAAAAACGAATTATTCGACCTTTTCCGTATCGAGCCTCTTCTGGATAAGAAGATTATCCTTCTTTCCAGTGGGGAATTACGCAAATTCCAGCTCACAAAGACCCTGCTGACTGCTCCCCGTGTTCTGATTATGGATAACCCGTTTATCGGACTGGATGCTCCTACACGCGAATTGCTTTTCTCTTTGCTCGATCGTCTGACGAAGATGTCGTCGGTACAGATAATTCTGGTGCTTTCCATGTTGGATGATATTCCTTCCTTCATTACCCATGTCATTCCCGTTGACAAAATGGAAGTCTTTCCGAAAATGGAACGTGAAGTCTATTTGGATGCTTTCCGTTCAAGAGATACGGTCGTTCCTTTTGACGATTTACAACAACGTATTATTGATTTGCCTTACAACGGCAACAATTACGATGCCGACGAGGTGGTGAAACTAAACAAAGTCAGTATCCGCTATGGTGACCGTACTATTCTGAAAGAACTCGATTGGACTGTGCATCGTGGGGAGAAATGGGCATTGAGTGGAGAAAACGGCGCAGGCAAATCAACCTTGCTGAGTCTTGTTTGTGCGGATAATCCCCAATCGTATGCCTGTGATATCAGCCTGTTCGGACGAAAAAGAGGAACCGGGGAGAGTATCTGGGAAATTAAGAAACACATCGGCTACGTCAGTCCGGAGATGCATCGTGCTTACCTTAAAAACCTGCCGGCTATTGAGATTGTAGCAAGCGGTTTACATGATAGTATCGGGTTGTACAGACGTCCGCAACCGGAGCAGATGGATATTTGTGAATGGTGGATGGATGTATTCGGTATCGCAGCATTGAAAGATAAAGCATTCCTGCAACTTTCCAGTGGCGAGCAACGGCTGGCTCTGCTGGCACGTGCTTTCGTCAAAGATCCGGAACTGTTGATTTTGGATGAACCGCTTCACGGACTTGATACTTACAACCGTCGCCGGGTGAAGAAGGTGATTGAAGCCTTCTGCCAACGTAAAGATAAAACGATGATTATGGTGACACATTATGAATCGGAGCTTCCGGGCACGATAACAGACCGCATTTTCCTGAAAAGAAATTAGATGGTACACCGTTCAAGTTTGGTTTCTAATCTTCTTTTATGAATTGATTATTCTATTCATTTATATAAGTTATTAACTAAGGTTTTTCTCAAACCATTCTCACTATGATGAGAAAAAATTCTCATCATAGTGAGAACTTTTTCTCATTACTATGAGAATTTTTTCTCGTCATGGTGAGAATAATCCCTGCCCTGAATGTATCGTAACGGGGGTTCTGGAAGTAAATTGTGAACCTGCTTTCCGGGTTAGCCGAGTGGATGTGTAAACCAGAAACAGGAACCCTTTCCGGGTTCCGAATCTACTCCGATCTTTCCTCCGAGTTGTGTGATGATACTCTGGCAGATAGAAAGACCGAGACCGGTGCCGGGAATAAAATTATTGAGTTTGACAAAACGGTTGAATACAGCCGTTTGCTTTTCCGGTTCGATTCCTATACCCGTATCCTCTACGGAGAATTTCGCTTCTTTTCCTTTTATTTGGTAACTGATGGTTATACTCCCTTCGGAGGTAAATTTTAACGCATTTACTACGAAGTTTGATAATACTTGGTAAAGCCTACTTTTATCGCTGGTGAGTTGCAAATCGGGCAGATCGGGAGACAGGCGGAGTTCCACCTGTGGGGAGGTTCGCATCTGCATTGCTTGGTATAATTCATTGCATAACCGTTTGGCGTTCACTTTCTCGAAGGTAAAGTCAAAAGTTCCAGCTTCGATTTTTGACAAGTCGAGAATATCGGAAATAAGTTGTAGCAGGCGTTTGTTGTTCTCTTCGATGATGGTGACATACTGCAGTTTTTCTTCCGGATTGTCCGCCTCTTGCAGCATACTCGAAAAACCGACAATCGCATTGAGCGGTGTACGTATCTCGTGGCTCATATTGGCAAGGAAGGCAGACTTTAGCCGGTCGGATTCTTCTGCTTTCTCTTTAGCTTGAATGAGCATTCGTTCCGTTTCTTTCAGTTGGGTGATATCAAAGTTGATGCACAACATTTCGATGATATTATCCTGTGGGAGATAATTCCGGACCAACACATTCACGCGTGTCCACGTATAGTTTCCGTCAGCTCTGCGAATACGCATATCACGACATAATTTGCTACTTTCCCCTTTAATGACCTTATCCAGAAAATCAAGCATTACAGCCCGGTCTTCGGGGTGGAAGTGGGAGTGTATGCCGATGATTTCCGGTAGTGGGGTACCTTCTTTCTCTCCTACATTCCTGTACCAGCTGCTCAGGGCATAACCGTCCCGGCTCAAAGCGTCGAAATGGGCATAACCAACTTTGGCATAGTCGCCTACCAGGTCGAAGAAATTTTTGAACTCCTGAATCTTATTATAAGCAATGGTATTTTCGGTCTTGTCTACGTTAATCACCAAGTAATTGATCGGCTCATGATTATGATCGTACAGCGTAGTTACTTTGGTTGTTAAATCTATGCTGCCTCCCGAATTTTGTGACTGGTAGTATCCGTTTATCTTGGAAAATTCATAGCAGAATGTAAAGTCGGCGTCTTCATTATTTCTGAGTTTCTGTTTGATCTCTTCCGGAAGCAGGGGATTCTCGAACAGATTAACTCCCAAGACATCTTCTTTGCTGGCTATATGAAACATTTCCAGTTCCTTCTTGTTAAGGTCGATCAGGAGCCCGTCTTTATTGTATAATTCGATGCCTACGGGGATATTTTTATAGATATTATGCAGAATGCGTTCACTGTTTTGCAATGCCTGGTAAGCGGACGCCATATGTGGTCCGTCTTGTGTTTCGGCTATGCCATATATCTTGGTGTTTCCTGCCTCGTCTGTTTCCTGGTAACATATCTTGCTGCGTATCCATACACCCCCTTTAGGAGTATCGAGTAGATATACTTCTTCAATCGTCTGCTGTAATTCATCGAAAGAGTGGGAAGTGGTGTGTTGCTGGTCTTCCCTCAGAATCCGCTTGTTGAAATCATTGAAACTAATAATGCCATCCTCGTCGAGACCGAGAAGTTGGGCTATGAAGCCGGAGCATTTGTAACACTCTGTTTTTACATCTGCCTCCCACCAGCCGATGTTGGCTTTATTCATTAATTTCCGTAGGAAGATGTCTTCTCTGTGTGTGTCTGTTTCAGGCATTTTACAGTTTGTTCTGAAGGTTAAAAATTTGTTTAATATGTAAAAGTAGTCATTTTTGTCGGATTCCTGCTAATAAACCACCATTTTTAGGTATTGATAACTCCTTATTCTTTCGTGAACTTTGTGAAGAAATAAAATGTTCTATATATAATGCGTAGATATAAAAAGAAAGGAGATCATTAAGAATGAAAAAAATAGTATTACTTCGTCACGGAGAGAGTGTATGGAACAAGGAAAATCGTTTCACCGGCTGGACGGATGTAGACCTTACGGAAAAAGGAGTTGCCGAAGCCGAGAAGGCAGGGGAGACGCTGAGAGAATATGGCTTCAATTTCGATAAAGCCTATACTTCCTATCTGAAACGTGCAGTGAAAACTCTGAACTGCGTGCTTGATAAGATGAATCTCGACTGGATTCCCGTGGAAAAGAACTGGCGCCTGAATGAGAAGCATTATGGAGAGTTACAAGGGCTGAATAAAGCGGAAACCGCCGGGAAGTATGGGGAGGAACAAGTGCTTGTATGGCGCCGCAGCTATGACATTGCTCCTAATCCGCTTGCAGAGAATGACCTTAGAAATCCACGTTTCGACTATCGATATCACGAGGTACCCGATGCTGAACTGCCCCGTACCGAATCATTGAAGGATACCATTGAACGTATTATGCCTTATTGGGAATCAAATATATTTCCTGCATTGAAAACTGCCCATACTTTACTGGTGGTAGCTCACGGTAATAGTTTGAGGGGGATTATCAAACATCTGAAACATATTTCGGATGAAGATATTATAAAACTGAACCTGCCTACTGCCGTGCCTTATGTGTTTGAGTTCGACGAGAATCTTAATGTAGCTAATGACTACTTTCTGGGTAATCCCGAAGAAATCAGAAAATTAATGGAGGCAGTAGCCAACCAGGGAAAGAAAAAATAGAATAAAGTTATACATTAAAAAAATGAAGTTATGAATAAAGTTATAGAATTATTAGGAGATAAATCCTGTTATTATTTGGATCACACCTGTAAAACCATCGATAAATCGCTGATTCACATTCCCTCTCCCGATACAATAGATAAAATCTGGTTGGATTCAGATCGTAATATAAAGGTATTGAATAGCCTTCAGTCTCTCTTGGGGCATGGCCGATTGGCAAATACCGGATATGTGTCCATTCTTCCTGTCGATCAGGATATCGAGCATACCGCCGGGGCTTCTTTTGCTCCGAACCCGATCTATTTCGACCCGGAGAATATCGTGAAACTGGCTATTGAAGGCGGCTGCAACGCCGTGGCTTCCACTTTCGGAATCCTGGGTTCCGTAGCGCGTAAGTATGCCCATAAGATACCTTTCGTTGTGAAGTTGAATCATAATGAACTGCTTTCTTATCCGAACAGCTTCGACCAAGTGTTGTTTGGCACCGTGAAGGAGGCATGGAACATGGGGGCAGTAGCTGTCGGAGCTACTATCTATTTCGGTTCGGAACAGAGCCGCCGTCAGTTGGTAGAGATTGCCGAGGCGTTTGAATATGCGCACGAACTGGGTATGGCAACCATTCTGTGGTGCTATCTGCGTAACAATGATTTCAAAAAAGGAGCAATAGATTATCACTCTGCTGCCGACCTGACCGGACAGGCTGACCGCCTGGGTGTGACCATTAAGGCGGATATTGTGAAGCAGAAACTTCCGACGAATAACGGCGGCTTTAAAGCTATCGGCTTCGGCAAGGTGGACGAACGTATGTACACCGAACTGGCGACTGACCACCCGATTGACCTTTGCCGTTATCAGGTTGCTAATGGCTACATGGGGCGTGTAGGACTGATTAATTCCGGTGGGGAATCTCACGGAACTTCCGATTTGCGTGATGCCGTCATTACTGCCGTAGTGAATAAGCGTGCCGGAGGTATGGGACTGATTAGCGGACGTAAGGCTTTCCAGAAACCGATGAATAAAGGGGTAGAATTATTGAATGCTATCCAGGATGTTTATCTTGATCCGTCAATAACGATCGCTTGATACGGTTGTGAATGGAAATAATTTCTTATCTTTGACTATTAGATAGTTAACCATTAAAAAATAAGAGTATGAAGTTTTTTATTGACACAGCCAATTTGGAGCAGATTAAGGAGGCACATGACCTCGGTGTACTTGACGGAGTGACTACCAACCCTTCGCTCATGGCGAAAGAAGGTATTAAGGGAACACAGAACCAGCGTGACCATTATGTCAAGATATGTAATATCGTCAACGGTGATGTGAGTGCTGAGGTGATAGCGACCGATTATGAAGGGATGATTCGCGAAGGCGAGGAGCTGGCGGCGCTTAATCCGCATATCGTAGTGAAAGTGCCTTGTATTGCCGACGGTATCAAAGCCATCAAGTATTTCACGGAGAAAGGAATACGCACGAACTGTACGCTGGTCTTTTCGGTGGGACAGGCGTTGCTGGCGGCTAAAGCCGGGGCAACTTATGTATCTCCTTTCGTCGGCCGTCTGGATGATATTTGTGAAGATGGGATAGGACTTGTCGGGGATATTGTACGTATGTACCGCACGTATGATTACAAGACACAAGTGCTGGCAGCTTCTATCCGTAATACGAAGCACATTATCGAATGTGTGGAAGTGGGGGCGGATGTTGCTACTTGCCCGTTGAGTGCCATTAAGGGATTGTTGAATCATCCGTTGACGGATTCGGGACTGAAAAAATTCCTGGAAGACTATAAAAAAGTCAACGGTTGAGAGTAGACAAGGCTCAATATATAGAACAAACGGTGAACATCAGGCAGTTCGTTGCTGCACAGTGTTCACCGTTTTTTATTTTTTAGTTGTCGGATGGCTATTCGTTTTTCTTTTCCTGTTTCCGCTTTTCCTTATACTGTGTCGGCGTTTCGCCTGTATATTGTTTGAAAGCCGTACTGAAATAGCGGGAAGTAGTAAACCCGACTTTCTCGGCGATTTCCGTAAATGACAGTTCCGTGCCAGTCATTAATGTGATCGCTTTCTCCATTCTGAATTTGTTAATATAATCATTGGCCCCCATATCGGTAAGAGCTTTTAGCTTGTTATAGAGCGAAGCCCGGCTCATGCCGATTTCTTTGCAGACCAGAGCGACATCCAGATTACTGTTATCCAGATTTTCCTGGATAATCTTATTCATTTTGAGTAAGAATGTTTCGTCCGCCTGACTGAACGTGCTTTCTTCCGGGGCAGGAATCAAGCCGGCATTCAGATACCTTTTCTTGGTATGTTCGCGGTTTTTCAACCGGTTGCGGATGAGTTCCATTAACATTTCTATTTCAAAAGGCTTGGTGAGATAGGCGTCTGCTCCGTTTTTGTAACCGCTCAGCTGGCTTTGTTTATCATCTCTTGCTGTCAGCAGGATGATAGGGATGTGGCTGATAGTAATATCCTCTTTGATGTTTTTACACAATTCATATCCGTTCATTCGCGGCATCATTACATCACTGACGATGATATCCGGAGTATGGCTCTTGATAAGTTGAAGGGCTTCTACACCGTCTGCGGCAATTACGATCCGCTTGAAATATTCTCCTAATGATTTTTTCAGGAAGTCCGTCAGGTCGGAATTGTCGTCCACTACCAGAATACTGTAAGGGGTCGTGTCGAAATTGTCCTCATCAGGAATCTGTTCATTGTCATTGTCGCCTATCAGTTCGTTCAGATATGCCTTAGGCTGGCAGATAATTTCTTCGGTCTTTTGCTTCAGTGGTAGTTCAAAGAAGAAAGTTGCACCTGTTTCCTGATTGTTGCGGGCACCGATAGAACCACCATGCAGCTCAACCAGAATCTTGGAATAAGATAATCCGATTCCCGTTCCGCTTTGTTCTCCTGTCCCTTGATAGAAACGGGTAAAGAGTTTCCGGGTGTCTACTTGCTGCAATCCGTTTCCCTGGTCGATTATGGAAATACGTATTCTGCTTTCTTCTGAAAGTAATTCGGAGGTAATTGTAATTTCCGTATTTTCAGGACTATGTTTGAGCGCGTTGATAAGCAAGTTGCTTAAAATAGTCTCGCACTTGTCCTTATCGAAACTGACAGTTTCAATCCGTGGGTCGAGCTCATAACGGATTCGCACATTCTTGGCTTCACCTTCACTGATAAAGTCTTGTGATACGTCCTCAATCCATTTATTGAGCGGATGAGGCTGTATCTGCATTTTACTTTCTCCGACTTCCATTTTACGCACATCAAGCACCATGTTAATCAGGTTCTTCATACGTTGTGACTGTCTGTAAATAGCTTTCAGCGGAAGGTATTGATGATCTTCGGAGGAGAGTGATTTCAATATTCTGCTAAGTGGAGCGTGTATCAGTGTCAACGGTGTACGAAGCTCGTGGCTGATATTGATAAGGAAGCGTACTTTTTCTTCATACACTTGTTGCTCGTGCTCTTTCATAGCCCATTTGAGCTTTTCCTCTTTGCGTTTCAAGGTTCTTCGGAAAGTCTCTATAATAACGGCGACAACGAAAACTGCGCAACTGAGGATGAACCACCATGTACGATACCAGGGAGGAAGAATCGTTAACTCCAGTACTTCTTGGTTAGGAATCCAACTACCGTCTTTGGCCGTACAGGAAGCCATGATTTTATAACTGCCCGGTGGCAGTGAGCGTATAGCCAGTTCAGGGTTGTAGGATTCGATTTGTTGGTCATTCAACCCTTCTATCTGGTATTTATATACTTTTTGGCGGAAAATGTCTTCCTCTTTCGACATGATTCGGATAGTAATATTGCTGTTCCAAGGAGCGGAGATACCTTTCGGATTGCCGTTTAACTTATCGTTGACGGATTCTCCGTTGATAATGACATTTGACAATTGGAGTTGTGGAAGTTCGGAGGTGGTCAGCGGGAGCTTGCTGTTGATATGAAGCAAGCCTTTTACACCGCCCATGTAGATATCTCCCTGCATACTTAATAATTGAGGCTTGGAAAGATATTCGTTTAGAATAGCTCCATCCGACTCTCCGAATAGGACAAACTTCTTTTCTTTGATCAACCAGGCAAAGAGCATACTGTCGGCTCCTATCCATACTTTTCCCTGCTGGTCGCATACGAGCAGAGTAATTTCGCCGAACAGGGAAGTCGGTATCAGAGTCTTTGTCTTGGTTCCGGGATGATAATGTATCAATCCGTAATTGCTCCCGATCCAGAAGTGCCCTTCTTCATCCCGTGAAACGGAGTTGATAACAGTATCTTTTCGGCAAGAGTACAATGCTTTCAACCGGTTTGTACGGTTATCCAGTTCGTAGATGTGTTTTGTATCGTTTATATAAGTATAATCCTGATAATTGCCAATAGGTAAAAGGGTACCGATGATATCTTGCCCTTCCTGCTCGGTAGCAATATTGAAAGTCTGTTCTTTCAGATTGTATTTATAAACATGATCTCCCAGGAATAATATGCTGTGAGGCGTGTTTTGTAGTAAATTCACGGCTTTTCCCCGGTTACAGAGACGGGTGTTCGTTTCATTATCGACAATGGTGAAGGGATGTTTTTCTCCTGTTGCCGGATTGAAAATGAATACTCCCTGCGAGAAAAGGGAAATTAATAATTTACCGGGAGTAAACGGACAGATAGAGGCTACTTTGTCTTCCCAAGTCGAAGGGTAATGGGCGAATTTCTCCGTAAACGGGTTAAAGCTGTTTATGCCTCCTCCGTCCGTACCTATCCAGATCCGGTTTTCGGATTCCTGAAAAAGGCTCAAAACGGTGGAGTTGCTTAATCCGCGGTCATTGCCGGGCAATACATCTTTATATGTTTTCATAGAAACTTCCCGGATGCTGATTAATCCGTTTCGGATGCTGCCTGCCCACATATTATTATTCCGATCGTTATAAAGACATAAGATCGAATTGGCAGGAAGTGAATAGTTATCTCTTCCGGGGATGTGTTCCAGTAAGGAAAATTGTCCCGTTTCCGGGTCAAGGATATTGATGCCTCCTCCGTCTGTTCCAATCCATATCTGCCCTTCCCGTTCGGCGAGGCTTAATACAACATTGTTGCTCAGAGAAGAATTGCGGGTGGTATAGGTGGCTAGCAGTTTTCCGTCGCGGGTCAGGCAATTCAAGCCTCCGTTGTAAGGTGCCACCCATATCCTTTTCTGTGAATCGATGAATATATTCATGATTTCTTTTCCGCAATCGAAAGGGGGAGGGTTATATTTTCCGGTTTTTAAGTCGAGTAGTAGTAAGCCCTGCCACCGGCTACAACAGAGCAGGGTATGTTCATCCCAAAGGGTCAGCAGGGTGACATTGTAATTCAACTCCCGCTCAAATGATTGCAAGAGGCGTAAGGAAGCATCCTGATAATTATAGAAAAAGATTTTATTTTTTGAACCGAACAAGACGCCGCCTTTTGTCAGGCAAACTGAATAAACGATAATGTTATTTCCCGACTCATTCGTTGGTATGAAGAAGTCATCACTCTGCCGTCGATAGCGCGCCACTCCTTTGTCCGTCAGAATCCAGATATTGTTTTGTTCGTCTTCTATCATCTGATAGATAAAATTATGTGGAATGGAATGAGGATCATCGGCCTGATGAACATATTTTTTGAGTTCATGCCCGTCGTATCGTCCCAGCCCGGAACGGGTTCCAATCCATACAAAGCCTTGTTCATCCGTCAGGATACAGCGCACGGTGGAAGGTAGTCCGTCTTTCAGGGAGATTTGTTTATAGTAATAATGTCCGGCTTGAAGGGGGAGAAGGCCGGTAAATTGTATGATAAATGCTACGCATAGTAGTACCAATATGTTTTTTCTCATGAAATCAGGTCAGTTTAACTGAAACAAAGATAATGTATTCGGATGAATATTACTTAAATCAGCTCTCTTATTTTTTAGTTTTTATCCCTATCTTTGCTCGAAAATATACGATTATGATTACCGAAGAACTACAAAAACTTTATCTGGCATATACGGGAGTTCCCGCCGAGAATATAACAGAATTACCTTCTTCCGGCTCCAATCGCCGTTATTTCCGGTTGGCGGGGGTGCAAACATTGATCGGAGTTTATGGAACCTGTATCGATGAGAATGAAGCTTTTCTTTATATGGCGGCCCATTTCCGCAGATGCGGTTTGCCTATTCCTGAGATTCACATCGTGTCGGAAGATAAAACCTATTATCTGCAAGAAGATTTAGGAGACACTTTGTTGTTTCATGCCATAGAGAAAGGACGTGCCACGAGTGTCTTTTCCGAAGATGAAAAAGAACTGCTTCGAAAGACGATTCGCCTGCTGCCCGCTATCCAGTTTGCCGGGGCGGACGGATTTGATTTCTCCCGTTGCTATCCCCAGCCGGAGTTTAACCAACGTTCTATCCTTTGGGACCTGAATTACTTTAAATACTGTTTTCTCAAGGCTACCGGCATGGAGTTTCAAGAGGATAAACTGGAAGATGATTTCCAGAAGATGAGCGATGTTCTGCTTCGTAGTTCTTCTGCCACTTTTATGTATCGTGACTTCCAAAGTCGTAATGTGATGATTAAAGACGGCGAACCATGGTTTATTGATTTTCAGGGCGGACGTAAGGGACCGTTCTATTATGACATTGCTTCTTTCTTATGGCAGGCAAAAGCAAAATATCCTGATAGTCTCCGTCAGGAACTGCTGCAAGAATATATTGAAGCACTCCGCAAATACCAACCAATTGACGAACCTTATTTTTATAGCCAGCTTCGCCATTTTGTACTTTTCCGTACTTTGCAAGTGCTTGGAGCCTATGGCTTTCGTGGCTACTTCGAAAAGAAGCCCCATTTTATCCAGAGTGTTCCTTATGCTATCGGGAACCTGCGCGAACTGTTGAAAGAGGAATATCCGGAATATCCGTATCTCTGTAAAGTACTGCGTGAACTGACCGGGCTGAAACAATTTACGGACGATCTGAAAAAGCGCCAGCTCACAGTCAAAGTCATGAGTTTTGCTTATAAGAAAGGGATTCCTGACGATCCGACAGGCAATGGGGGCGGCTATGTTTTTGATTGCCGCGCTGTAAATAATCCCGGAAAATATGAACGTTACAAACCTTTTACCGGACTGGATGAACCGGTGATTACCTTCCTCGAAGAAGACGGAGAGATTCTTCGTTTTCTCGATCATGTTTATGCCTTGGTAGATGCTTCTGTGAAACGATATATGGAACGGGGATTTAGTAATTTATCTGTTTGTTTTGGCTGCACCGGAGGGCAACATCGTTCTGTTTATTCCGCCCAGCATTTGGCGGAGCACCTTAATAAGAAATTCGGAGTAAAAGTAGAATTGGTGCATCGTGAACAGAATATAGAACGTACGTTTGAAGCAACTATATAGAAGACTAATGAAAGCTATGATATTTGCTGCCGGTTTGGGTAGCCGGCTGAAACCGTTGACCGACTCTATGCCGAAAGCCCTTGTTCCCATAGCCGGACGTCCGATGCTGGAACATGTTATCCTGAAACTGAAAGCATCCGGTTTCACCGAAATTGTGATTAATATTCACCATTTCGGTGAACAGATACTCGATTTTCTGAAAGCTAATGATAATTTCGGACTTACCATACATATTTCCGACGAGCGTGAACAGTTGCTTGATACGGGAGGAGGAGTCAGGAAAGCCTGTACTTTCTTTGAACATTCCGATGAGCCTTTTTTAGTGCATAATGTCGATATTCTTTCGGATGTGGACCTAAAGGAATTATACGACTATCATTTACAAAACGGCAGTGTGGCTACTTTGTTGGCCAGTCGGCGTAAAACTTCACGTTATCTGCTTTTTGATACGGACAGGAGGCTTTGCGGCTGGATTAATAAAGACACGGGACAAGTGAAGCCGGAAGGCTTTCGACCGGATGAATCACGTTATCAGGAATATGCATTCAGTGGTATTCATGTTCTTTCACCTGCTATTTTCCGCTTGTTGGATGTTCCTTGTTGGGAAGGCAAATTCTCTATTATGGATTTTTATCTTGCTACCTGCCGGCAGGTGGAGTTTTCCGGTTATCTGGTAGAAGATTTGCGACTCATTGATATCGGTAAGCCTGAAACACTGGCTAAGGCCGAAGGCTTTTGTACCGGAACACTACATAGCGATGCCTAACGGGGCCAAACAGCTCTGTTTTTAGCATGAAACAAAAGATTTGCGTAAATTTACCCGGTTGAACAAACTATATTGTAAACTACGCAAATCTTGCTGTATGGAAAATAGATATCATCAGACTTTGGTAAATGAGATAACGGATAAATTGTTACATAATATTTTTTTATGATTTATCTGTAGGATTGGAATTATACGATAGAGCTGGTCTCATGATAGATATTAACCATTCTCGGTTGAAATTAATGGGAGGCAAAGAAAAAAAGATCTTATAGGACGTAATTTGTTCAATCATACGGCTTTTCTTGATGAAATAAAGCAGCAAAGTAAAAAAGGAGAAAGCCGTCCTCCTCTTTCATCTGAAAAGTAGACCAGACCACTATTTTCTTATTTCTTTTTTTGATTCAAAAAATGTTCAAAGATGTCTATTGTATTATTATTAATCGATGAAATGGGTGGTTTTAGACAAATTTGGAAAAAACATAGCTGTTTTTAAACACTTCACTTTAAACTACGTCTTTATATTTGCAATGAATTTCAACGAAAGGGAATTCAGAAAAAACTTTTTAATCTTTAATTTAATAACTTATAAAAATGACTTCTATGAAGAACCTATTGAAAGTTTTTCTAATGTGTTTCATTACGTTATTTGCTTTTGCAGGGCAAATGATGGGACAACAAAAGACCATTACAGGTAGGGTAGTGGATGCTCTTAATGAGGGTATGCCTGGTGTTAATGTACAAGTAAAAGGTACTACCTCAGGAACAATAACTAATATTGATGGCGATTTTTCAATTTCCGTACCTAATACAAAGTCTGTATTAGTATTTACTTTTATTGGATATGTGAAGCAGGAAGTTGCTGTGGGAAACCAAACAAAACTGAACATTCAAATGAAAGATGATACACAGAGTTTGGATGAAGTCGTGGTAGTTGCTTATGGAACAGCTCGTAAAGGTGATTTGACAGGAGCACTGACGACGATGAGACCAGATGCGAATGAAGCTGCAAAAGCCGTTTCCATAGATAATCTGTTGGAAGGAAAAGTTGCCGGTCTAGTCGTGAGCACGGCTTCTTCCAATCCGGGAGCTGCTTCGTCCATTACGATTCGTGGAGCTAGTTCGTTGCGAGGTGATAATCAGCCTCTTTATGTCATTGATAATATTCCGCAAGCTTCAACTGGAGAATTTTCTTCTTCGGGTATTAGCGGAGACTTTCAGATTGCTCAAGATCCGCTGTCATCATTGAACCCTGCCGATATAGAGGATATTACGATATTGAAAGACGCATCCTCTACTGCTATTTACGGTTCTCGTGGTGCGAACGGTGTTATATTGATAACTACTAAAAAAGGTAAGGAGGGCAAAGCTAAAGTGAATGCTTCGGCTACTTTTACTATTGCTAATGCAAGCAGGTTGTTAGAGATGATGAATTTAGAGGAATATGCTGCTTATCATAATTCAAGAATTACGGATGGCAAAGTGCCTTTCCATATTGTTGGAGATGAGGTGAGATATGTATTTAATGGAGCTTACGATAAATATGATCCTGCTGATCCTGAAACTTATAATGTAGTAAATTATCGTAACTGGCAGAAAGAAATCTATACTTCTGCTTTTTCTCAGAACTACTCTTTATCAGTAAATGGTGGTGCAGGTAAGACAACTTATTATATTTCCGCTAATTTTAAAGATATTAATGGTACTGTGAAGCAGACCGGTTTGAAGCAAGGAGACTTGCGTGCAAATTTGAGTGCGCAGCTTTCCAAATCTGTAGATTTAAACATGGCGTTAAGCGGATCCTTGCGACAGAATAATATGATGGCAGGTGGTAATACTCTTGGCGGTGCTACTGGTGCTATTTCACGTACTGCTCTTGATTATGCTCCTTTCGAATTGCCGGAGAATGACCCGTCTTTTACAAATGAAAATAAAACGAATGTGTTCAGCTGGCTGAATGATTATGTGGACTTGACAGATGACAAAACTTTTAAAGCTAGTTTGAATCTGAATTGGAAAATAAATAAGTTTTTCACTTATAGTCTTCGTGCAGGTGGTAATATCAATACGAATGATCGCAAACGATGGTATGGAATGCAATTGTATCAAGGAATGAATAATCAGGGTTATCTGGCAACCTCTAATCTTTCAAAAAGTAATTATTCAGTAGAAAATATAGTGAACTATAATACGAAACTTGGTAGTGTAGGTACATTGGCTGCAACAGTCGGTATGACTTATGATGATTATAATTTTCTAAATAAAAATGTGATTGGAAAGAACTTTACGATGTTTGAGTTTCGTGAGAATGGAATGCATATGGCAGGTGATGTAATTACGTCGCAGCCTATACAAAAAGATTATCAGTTACTTTCTTATTTGGGACGAGTTAATGTTAGTTTGCTTGATAAATATTTGATTACAGCTTCTTTGCGTGCCGATGGTTCCAGTAAGTTTGCGAAAAATAATCGTTGGGGATATTTCCCTTCTGCATCCATAGCTTGGCGTATGGAACAAGAAGAATTTTTGAAAGATGTTTCATGGCTGAATCAATTGAAGTTGCGTTTCAGCTATGGTGCAACCGGAAATCAAAGTATTGATCCTTATACTACTTTTTCGATGTATGGACAAGGATCTGGTGAAATCTCATATGCGGATGGAACAGGAAATAAAACGACTGCAATGGTGGTGACCAACTTGTCAAACAGTAGTTTGAAATGGGAAAAAACATCTTCATGGAATGTCGGATTGGACTTTGGTTTGTTTAATTCCCGTTTGAGTGGTACCTTGGATATCTATCAGAAGAAAACAACAGATTTGCTTATTTCAAGGAATTTGCCGGGATCAGCTGGATTTAGTTCTACTTATTACAATCAAGGTTCATTGAATAATAAAGGTGTTGAATTTTCTTTGAATGCACAAATCATTGACAGTTCATCTTGGAAATGGTCTGTAAGTGGTAATATCGGTGTCAATAGGAATGAAATTTCAGATTTAGGTTTGTTGCCTGCTGATTTTGGATGCTTGGGTGAGAGAGTTGGGTATTATGGTAATAGTTTAGGGGATCATTTTGGTGTAGGGCATATTTTCTTGGCAGGTGAAGCTCCGGGATTATTTTATGGTTATGTGACTCAAGGGATTGTCCAAAAGGAAGATATAACAGAAAATGGAATTAAGTACATTAAACAAGATGGAAGTGTGGGATATTACCAAACGGTGAATAAAACGACTCCGGTAGCCGGTGACGTGAAGTATGTGGATAGAAATGGAGATGGTGTAGTGGATGACAATGATCGCGATATTATTGGTAACCCGAATCCTGATTTTACTTATGGTTTTCAGACTAAAGTATCTTGGAAATCCTTGTCGTTGTCTGCATCCTTTAATGGGGTACAGGGTAGGGATATTTTAAATGTAGGTAATCGTTACAATAACACTCCGGGAACTAAATCGAATAATGTGACGCGTAAAGCGTTCCAAAATATGTGGACGGATGAGAATCCAAGTAATTTATATCCGAAATCAACATTTGTCGTACAAAATATGGTGATGGATCGTTATGTGGAAGATGGCAGTTATTTGCGTTGTTCTGATATTACACTGAGTTATGTACTTCCTGCCAAATGGACGAATAAGATTGGTATAAAGAATACATCTGTTTATGCTTCTGTAAAAAATGCGTTTGTGATAACAGATTATAGTGGTTATGATCCTGAAGTAAATAGTTTTGCTTTTGACGGTTTACGTCCGGGTGTTGATATGAACTCATATCCGACTCCTCGTTCATTTGTTTTTGGCTTAAATTTAACATTCTAATTTCTAAAATCACGAAGACATGAAAAGAATTAAATATTATATTTTATTATTGGCGTCAGTTGGCTGTTTCTCAGCCTGTACCTCTTGGTTGGATGAAGATCCGGTCTATTCTCAGAATAATGCAGTTGTTTTTTCATCAAGGAGTAATGCCGAATTGGCTCTGCTGGGATGTTATGGATATATGACGACAACAGGGGCGTATGGACAAATGTGGCAGGAACTGCCTATCATAGCTTCCGGATTTGCTTTCGGACAGCGTACTGCTTCTACGGCAATTTCATTGGAGGCTGTACCTAGTGATGACTTGATTCCTATAGCCTGGAATGGGATGTATAAAGTGGTGACTGAAGTAAATGCTTTTTTGGAAAGTTTGGACAAAAGCAGTTTGAGCGATACAGATAAGGTACAAATGGGAGGGGAGGCTAAATTCTTGAGAGGATTAGCTTATTATAATTTGGTTTCTTTGTTTGGTGATGTGCCATTAAAAACGGCTGCCTCTTCATCGGATGGTATTTCTGTACCTCGTTCCCCTCAAGCTGAGGTTCTGGCTTTGGTAGTTCAGGATATGAAAGATGCTATGGCTATTGATAGTAAGATTGTAGATGGGCGTGCGAATTCATGGGCTGCAAAAGCTTTTTTAGGTAAGGTTTATTATAAAATGGCGTGTCTGGGTATTGACGAAACTGCAAATTGGACGAATGCCAAGAATATGTTTGACGATGTTTATGAAGCTCATATTTTCGATCTTGAACCTAAATTCGGAGATTTGTTTGGTGATTATGTGACCGGATCAAAGGAGGCTATTTTTCAGTTGAATTTTACAACTTCTTCTACCGTTTGCTTTAATCGTGCAAGTAATCGTTTTGCTCCTCCGCAGGCTACTACGGGAATTTCTTGGGGAACTTATAAAGCGTCTAAAGCTGCTTATGATTTACATGAAGGTACTTATCCGGGAGATCCTCGAATTAATGAGACATTTTTGACTCGCTGGAGAAACCGTAGCGGTAACAACCAGGCTAATCCAAAGCCGACTGTGGGAGATGTACTTTCACCTAATGACTCTACTTACTTGTATCCTTATTTTGCATATGTAAATGGTGATATTGACGAGTATGTGATGAAGAATGGTGTTGCTACCAAAGAAAAAAAGAAATATGTAGGAAAGTTGCCTTATAAAGCATTCATTGATCCCAAGAACCCTACTATTGAGACTATTGAAAATTATGCTTCAACGCATGGCGTTACATTGGAAAATGTAGCTATCACCAAATGTTTAAAAGAAGTTTTTGTAAAAACCGGATCTCAAAATGCTTGGCCATGTTTTCAGAAGTTATATGATCAGAATCAGGTAGGTACAGCGAGTCATAAAAACTTAATGGTTTACCGTTATGCTGAAATGTTATTGTTGATGGCAGATGTGTACAATGAATTGGGGGACACTCCTAAAGCCATATCATTAGCAAAAGAAGTTCTAAATCGTGCACGTAATTCGGGTATGAAAGTTTCTGCTCAGCCGGCTGACTGGCCGACATCCTTGAATCAGGAAGAAGTAAGACAGAAATTGTTTTTTGAGCGTATCATAGAACTTTGCGGTGAGCCCGGAATGTATGAAATGCCTCGTATTCGTGGGACAAAGTATTTTAAGATGGCTTTGGAGTTACATAATAATCATGAAATAACGATAGCATCTGACGCATTGTATCCTGCTAGTTCTAATGCTTGGTTAGATCGTATTTATAATGGTACAAGAGGATTGACGGATGAATTTTTGAAAAAGAATTTGTTATTGCCAATTCCTAGTAGCGAGATTGACGCCAATCCGGCCCTTACTACTTCAGATAATAATTTTGGCTATACGAATTAAGCAGAAGCTTAAACCCCTTAAATGACTTGATAAATTTCCGGATGCGGGGGATATTTGTCCTGGCATCCGGAATTTAGGGTTATAATCAGTCCTTTTGAACATTTATGGAAATAAAATGGCGATAAATGGAAGTCGATTATTAATCAAAAAGCTTATTTTTGCCGATGATGAATTCTTCGTTTACTTAATTTATTATATATGAAAAATCTACAATCCGGACTATTTTACTCTTTGACTGGCGTTACCGCCGTAACTTCCCTTGTTTCTTGTTCAATCAAACAAAAGCCTGTGGAGCAGAAACCACTGAATATCGTCTACATAATGACAGACGATCACACAGCACAAATGATGAGCTGTTACGACACACGCTACATGGAAACACCGAATCTTGACCGCATTGCTGCCGACGGTGTACGTTTTACCCAAAGCTTTGTTGCCAATTCTTTAAGTGGTCCCAGTCGCGCCTGTATGATAACAGGAAAGCATAGTTGCGCCAATAAATTCTATGATAATACCACTTGCGTATTTGACAGTTCGCAACAGACTTTCCCGAAGCTGTTGCAGAGAATCGGCTATCAGACAGCATTGGTGGGTAAATGGCATCTTGAAAGCCTGCCCTCCGGCTTTGATTACTGGCAGATAGTCCCCGGACAAGGTGACTACTACAATCCGGATTTCATTACGCAAAATAATGACACTATTCAAAAACATGGGTATCTTACGAACCTTATTACTGATGATGCTATCGACTGGATAGAGAATAAACGCAACCCGGAGAAACCTTTCTGTCTTTTGATACATCACAAGGCAATTCACCGTAACTGGCTGGCAGATACTTGTAATTTGGCTTTGTATGAAGATAAAACCTTCCCGTTACCGGATAATTTCTTTGACGATTATGAAGGTCGTCCCGCTGCCGCTGCACAAGAAATGAGCATTGTAAAGGATATGGACATGATTTATGACCTCAAAATGCTCCGTCCTGATAAAAAATCCCGTTTGAAATCCTTGTATGAGAAATATATCGGTCGTATGGATGAAGCGCAACGTGCCGCATGGGACAGGTTTTACACTCCGATTATAGATGATTTCTATAAACAGAATCTTCAGGGTAAGGAACTTGCCAATTGGAAATTCCAGCGTTATATGCGTGATTACATGAAGACTGTAAAATCACTGGATGACAATGTTGGTCGCGTACTCGATTACTTGAAAGAGAAAGGTTTACTGGATAACACACTTGTAGTCTACACTTCCGATCAGGGATTCTATATGGGCGAACACGGTTGGTTTGACAAACGTTTCATGTACGAAGAATCTATGCGTACACCGCTTGTCATGCGTCTGCCGAAAGGATTCGACCGCAGAGGTGACATCACCGAAATGGTTCAAAACATTGACTATGCACCTACTTTCCTCGAACTGGCGGGAGCAGAGATACCTTCCGATATTCAAGGTGTATCTCTTGTGCCTTTGTTGAAAGGTGAACATCCGAAAGACTGGCGGAAAGCTCTTTACTATCATTTCTATGAATATCCTGCTGAACACATGGTGAAACGTCATTACGGTGTACGCACAGACCGCTATAAACTGATTCATTTCTATAATGATATCAACTGGTGGGAACTATATGACCTGCAAGCTGATCCGTCGGAAATGCACAATCTCTACGGACAACCAGAATACGAACCGGTGGTGAAGGAGTTGAAAGAAGAAATGCTGAAACTTCAGGAGCAATACAATGATCCTGTCCGTTTCTCACCGGAACGTGACAAGGAATAAATCCAATGTACATACATCATGAAAAAATATATCTTAATCATTCTCATTCTGCTTTCGCCATTGCCGGTGTTTTTGCAGGCTGATAACTTAACATCCCCTTTTAATTCAATAGTTCCACGCCCGGCACAAATTACGCCGGGTAGTGGTAGCTTTATCTTTTCTGCAAAAACTACATTTGCAGTAGAAAATCAGGAACAGGCCACAATTGCTCACAACTTTATCGATTTGTTTGTCCATGCTGCCGGGATAACCCCCATGTTAAATGTCGGGAGCAAGGAGGGGCAAGTCCTTTTCGTGACAGATTCTTCTTTAAAAACTGAAGCGTATCTGTTAAAGGTTACGCCGGAACAGATACTTATTAAAGCTTCGGATACAAAGGGCTTTTTTTATGCATTACAATCTATCCGCCAACTTCTGCCTGCTGCCATAGAATCGGGACAACCGGTAAAGAATGTCGCGTGGAGTGTTCCGGCAGTGACAATTCAGGATGAACCTCGTTTTGGTTTCCGGGGATTACTGTTGGATCCGGTACGTTGTTTTATTCCTAAAGAAAATGTACTGCGGATTATCGACTGTATGGCGATGCTGAAAATCAATAAACTTCATTTTCATCTGACAGATGATAACGGTTGGCGGATTGAAATCAAGAAATATCCTCGTTTAACGGAAGTCGGTGCATGGAGGGTAGACCGTACGGATGTGCCTTTCCACTCACGCCGTAACCCGAAACGGGGAGAACCAACGCCGATAGGCGGTTTCTACACACAGGAAGATATCAGGGAAATAGTGGCTTATGCCGCTGACAGGCAGATTGAAGTTATTCCCGAGATAGATGTACCGGCACATAGTAATGCGGCGCTTGCTGCATATCCTCAACTTGCCTGTCCGGTCGTGAAAGACTTTATCGGTGTACTTCCCGGATTGGGAGGACGGAACTCAGAGATTATTTATTGTGCGGGAAACGATAGTGTATTTACCTTTCTGCAAGATATTTTCGATGAAATTCTGACACTTTTCCCTTCCCGCTATATTCATGTTGGGGGAGATGAGGCACGAAAGACGAACTGGGAAAAATGCCCGCTTTGTCAGAAGCGGATGAAAAAGCAGCATTTGACTAATGAAGAAGATTTACAGGGCTACTTTATGAAGCGTATCAGTGATTATCTGCGTAAAAAAGGACGTGAAGTGATTGGTTGGGACGAGTTGACAAACAGTTCTTTTCTTCCCGAAGAGTCTATTATACTTGGTTGGCAGGGAATGGGAACGGCTGCCCTGAAAGCTGCCGAAAAGGGACATCGATTTATTATGACTCCGGCACGTATCATGTATCTGATCCGTTATCAGGGACCTCAATGGTTTGAACCGGTAACATATTTCGGAAACAATACACTGAAAGATGTTTTTGACTACGAGCCTGTGCAGAAGGATTGGAAACCGGAATATGAATCTTTATTAATGGGCATACAAGCTTGTATGTGGACAGAATTTTGTAATAAGCCGGAAGACGTGGATTATCTCTTGTTTCCTCGTCTGGCTGCTCTGGCAGAAGTAGCATGGACGCCCACGGGCACAAAAGATTGGTCCGGTTTCTTGAAACGGATGGATGTATATAATGCACATTTGGCGGAAAAAGGGATTGTTTATGCCCGTTCGATGTATAATATCCAGCAAACGGTGACACCGGTGAACGGACATCTGGAGGTGAATCTGGAATGTCTCCGTCCGGATGTGGAAATTCGCTATACGCTGAATGGCAGTAACCCGGCGATGTCCTCACATCGTTATGACGGACCTATCCGTGTGACAAAAACGCAAATGGTGAAAGCCGCCACCTTTATGGACGGCAAGCAAATGGGAGAAATCCTGGACTTGCAGCTTACATGGAACAAAGCCACGGCAAAACCATTGCTTGGTAATAAGAAAAATGAAATGTTATTAGTCAACGGATTGCGGGGAAGCCTGAAATATACTGATTTCGAATGGTGTAACTGGAGCCGGAATGATTCAATTTCTTTCACCATAGATTTGCTTGGTAAGGAAAAATTGAATAAATTTGCCATTGGTTGCATTACGAATTATGGAATGGGAGTGCATAAACCGAAAATGATCCGTGTGGAAGTTTCCGATGATAACCGGACATACTGTGCCATAGGGGAGTTGAACTTTTCTTTGGAAGAAATTTATAAGGAAGGAACTTTTAGAAATGATTACTCGCTGGATATGGGTGGCGTATCTGCCCGTTATGTACGTGTGACGGCGAAAGGAGCAGGGATATGCCCTAAAGATCATGTCCGTCCCGATCAGGAAGCAAGAATCTATTTTGATGAAGTAATGATAGAATAAGAGTCTAGTCGTTAAAAATAATAATTATGAACATTAGCTTAAAGAAACGAACCTTTTTAATCTTATTGGCAGGACTGACTGCTACCTTCGCTTCGGCGCAGGAACAACCGTTGCCCGAATGGCAGAGCCAGTATGCGGTAGGACTGAATAAACTCGCTCCTCATACCTATGTATGGCCTTACGCCAATGCTTCCGATATTGAAAAACCGGGCGGATACGAACAGTCTCCTTTTTATATGACCCTGAACGGAAAATGGAAATTCCATTGGGTGAAGAATCCCGATAACCGTCCGAAGGACTTTTATCAGCCTTCTTATTATACCGGAGGTTGGGCGGACATCAATGTTCCCGGCAATTGGGAACGTCAAGGGTATGGTACAGCTATCTACGTCAACGAAACGTATGAGTTTGACGACAAAATGTTCAACTTTAAGAAGAATCCGCCGTTGGTCCCTTATGCAGAAAATGAAGTCGGCTCATACCGCCGCACATTTAAAGTGCCTGCCGACTGGAAAGGACGTCGGGTAGTACTTTGCTGTGAAGGTGTTATCTCTTTCTATTACGTATGGGTGAACGGGAAACTGCTCGGATATAACCAAGGCTCGAAAACGAATGCCGAATGGGATATCACGGATGTCTTGAACGATGGAGAGAATGTAGTGGCTTTGGAGGTATACCGTTGGAGTGCGGGTGCTTATCTCGAATGCCAGGATATGTGGCGTTTGAGTGGTATCGAACGTGATGTTTACTTGTACAGTACTCCCAAACAGTACATTGCCGACTATAAATTGAATGCTTCTTTGGATAAAGATAGATACAAAGACGGTATCTTCGGACTGGAAGTAACTGTGGAAGGACCTTCTTCTACTACCGGTTCTATTGCGTATACATTGAAAGATGATTCGGGTAAAGCTGTCTTGCAGGACGCTATTCAAATTAAATCCCGCGGATTAAGTAATTTCATAGCATTTGATGAAAAGAAGATTCCGAATGTGAAAGCCTGGGATGCGGAACATCCCCACCTTTATACACTCGTGCTCGAACTGAAAGACGACCAAGGTAAAGTCACTGAACTGACCGGATGTGAAGTTGGTTTCCGTACCTCGGAAATCAAGGATGGACGTTTCTGTATCAACGGCGTTCCGGTATTGGTAAAGGGAACCAACCGCCACGAACATTCGCAACTCGGACGTACGGTAAGTAAGGAACTAATGGAACTGGATATCAAACTGATGAAACAACATAACATCAACCTTGTTCGGAACTCACATTATCCTACCCATCCTTACTGGTATCAGCTTTGTGACCGTTACGGATTGTATATGATTGATGAAGCCAATATTGAATCTCACGGTATGGGCTACGGTCCCGCCTCCCTTGCCAAAGACAGTACTTGGCTGACAGCCCACATGGACCGTACACACCGGATGTACGAACGTTCCAAGAATCATCCGGCCATAGTTATCTGGTCGTTAGGAAATGAAGCTGGCAACGGTATTAACTTCGAACGTACTTATGATTGGCTGAAATCTGTAGAAAAGACCCGCCCCGTGCAGTATGAACGTGCCGAACTGAATTATAATACGGATATTTACTGCCGTATGTACCGTAGCGTAGACGAAATAAAAGCGTATGTAGCGAAGAAAGACATTTACCGTCCTTTCATCCTTTGTGAATACCTGCATGCAATGGGTAACAGTTGCGGCGGCCTGAAGGAATATTGGGATGTCTTCGAAAGCGAGCCTATGGCACAAGGCGGTAACGTATGGGACTGGGTAGACCAATCTTTCCGCGAAATAGACAAGAGCGGGAAATGGTACTGGACTTACGGTGGTGATTATGGTCCGCAAGGAATTCCCAGTTTCGGTAATTTCTGTTGTAACGGCTTGGTCGGTGCCGACCGTGAACCACATCCGCATCTGCTCGAAGTGAAGAAAGTGTATCAGAATATAAAGACCACTTTACTTGACCGGAAGAACATGAAACTTCGTATCAAGAACTGGTACGATTTCTCTAATCTGAATGAATATATATTCCATTGGAATGTAACAACCGATAGTGGAGAGAAACTGGCAGAAGGGACTAAAGTGCTGGATTGCGAACCGCACGCTACCATAGATATACAGTTGGGTAATGTGATTCTTTCGAAAAAGGACCGTGAGGCTTATCTGAACGTTAGCTGGACCCGTAAAGAGGATTCCCCGATGATAGATAAAGACTGGGAAGTGGCTTATGACCAGTTTGTACTTTCCGGCAATAAGAATTCTACGGCTCATCGTCCGCAAAAAGCAGGTGAAACAACATTTACCGTTGATAAAAAAACAGGAGCTCTGACTT
Organism: Bacteroides caccae; assembly: GCF_002222615.2. Lineage (NCBI taxonomy): Bacteria > Pseudomonadati > Bacteroidota > Bacteroidia > Bacteroidales > Bacteroidaceae > Bacteroides > Bacteroides caccae. Next base: position 3,963,435 of record NZ_CP022412.2, on the reverse strand, counting down.
CGTTGAGTCTGAACGGCAAAGAGCTGTTATCTACTCCATTGACATTAAGTCTTTTTCGTCCGGCTACGGATAATGATAACCGTGATAGAAACGGAGCACGTCTGTGGCGTAAAGCAGGACTGGATAATATTACCCAGAAAGTCCTATCACTGAAAGAAGGCAAATCCTCAACAACTGCCCGTGTTGAAATACTCAACGCGAAAGGACAGAAAGTTGGTACGGCTGACTTCATCTATGCACTGGATAAGAATGGCGCATTGAAAGTGAGCACTACTTTCGAACCGGATACAGCACTTGTGAAATCAATAGCTCGCTTGGGGGTAACGTTCCGCGTGGCTGATATGTATGACCAAGTTTCCTATTTGGGACGTGGTGACAATGAAACGTATGCCGACCGTAACCAATCCGGTAGAATCGGACTGTATCAGACAACCCCCGAACGTATGTTCCACTATTATGTCACTCCGCAATCCACGGGTAATCGTACTGATGTACGATGGGCGAAGTTTACGGATCACTCCGGTGCAGGTATCTTTGTCGAGTCAAACCGTGCTTTCCAGTTTAGTATCATTCCTTTCTCGGATGTGTTATTAGAGAAAGCCCGTCATATCAATGACCTGAAACGTGATGGAATGTTGACCGTGCACTTGGATGCAGAGCAGGCTGGTGTAGGAACAGCTACTTGTGGTCCCGGTGTATTGCCGCAATATTTGGTTCCGTTGAAGAAACAGCACTTTGAATTTACCCTTTATCCGGTAAAATAAGTGTTGAACCAATAGGTTATTAGATTATATATAATAGGTGTGGATTTTACTGGCTTTTCTGAATATTGTCAGAAATGTTCTATGAAAGTAGTGAAATTCACACCTTTACGTTATCTTTGCACTATCAGTATTAATTAAATTTTATATCATGAACAAACTACTGACCGCAGTATTATTATCCTCTGTCATAACATTGAGTGTTCAGGCACAAAAGGCAGAAGAATATTATGTGAAGCATGTTGAATTTCCCCCGAACGCGACTCTTGAACAGAAAGTAGATATGGCGGCGCGCCTGATACCTACTCCCCAACAGTTATCCTGGCAACAAATGGAACTGACCGCTTTTCTCCATTTCGGTATCAACACTTTTACCGGACGCGAATGGGGAGACGGAAAAGAAGATCCTGCACTTTTCAACCCTTCGGAACTGGATGCCGAACAATGGGTGCGCAGCCTTAAAGATGCCGGATTTAAAATGGTGCTTCTGACGGCGAAACACCACGATGGATTCTGCCTTTGGCCTACGGCCACCACCAAACATTCCGTAGCCTCTTCTCCTTGGAAGAACGGACAAGGAGACGTTGTGAAAGAACTCCGGAAAGCCTGCGATAAGTATGGAATGAAGTTCGGAGTCTATCTCTCTCCGTGGGACAGAAACGCGGAATGTTATGGAGATTCTCCCCGATATAATGAGTTTTTTATCCGCCAGTTGACGGAACTGCTGACCAATTACGGTGAAGTGCACGAAGTCTGGTTCGACGGTGCGAATGGAGAAGGACCGAACGGAAAGAAACAAGTATATGACTGGGACGCTTTCTATAAAACGATTCAACGTCTGCAACCCAAAGCTGTTATGGCAATTATGGGCGATGATGTGCGTTGGGTAGGAAATGAGAAAGGACTGGGACGTGAAACAGAATGGAATGCCACTGTGCTCACTCCGGGAATTTATGCCCGTTCGGCGGAAAACAACAAGCGCCTGGGTGTCTTTAGTAAAGCGGCGGACTTAGGAAGCCGTAAGATGTTGGAGAAGGCCACGGAGCTGTTCTGGTATCCGTCGGAAGTGGATGTGTCTATCCGTCCGGGGTGGTTCTATCATGAGGCGGAAGATAGCAAAGTAAAGTCTTTGAAACATCTGTCGGATATCTATTTCCGGTCGGTAGGCTATAATTCCGTGCTCTTGTTGAATATTCCTCCCGATCGTAAAGGCTTGATAAGTGAGGCGGATGTGAATCGTCTGAAAGAATTTGCAGCTTACCGCCAACAGATATTTGCTGACAACCGGGTGAAAAAAGGAAGAAACTACTGG